>DSCJ01000109.1 GCA_011049175.1 Bacteroidota bacterium | reverse complement strand
TTGACGCTCCTCTTCACTGAGTTTTTCAATAGCCTGTTTAATTTCTGACAATTCCATAACAGCATTTTTTTCAAATATACAAATAATTGCTGATTATATCATAACAAAGCCAGTTAACTACGTAGTTGTTTTAATTCTTTCCGGTGAACGTTTTGTTTTTCTGTGGAATACAGGAGACAGAGTGCACGGTCTACTCATCCAGAAACACCGTTCTTTCCAAAGCTTTTTTCACTTCCTTTCGCGTAAGCAAGACCGGTCGCAGGCGCTTGTCGCGGAACAGTTCCAGCTGGTCGCCACGGTGCGGATGACCGGGTTGAGAGGCATTGCCGTAATACAGGGCAACTTCGGCCCGGGGTTCATCCCCAAACTCCACGGCAGCTACAAAAGAATCTCCATGATACTGTCTGCATTTCCCATCGGATTCCGGCAGGTAATTCATCACCCGAAAAATGCCCAGATAACCGGGACCTCCATTGGACGGATAATCCTTATCACCCATTCTGAGGCGGTAAAGGTCGCCCCAGGCCACCGACGCATCACCTGCCGAGGAAAGGAGGTCAAGGTAGGTTTTTTCCAGGGCGTCCAGGGCATGTTCGGAATCACTGAGCCCGTCGGGTGTGGTAAACGGATAGCGTTCATCCCAGGAAATATCGAACAACCTGTTGCCCATTAGATTCACCCATCGATCAAACAAAACAGCACCCCGGCTGTCATGTTCCGTAAAATGGTCCCAGAAAGCAAGTATCTCCATGGCTTTCCACACGGAATCGCTCCTGTGTGTAAGGTCCAGCATCTCCATATCGTCCATAATCCGGTCGGCCAGCAGGGAACGGGTACTGTGCTTGTAGATCACCAGTTCCTCAAACGACACGGAATGATCGTCCATCAGCATGGTAGCCGACCTCTGGGCCCTGAATGAAAGCCCCCTGCCTGACAAATATGCAGGAAAGGAGTCGGGAGCAGGGCCGCCGGGGAAAGTGGCAAACCACGGCGGATCGTTGGCATTCTGTACCCATCCCGTAGCAGGGTTTACCACCAGCGGGAGCTCATCCCAGGCATGATACCCTTCCCACATGTAAAGGGAGGTATCGCCCGGCACAATGCCCTGCCAGGTATTCCGGTCACCCGTTTTACGCCTGGGAACCTGTCCGCCGAGCCAGTACATAATGTTCCCGTCCCGGTCGGCATATATTACATTGAATGTTGGAATATGCAATTCTGCCAGACACTTTGTGAACTCGTGCAGGGTGCGGCTCCGGATCATCTTCCAGTATTGTTCCGCCATCAGGGGTTTGTCATCACCCACGATCCGGACAGCCAGGGCCCTGTTCCCGCTTTCTTCCATCACCGGGCCGTGAACCGAACGTTTTCTTACCAGCGGGTATTCAACGACTTTGCCCCCTTCATGTTTTATTTTCAACCTGACCGTATCGGATTCGAAAGGAAACACCTTTCCGTTGTACCGATAACCCTTCCCCTGCAGATTCAGTTCATACACATCCCACCCGTCGGAAACATTCACCGTATGAGTCCATCCCAGATGATCATTGAATCCCACTGTTATAACAGGGAATCCTACCAGGGCAGCCCCGTAAGAGTGAATTCCGGGTGCATTCAGGTGCATCTCAAACCAGGTATACGGACCTTCCCACGGAAGGTGCGGATTGATCAGCAACAGGGCATTGCCGCTCTCCGAACGGGAAGGAGCAATGGCCCAGGCGTTCGAGCCTGCCTCCCTTTGATTTTTCCACTGCCTTACCGTTCTTTCAGTGGCTCCTGCAACAAAAGAAAGTTGTACCGTGCGGTATGCATGGGCCATCACATCTTCCACGCTGACCGGCAAAACCTGTTTCAGGGAATCGGGTACCTGTTCCGGATGCCGGGCTGCATATTCATTCATTCCCGAAACAAAACTTTCCAGAAGAGACGCAAAACCGGGTTCCTGTGCACGGGCCCATTTTTTGGCTATATCGGGCACATAAGCTTTCCATATCAGCCTGTCCGACCCGAGAAAACCGGGTCCCCAGTACTCTGCTGCTTTCCCCCGGGCCGTCCCATATAGCTTCAGGATCAGACCGGCATGATGTTCCATCTGTGAATAACCGATGGCCCGGAACAAGGCTGTATCTGAAGAAGCATAAATATGAGGCACTCCCCAGCTATCATAAATAATGTGTGTTTCGTGAGGTATGCGGTTACATGACGCCGTAAGCAGAAGGAAAAATGTAAAAAGAAACGATAAACTTGTTCTCATGAGTTGTCTTTGTTTTGAATTGGCCGTATTTTTATTTTTCAGGATTTTCTGCCCGGGAAAAAACAACATACCGGGTTGAATTTCTGTTATCGATAAAAATAGATATAATTACCGGAAACAACCAACCCAAATCAGAGACCTGCATCTCCGAACTTTTTCATGCCTATGGACCTGTATGCCTATGTAAAACCGGGTGACCGGCTTCCTGCTTTCCGGGTGACCACCATTGACGGAGAGGTGTTTGATTCAGAGAACCCCGCAGGCACAAACCGGTGGATCTACTTCTTCATACTTTCCTGTCCGCACTGCCGTGAGGGGCTCAAATTTCTGAATGCTGCGTTCGAAAAAATCCCTGTCCTGCCCTTCCGCTTTCTTGCCATCGGTCGCGACCACGAGACAGAAGATCTCAGGGTTTTCAGGGATAAAAAACAATACCACCTGCCCCTGGCTCCCGATCCCGGCCGAAACATATACGGTATGTTCGCTACCGGGAAAGTGCCCCGGAGCATTGTGGCATCGCCCGGTGGTATCGTACTGGCCCACAGCAGGGGTTTTCAGGTCAAAGAATATGAAAACCTGATGCGAATGGCCGGGCTGCCACGACCCTGAATAACCAAGTTCCTTACCGGATATTTTTGTTCGTTTATCCCTGGCTGCCAAGAGGGTTTAATGTCTACATCCGGTGGATCATTCCTTTCATCCATCTTTTCAGAGGGGGAAAAAACGCAGCCACATGGAAAAACAGATTCACCGTTTTTTCATGCGAGGCCAGTTTCTGCAATTTTTTCCCCAGTGTCAATCCACGGGATATTCTTTGTTTTACCATCCGGTCGTAAAGTTTGTTCCGCCCGGCACAAAAATCCCCGGCGTCGAAACATTGTGCAATATGACCGGCAGCGAGCAGGCCGGTGCGCAAAGCATTTGCTACTCCTTCGCCTGTAAGCGGATTCACTACCCCGGCCGCATCGCCTGCCAGCAGATACCTGTTGCCGGAAAGAGGATAACAAAATCCCGAATAAGGCAGGGGATGTCCCAAAACAGGGGCTGCCTGTACCGCTTTCCGGAAAATGGGTTCCAGCACAGGATGTTGCCCGGTGAGCGCCATAAAATCCTTTTTCAGGCTCATTCTTCTTCGTTCGATCTCTTTCAGGGGCAAACCCATGCCCACGTTGTAGGTTCCCGAACCGGCCGGAAAAATCCAGAAATACCCCGGAAGGGTTTCCTTTAAAAAATAAAAATACAGCCGATCACCCGGGCCTTCAGTCCTGAGCCCCCTGAAATAAGATCTTACCGCCAGGGCAAAGGTATGGGGTAACGATGTCCATCCGGCAAATTTCCGTGTAAGGGAAGAGGAGGCTCCGGTAGCAACCACTCCCATACTGGCGGTATACGTTCTGCCTGCAACCGATATACTGAAAGCGTCGGGATGTGCACCTGCCGAATCAACATGCCTGCCGGTGAACACCTCAATATTCTCATATATTTTCAGGCACTGCCACAGCATCATGTCAAAATCTTTACGGGGAAGGATATATCCGGCCGGTTCATTTCCGAACCGATCCCTGAAATCAAAGGAAAAGGAATGGGAAGGGGGATACCATAGCTGCATACCATACACCGGATGTTTCCCCTCAAGCTGTAACAGGGAAGGATATACGTGGGCCGGAAGTCGTTTCAGCATATTCAGCACATCGGGACCCAGCGCATCTCCACAGATTTTGTCCCTGGGATACGAATCCTTCTCAAACAGGGCCACATGCCATCCCGTCCCTCCCAGGCCCAGTGCACAGGCCAACCCGGCGGGGCCGCCTCCCAGGATGATCACATCATAATCATAACGAACCGGCGGGCTCATCGGGTTTATTTATGAAAGACACATCCTTTTGTCATCTGTTGAAAAATCCCTGCAAGGCCTGTTTTACCATTTCAAAGCATGCCTTTTCCCTTTCCGTAACAACCGGAAGAGGATCCATCTCCTCCCACAGAAAACGCGGAGTTTCCACCCGGCAGCCATGAAATAAAAGTGTCATGGCAATGCCGTCGCTGGGTGTCACTTCCCTCTCCGGGGTGGAACGGTCATCATCCATTACTTCCCGGCACAGTGGGTCGGTAAACTGAAGCAGGCTCCACGGAATGCGGATTTCCATGATATTCCCGTTCAAAAAGGCAGCATCCAAACTGGAAGAGAACCCTTCCCCCACCGTTGTTTGCAGGGCTCCCACCGGATGAACGGCCTCTTCATACCGGTTGTTTTTCCAGCGTACCGGCATCCATGGACTCCCATCGGAGGGAATGCTGTGGAATAACTGTTCAGGGCCCGAAATCCCGTGCCATATACCGAACAGGTCGTATGCTTCGGTAACGAACAGCTGAGCATATCCGCTAAAATCCATTTCCAGGTAAAATTCAGCCCGGTTAATCAGCACTTCGCCCCCGGGAAGAATGGCTTCCCCCAGATCGGGCCGGTAGGTATCAAAAGCGATCCTGATCAGGTCGGTTACATCGGGAGCAGTGGCAAATTCGATCCGTACATGAAAAAAGGAGCGGGAAACAGCCGCTTGCACCCGGGCAATTTCACACCCTCCGGTTACCTCAGGCCACAGTTCGAAATCGGGTGGCTCGGGATCAAAGCCCAGGAGTCCGAAATTTTGCTCCGGTCCGGTAATATTCTGCCAGAAAGGCCTTCGCCAGGGATCGGAATCAAAAGGTTCGGTAATCCAGGTATTTTTAAACCACTCATCAGTCCATGAAAAAAGAATGGCCCCGGCTCCCCCTGCCGAATAGATATTATTGAGCTGACGTACAAAATACTGTCCCTGGGCCTCCTCATCGTGGTGGCCATGATCCATCCCGCTGTGGGAAAAATGTGCGTTTCCCCAGCTTGAAGGAACACCGTATTCGCCAATGATCAGAGGAAGCCCGTTATAGTGGTCCCGCAGGTCGTTCAGATAACCCACGTAACTGTTGGGCCCTGAAGGATCCGAAAAGGTCTGGTATTCCGGATCTTCACTGATAAAATCGGGATAGTACGGGTAGGCATGGTAACTCACAAACAGGCCGGCCGGAGCTTCAACGGGCACGACACGGGTCATATCGAATGAGGCAACATCTTCCTGTGTTTCAGTGGGCAGCTCGGTGGGATGATCCAGGGGATCCATGGTAGGCCAGCTTGAAAAACTTACCGGCCTTTGCGTGAAATAGGAATCCCTCTCATAGACAACCACCCTGTTCAGCCGGGAAGTGATCCAGGCCTCGACAGGACTTCCGGAGGGAAGGCTGAAAGCTTCTCCGGAAAACGAAGCCGGACTGCCATGGGCAGCATCGGTAGTCAGTACTTCGTTGGGATGTATCTCTCTTCCAATAATGTATGCCAGCACCCATTCCGAAACATCTGCCGTGAATTCCCCGTAAGCTTTACCATACCTTACGGGAATCTCCCCGTTTCCGTGAACACAATCAACCACTTCGCTGATCTCCTGATCGAACTCGGCGGTGAGATTATAAAAATCCAGCCCGGGCACCTCTTCATTGAGCCACACTCCCTGGATCAGATACAGCGGATTATCCGGATGAGCCAGGTTATAGGCCAGAAATTCTTCGTAAAAGCGCGGATAATGGAGGGTGTATATCCTGACGGCATTGAATCCGGCCTGTGCCATCCTTTCCAGCCAGTGGCGGTACTGTTCGCGCGTAATGGCCAGCTCGCCGGGAAAAGTCCCCGGCACCGTTGCTCCCAGGTTCACACCCCTGAGAAAAACCGGATCGTATCCTGTCCCGTTCCAGACCCCGATTTCTTCACCCACGGCAGCAAAGGGTACCGAAATGATCCGATGCACGGTAAAATCACAGGAAGCCTGTTCATCAAAACGGACCGAATCAGCCCGGAAGTCGCGGATATCTTCTCCGGTGATCTCCACACGGTAATATACCGGATTTCTTCCGGTGGGCCTGTTAAGGAACCATCCGGCAGGGTAACCTGCTGATGCAGAGGGATGATAAACCACCCGGTTTGTTTGGAAAAGGTTGCCGGCAACGGTCTGAATAAAATAGACTCCCGGCGCCATGGGGCTGCCCCGTTCATTCCTTCCGTCCCATGAAATTTCATACAATCCGGGCGGAACTTCACCCTGCAGAAGGATTCTGACGGTTTTCCCCGCAAGGGATATGACCCTTACCTGCACCTGGGCCTGAGCCGGCAGGTGCATCCAGCCTGAAACAAAAACCGAAAATGGATTGGGATAAAAATCAAACAGTTCAGGACCTTCCTGTGATCCGGGGGTCAGTACGGGCAAATCCACGCGGTAATAGCCATCCTGGTTGCTGTATACCACATAGACCTCAGAGGCATCATTCCCGGCCGTAAACTTCAGACGGGCATGGGCCACTCCCTGCCCGTTCTGGTCAACCACCCTTCCACCAACCGACATACCCTGCCTGGGAAAAGACAGGGTAAACCAGAGGCAAAAAAAAACACGGAGCCACTTTTTCATTCTGTTGACCCGATCAGCCCATGTCTCCGGGCCGTATCCGCTCAAAAGTAATCATTATTGTCGAACCGGCGAAGCGCCAGAGTCGAATAACCCCGTCACGTCTGTCAGCCACCGGAAGCAGTCTTTCTTGCCTGAGAAGCAAGTTCTCCTATCTGGGAAGGGTAAAAATTGCCCTGAATTCTGACCATCACATTTTCTTCTCCGCTGACTACAATCAGCATTTCATTGATCATGTCTCCTGTTTCTTTTATCAGGATACATACCTTTTCATTTTTTTCATTCACCCTCATGATCTCCTCATACTCACCCGACCGGATCCATCCTGCCGATTCATCTATAAAATTAATCCTGCTGTTGAGAACCGGGTCTTCCACTACCAGTATCCACATCCGGTCCATATTCCTGATCAACTCCCTTTCCGGCTCCTCCATATCTCCCGCCAGCAGAGCGATTCTTAACACAATACGGGGGATCCTGAAGGAGGTGACCCCCTCTACGCCTGCATATTTTCTGTACAGCTTTGAAAATCCATCGCCTCCGGCAAGAGCCGGCAGTGTGGCGGCAAAGAGGAAGAGGGCAATTATGCGTGTTTTCATGGCCTTTAAGTAATTGTTACCAACCATAAGACGGATAAGTAGGTAAAAGATTACAGCCGGAATGAAAACATATCAGTGAACATAAGGACAGGCGGCAATCCTTTCTTCCCTTATCTCTCCATAATCCCGAACCTGTGGAAAAGGGATATTCTCGCCTCGTGTATTACGGGATCGTTACTACCGGTGAAAAAGGGTGTCAGCATATAGGCAAAACTCACTCCTATGCCGCTGGGAGTGTGGGCTATCATGGCATTCACTCCCCATTTTGTTTTCTGCAGATTGTATTCCCTCCAGTCTTTGTTCCGTATCACTTCTTTCATCTTCTCACCGTCTTCCAGGTATTTCATTTTGTATTTACCGCTCAGGTACTGGTCAACAAAAGCCCCGCCTGAAATCATCATGGGACCCACTCTGAAAGTCAGATCCAGTGGAAAATAAAATGATCCGTACACCAGCTTACTTTTCCCGTACCCGAAAAAAGTATTGACATAATCGCGGTTGGGTGCTGGATCTTCCATAACTACCACATTCCCGAGCAATTTTACAAACACCAGGTTTTCCCTGAACCGGTACTTATTGATGGCAACACCGGCCCCAAGGCTGATGCGGGCACGTTCAAAACCAACAGAGATCATGTCAACGGAATATCTGCCCGTAAAGGCATCGAACATAAATCCCGAACCGAACCCGTCAATGGTCGTGGCAAACCTTTCGGCATCCTCTCCCAGACAGAAGTTGTAAGCCAGTCCGGCATCATTCCTCGAAAATTCCAGGAATTTTACTTCGAAATCATTCTGTGCCCGGGTAGAGGAAATACCCAGAGCGACGATCATAAAACAGATAGTAATTTTTTTCATTTCGATATCCATTCTGGTTTCCATAACAAAATAAGAAAAAAATGCCTTAAAAGGAGAAAAAGACCATAAACCGTGTTTTTTTTCTATTTTCAGGATTTGAACTTATATGTATTCTATGTACGGCAAAACGCTCAACCGGAGATGTTTCATCCGGCTCAGTGCCCTGTCAGGCAGTTCGTTGCTGGCCGCCGGAGGATTTCTGGGCTGCCTGGGAGGGAAGAAAGGAGAACCGGCCGAAGTGGTTTCGTTTGACGACGGTGTAAAAATGATCAGGGCAGGCTGTCCGGCCCACAATTGCGGTGGACGCTGCCTGCTCAGGGTTTATGTAAAAAACAACAAAATCATTCGCATAGAAACAGATGAGCGGCCTGATATTCCCGAAGATCCGCAATTGAGGGCCTGTATCAGGGGAAGAGCATACCGCAAAAGGCAGGATCACCCCGGCCGCCTGTTATACCCGATGAAGAGAACCGGCCGGCGCGGGGAGGGCAGGTTCGAACGCATCGGCTGGGAGGAGGCCCTGGATATGCTGGCCGCAGAGATCCTAAGGGTGAAGGGCGCCTACGGTAATGAATCCATCCTGATTCCATACGGAACCGGAAGTTACAACCAGATTAACGGACGGCAAACAGCTGTAAGGCTGATGAACCTGGTTGGGGGCAGCCTGGGGTATTACAACAGTTATTCCTGGGCCTGTATCAGCCAGGCCACACCCTATATCTACGGTACAAACATTACGGGAAATCAGCGGCAGGACTGGCTTCATTCGAAATACATCCTGATGTGGGGATGGAACCCGGCCGAGATGCGCGACGGCACCAACAGCGAATATTTTATCAGGAAAGCCCGTGAAAACGGGGCCAGGGTGGTATGTATCGACCCGCGAATGACCCTGAGCGCAGTAGCCCTTGCCGACGAATGGATCCCCATCAGACCCGGAACCGATGTAGCCATGATGAGCGCAATGGCGTGGGTGATGATCAGGGAAAGGCTGATCGACCGTTCGTTCATTAATACTTACTGTGTGGGCTTTGACAAGGATCATATGCCGCCGGGTTGTGAAAAGGAAGAAAGTTATGAGGATTATATCCTGGGAACACGGGACGGGACGGAAAAAACCCCCGAATGGGCCTCGGCACTGACCGGTATCCCGGCCAACACCATTGTGCGGATAGCCAGGGAGTATGCTACCATAAAACCGGCCATGCTGTACCAGGGGTATGGCATGCAGCGAAGGGCTTACGGGGAGCAACCGGTACTGGCCGGCTGTGTGCTCGCAGCCATTACCGGTAATTTCGGTATACAGGGCGGATGGGCCAGCGGCATGGGGTTGCAGGCTCCCGACGGAGGACCTTTCTGGAACCTGTTTCCCACCGGAACGAACCCGGTGAAAGCCACCATACCCGTTTTTCTCTGGACGGAGGCCATTCTCCGCGGTAAAGATATGGGGCCGGAAGACGGTGTTCGGGGGGCTGAAAAACTGCATGCCAACATCAAGCTGATCTGGGCTGTTGCATCGAATATTCTTATCAATCAGCACAGCCATGTGAACAGGTCGGCCCGGATCCTGAGCGATCCTTCCCTGGTGGAATTTATTGCGGTACAGGACCAGTTCCTTACCCCCTCGGCCCGGTTTGCCGACCTGGTGTTGCCTGTAAGCACCCAGTTCGAAACCTGGGGAGTGGAAGATGGCTGGAAATACGGTGACGAAGCGATGATTATGCCGAAAATCCTGGATCCTCCGGGAGAATGCAAATCCGATTATGAAATATGCACCGGAGTGGCCGAAAAACTGGGGGTTAAAGACCTGTATACCGAAGGAAGAACGGAACGCGACTGGATCGCATGGTGCATTGAACAGTACAGAAACACCCGTTTTCCCGACATCCCCGCACTGGATGCCCTTCTGAAGGATAACAGAGGGGTATACTCAAAACCCGTAACCGACCCCGCTGTTGCTTTTAAAGATTTCCGGAAAGATCCCGCAAATCATCCGCTGAACACTCCTACAGGAAAGATTGAAATTTTTTCCAAAAGACTTTTCCGTATGAACAATCCGACAGAAATCCCGGCCGTACCCAAGTACATCCAGGAATGGGAGAGTCCGTTCGGGCCCGAAAGCAGGAAATTCCCCCTGCAAGCCATGGGTCATCATTACATGCCGCGGGTACATTCCACACATGCAAACAATGAATGGACCAGTGAAGCCTTCCCCCAGCGAGTATTTATCAACCCTCTGGACGCAGAAGCCAGGGGCATACGCAACGGCGACCGGGTAAAAGTTTACAACGAGCGGGGTGCGCTGGTGCTGCCATGCCGCATTACCCAGCGTATCATGCCCGGGGTGGTTGACATTCCGCAGGGTGCCTGGTGGAATCCTGATGAGAACGGGCTCGACCACGGAGGATGTATCAACGTGTTGACCAGTGAAAGATGGACTCCCCTGGCTTTCGGAAACGCACAGCATACCATCATGGTGGAAATGGAAAAATATACAGCATGAAGCAACTGGCATTTTATTTCGATTCACAGTACTGTTCAGGCTGCAAAACATGCCAGGTAGCCTGCAAAGACAAGAACGATCTGGGGCCGGGTATCCTGTGGAGGAGGGTTTACGAAATCGGTGGAGGAACCTGGAAAAAAGAGGGGAAAGCCTGGGTTCCTGATATTTTTGCCTACAATCTGTCTTTGTCGTGCAACCACTGCGACGACCCCATCTGTCTTCGTGTATGTCCCACCGGGGCCATTGAAAAAAGGGAAGACGGCATAGTACGGATCGACCAGAAAAAATGCATGGGCTGCCGGTACTGCGAATGGGCCTGTCCATACGGCTCACCCCGTTTCGATGAAGAAAAGGGGCTGATGGGCAAATGTGACATGTGCTGTGACTATATTGATCAGGGAAAGATGCCGGTATGTGTCAGTTCCTGCCCCATGAGAGCGCTTGATTTTGGCCGGTACGAAGACCTTCTGGAAAAATACGGGGATCAGGAAAATATTTATCCCCTGCCCGATCCGGAAATTACCAGGCCCCGTCTGATCGTGCACCCACATCCGGCTCATGGTCAGGGCACGAACAGAAACCCGCACATCATCAACAGGGAGGAGGTGGGAATTGGATAAGCACATCTGGAGTCTGGTGGTATTCGGGCTGCTCGCCCAGTCGGGAGCAGGAATCTGGCTGACAACTGAGCTGATCCTGCTGACCCCATCTTTTGCTGTGACTCAGGAAACAGAGCAGCTGGTCAGGAAAATCTACCTTACCGTATTCATCCTTCTGATGGTTTCCCTGGTCGTCTCTTTTTTCCATCTGGGAACTCCGCGGCATTTTTTTCATGCCCTGAACAATCTGGGAAGTTCCTGGCTCAGCCGCGAAATTCTGGCGCTCTCGTTTTTCCTCTTCTTTCTTGTTCTGGTAAACCTCACCGGGTATTTTGCACACAAAATACCACTGGCCCATATTATTATACTCAGGGCTGGATGCACCCTGTCGGCCTTATTTCTTCTTGCCTCCATGTCAAAACTGTACATGCTGGAAACCGTCCCCGCATGGAATACCTTGCACACCCCGTCGGCATTCGTGATCACATCCCTGCTGGCCGGAGCGGGTTTCGTTCTGTTCACCGGCCTGATTCCCGAGCCACAGACCACCTGGGGAAGGGTTTTTTCATCGGCAGCGTTTGTCCTGATCCTGCTGAGCCTGATAAATCAAATTACCTGGCCGGGCATGGCTGGGTTCAGTAACCCCCTTTTTATGATCGGGGCACTGACGGGAGCCCTGGCAGGGATCCTTTACCTGTACCTCGCTTTTTCCCAATCGACGCAGGGGATAAAGATACATGGAATCATTCTTCTGCCGACACTGGCCTTTATCCTGGCGGCTGTATCGGAAATCCTGGCACGAATCCAGTTCTTCAACGCTTTCTTACGTACAGGAGTATAATTCAGGTATGTTTTCCGTTCAGTATCTGGGAAGAATGAACCTGATATCTTCCGGTTCCCAGTCCAGCTTCCGGATAGTCAGTTCAGGAGTATACTGCAGCAGCCAGAATTTCCTGTTTTCAAAGCCATCGGAAAGATCCTGGCGGGTAAAATGGTATTCCGTATGCAGGAGGTCCTCCTCATGGGTAGGCAGGCAATAATAGCAGCCTTCTCCGTATTTCAGGAAAGAAGAAAGGAAATAACTCATGATATCGTATCCATCCCAGGCAAAACTAAAAGGAGGTGGTTCGGTATGGTATCTTTCGCGGAATGCGGCCAGAAATTCAAGTACATCACGCTCATTCAGGTCGATGAAATTACTGCTGAAAAGCCTCAGCTGAAGTTCAAAGAACGCATCCAGGTCGATATTCTCGAATCGCTGCCATGCAGACATTCCCACCAGTTTGATACCATACTCCTTCGACAGGTTGTGAAGATTACTGACTACACGGGTAACAAAGGGCTCATCCTCTGAAAGAACCAGCACCACATTTTCCATCTGCGATGACAGGGCATGTTCTAAGGTATTGACCGTATCGAGGGCAGGATGCCGACGCTCGTACTGTACTTCCTTAAAAGGGATTTCGTGGGCAAAGGACTGGAATGAAAGGCGGTTGAACAGGTTTCGCTTGAAATATTCCACCTGGTACCTCCTGAGGCTGTCACCTCCGTGCACCAGTACCAGGTTGGTATTCCTGAATTCCGCCAGGTACCTTGCCAGCATGTCCAGTTCACTGGTGAGGGTAGTTTGCACCTGAAACACGTAAGGATTCCCCCGTAACACCTGGTTATTGGATGAGAGGGGCGAGACTACCGGGATCCGGTGATCTCCGGCGAAACGGGCCACCATCTGTAAATTGGATGGATAGGAGGTAAAAACCGGTCCTATGATCAGGTCCATATTCCTCATATCCCGCCGGTCGAGTACAGCCCTTACCGTTGCGCTGTCACGCTCCGTATCGTAAACATGCAGATTCACTGAAAGGCCCTTTTCCACCAGCCGGCTTACTGCCAGCAGGGCCCCCTCGTAAAACTCAATGTAATTATAGGAGCGAGGATAAATCCAGTAGGGATCGCGTTCAATGGTCCTGTATATTTTTTCCCCGCGCGGGTTCACCTCCGAAGAATCAATGTAGGAACGCTCATCATTGGCTTCGAGATAAAATGGCAGAAATAGGGCAACATTCACTCTTTCTCTTACCGGTGCCGTGCTCTGCGCCCGGCATTCCCTGATCAGCATCAATTCTTCGTAATCACTTCTCAGTCCCGGTTCGGTAAAAACAGAATCCACCGCTGCCGAGTCCACCCCGGTAACCCCAATCATGGTTCCTGTAACCGGTTCCTCCCGGGGAATCCGTATAACCATACCGGTGCGTAATCCACCGGGTAATCCGTTGTTTGCCTGCCTGATCAGCCTTACCGGCACATGATATTTCCGGCTGAGCGAAGAAAGAGTTTCCCTACGCTCAACCCGGTGATAAAGGTATTCGGGAAACTGCCTGCTGAAATCCTCCACCGGTGACTGAAAAGTCTTCCTGGGAATGCGAATAACCTGCCCCACCGGTATATCATCAACCGACAGATCGGGATTGTAGTGAATAATATCGTCAACAGTAACCTGATATTCCCTTGACAGATAAAATACGGTCTGGCCGGGTTCCATCCGGTGGTATATAAAATTAGCCAGGCTGTCCTGATATGCCTGCCTGGGATCGGGTTCGGAATGTATCAGAGGGATCTTCAGAACCATGTCTGCTTTCAGGCCCATCATGATCATGGGGTTTTCCCTTGATATCTCCACCTGGGAAACCTCATACGCCCGGCTGATGGAATACAGGGTTTCTCCGGGCCTGACGATATGAATGTAATAAGGTTTTCCGTCGATCATCACCCTGTTCGCCGATTTTTCCACCCGGACAGGTTCCACCTGGGACATGGCAGGAAGTAACAGGAACGCCAGCATCAGCAAAGACAATACTTGCCTCATATTTTTCGGTCCTTTCTCGGGCAGGTGAAAGTTCATGCGGAATACCCTTGTTAGGCCCGCAAATTAGTAAAATTTTCCGGCACCCGGGGTATCTGTCTCCAACAATTCCATGTTATGCCGGAAATTGTTCCGGCCGGGGATGGAAAAACATTCAGCCCCATGCAGACTTCAGTTCTCTTTTAACACGTAATCATCGTACTCCTGCTCAAACCTGAGTTTATGTTTTGATTCCTCTCTGGCAAGGTCGAGGAATACCGTTTTCAGGTCCCCTTCAGGAGCACGTTCTGACAGGTCCATATACAGCTTTTGGGCGGCCTGTTCTTTTTTCATAGCCACGACCAGGGCATCCCGGTAGCCCATGTCAGGTGAGGGTTCCACATCCACCAGGTAATCGCCTATTTTCAAATCAGTAACCTGCCCCTGATGAAAAGTAAAGCTTCCTTCCTCTTTAATACGCTTGAGGCGGGCTTTATGACCCACTTCCTCCCTGGCAAACTGTTCGAATATTTTCTTCATATCCTCCGTTCTGGCCTCTTTTGCCAGGATGGTATAAAAATCCACTGCCTTTTGCTCCTCATTCATGGCAAACCGGAGCACCTCATCGATATCCTGAAAAGTTTTCATTTTTTTTGGATTAAAATAGGTGATTTTTATCCAGAAGCGTAAAGCGGTCTTCAAAATTTTTTGTTACCGCATCCACTCCGTACCGGAAATCGCGTACGTTATCTTCACGGGCAAATATGAGGCTGATTTTTTGCTCGCCCTTTTCAGAAAGCAAAGACATCCATTCGCTTTTCACCTCCTCAGCATCTCGGGGAGTGTTCAGGCCGAATTCTTTCATCAGCTCCAGTAGCTGGGCCACGTTATCCAGGCCGGAAACCGGATCCCTGTAGCGGGAAAACTCCTGAATACGGTGTCCGGCGCTGGTATACGATCCGCCCGTTTCATGCGGCAGCGATGCGGGTAGCACCAGTTGCGCCATCCGGGCGGTTTCGGTGAGGGTATAATCCTGAACGGCCAGAAAAGCCAGCTGGCCGAGCTGTTTCCTGATCTTTCCGGGATCAGCGGCACAGCCTACCGGATCTTCCCCGAACACCAGCATGTTCCTGAACCCACCTTTCATAAATATATCACGCGCATCCGTCCCGTTATTCCGGGGAATATCTTTCACCTTCCATTTTTCCAGAATTCTTTTCAGATGACTGCTGTTGTTTTCAGCGACATTCCCGGGCAGGAGTCCCGGATGCAATCCCATATCGAACAACCCCTGACTGTTGTTCTTTTCATTCAGCAGGATCAGGCCGCTGCCCGTTTTTCCGCACTTTCCCGTAAGCAGGGTCAGGTTTTTCATTTCCATGAGGGCGGCCGGAGAACATTCATTTTCAGAACCGATAACCACCGCATGCTGTTCTCTGATGTATTCATCGACAAATGCTTCCAGGTCTTCCTTCTTTTGAAAACCCGACTTTTCAAGCAATGCGTTAAAATCCTGCCTGAGCAGTTCTCGCCTGTAGGTTTCCAGTCCGGTGCACCGATCATTAAGGAATAGTCTGTTCTCCCATCCCTTATCAAGGATCATGTAGTTCAGTGCTCTCAGAAAATGCAGATAGGAATGGATACGGTACTGCCTGTGCACCTTGTGCTTCATAGGGCTGTTTTCCCGTTGGGTGCAGAGTATCACGGGTTTATTGTGCAGCACCTTTTCCTGATTGACCATAAACCCCACCACGGGATGATCGCGGTTCAGTTCACTTCCGATGAGGTATATTTTCCCGGCATTCTTCAGCTCTTCAAACGGAGTGATCCCCCGCACAAGTCCCCCCGTTTCAGGCGGAGTACCCAGGTAATGAAAACTGCCGTTATGCGGGGTTCCGACGCCGGCTCTTCCGAGTTTCTGGATCAGGTACTGTTCTTCGTTCGATAACCGGGCCCCGCCCATCAGAATCGTTTTTTCCGGGGCATGTTCCTTCACTTTTTCAGCGATAAGGCGGAATGCCTCGGAAAAACCAATGGGTTTCCATTCGTTACCCTGGCGGAGCAGCGGAGTGGTGATCCGTTCCTGATCGTTCATGTACTGATATCCGAACCGGCCGTACCGGCAAATATTTCCTTCGGGATTGGACGGTCCTTCCCCTCCATCCACCCCCATGACGAACCCTCCGCGATGATGCACATCCAGGGTACACCCTACCGAACAGTATGGGCATATCATGGTATAGGTTTCGGTTTTTACCGGTCCGGGCTTGAAGGGTTTATTTTCTGTTATAGCGCCGGTGGGACAGGAGGAAACACACAGACCGCAGCTCTCGCATAAGGTATTGTTAAGCGATTCTCCCATGCTGGGAACCACCAGGGTGTCGAATCCCCTGTTTATCAGACCCAGCGCATCGGCTCCCGCCACTTCGTGGCATATCCTTACACAACGCGCACACAGGATGCATTTGTTGTTATCTATTTCAATAAAGGGATGTGAAAAATCCACCTCGTATTCACGGAACTCACCCGTGTATGTTTTCTGTACGGCACCGTATTCGGTAGCATATTTTTTCAGGTCGCAAGAAAAATATTCCGTACAGCCACATTCCAGGCAGCGGGATGCTTCATCGGCAGCTACCTTTTCATCGGGATATCCCAGCTCCACTTCGGTAAAATTCATCCTCCGGTCGGGACTAAGGGTAGGCATTTCGTTCCGCTTATGCTTCACATATTTCCCTGCCAGATCTTCCGGAACCAGGGCACGAAAATTCTCTTTCCGGCTGATGAATTCTGCCCTGGGCGGTTCGACCGGTTCGCCAGTCAGGAACTGGTGGCACGACCGGCTGGCTTTTCCCGCCTGGGCAATGGCTTCTATAATGGTAGCGGGACCGGTCACACCGTCGCCGGCAGCAAAAACCGAAGGGATATTCGTTTGCAGGGTCTGCGGATCGGCTTCTATATTGCCCCAGCGGTCGATCTTCAGGGGCTGGGGAGCCACCCGGTTTACTTCGTCAATGAAAGCCACATCGGTTTTCTGTCCGATGGCTGCCAGGATATAATCCACCGGTATATCAAACTCCGATCCTTCAATGGGCAAAGGCCGCCGGCGTCCCGATGCATCGGGCTCGCCCAGTTTCATTTTCAGGCAGGTGACAGATTGGACCTTACCTTTTTCATTCTTATTGATCTTTTTGGGATTTGTCAGGAAAAGGTATTCCACCCCTTCGAGTTTTGATTCATGTACTTCGATAGGGTTAGCAGGCATTTCCTTTTCGGTACGGCGGTATATCACATACACCTTATCGGCTCCGCACCTTACCGAGGTCCGGCAGCAATCCATGGCAGTATTCCCCCCTCCCACCACGGCTACGGTTTTCCCCCTCAGATCCACCCGTTGCCCGGTCATTTCCATGTTCCTGAGAAACTCGATGCCCGGGAACACATTCAGGGCATCTTCTCCCTCACAGCCTACCAGGGTTCCTTTCTGTGAACCGATGGTCAGGATCACGGCATCGTATTCCTTCTGCAGACTTTCGTAAGTAAGATCTTCTCCCAGTTTCCGGTTACAGAATATCTGAACGCCCAGTTCTGTGATGGTCGCTATTTCACTGTCGAGCACATCGTTCGGAAGCCGGTATTCCGGTATACCGTAGCGGAGCCAGCCTCCCGGTTTTGGGGCGGCTTCATAAATATCACATTGATGGCCTTTTTGCTGCAGAAAGTAAGCACACGAAAGACCGCCGGGGCCTGCACCTATGACGGCCACTTTTTTCCCGGTAGCAGGAGCCACAGGAGGCCGGAAATGGCCCGAGCTTTCCAGATCGCGGTCGGCAGCAAACCGTTTCAGGTAATCGATCCCCACAGGTGCTCCCTCACCGAGCAGGTTTCGCCGGCAGGCCAGTTCACAGGGTCTCACGCAAACACGTCCGCAAATGGCCGGCAGGGGATTCACTTCCTTGATCAGGGCAATGGCTTCCCGGTAAAGGCCTTTTTCAATCAGGGAAATATACCCCTGCACATCTACGCCTGCAGGGCAGTTTTGCTTGCAGGGAGCCACACAATCGGCAAAATGATTGCTGAGCATTAGCTCAAGCACCGTTCGGCGCGCCTTCCTGATCTTTTCATTATCGGTGACAATCACCATGCCTTCCTTCACCCGGGTAGAACAGGATGGCTGAAGGCCCTTCATCCCTTCAATTTCCACCACACAGAGGAAGCAGGATGAGAACGGTTCCAGGCGTGGATCGTGACAGAGAGTGGGAACAGTATATCCGTTTTCACGGGCCAGCTCCAGAACCGACATGCCCTCCCGGGCCTTTACGGGTTTGTTGTTCAGTATGACGTTGATCTCTTCCATGAATTCAAGCCGTTTTCATTCACCGTAATGAAAAGAATTATCAATCGAGCAGAATGGCATCGAATTTACACTTGGCATAACACACCCCGCACTTTATGCATAACTCCTGATCGATAAAATGGGGCTGCTTTCGTTCCCCGCTGATGGCATTCACCGGGCAATTCTTGGCACACACCAAGCATCCCGTGCATTTTTCCGGATCGACAGTGTACGTAAGAAGTGCCTTGCAGCTTTTGGCAGGGCATTTTTTTTCCCGGATGTGTGCTTCGTATTCATCACGGAAATACCGGATGGTGGTCAGTACGGGATTCGGTGCCGTTTGCCCCAGGCCGCACAGGGAACCTTCTTTCACCAGATGGGCCAGTTCCTCAAGCTTTTCAATGTCCCCTTCTTCTCCTTTTCCTTCGGTAATCCGTTCCAGTATCTCCAGCATGCGTTTGGTTCCGATGCGGCACATGGTGCATTTACCACACGACTCTTTGCGGGTAAAATCGAGAAAGAACCTTGCCATATCAACCATACAGGTGGTTTCGTCCATCACCACCATGCCTCCCGATCCCATAATGGCGCCGGTGGCATTGACTGATTCATAATCCACCGGGGTATCGCCAAGATATGCCGGGATACATCCTCCGGAAGGTCCGCCCAGCTGAACCGCCTTGAATTTTTTCCCTTCCTGTATTCCCCCGCCCAGCTTATAGATAATGTCATTGATAGTGATTCCCATGGGAACTTCCACCAGTCCGCCGCGGTTAATCTTCCCGGTGAGGGCAAATACCTTGGTACCCTTGCTTTTTTCCGTACCGTAGGCTGCATATTCAGCCGCCCCGTGGTTAATGATCCAGGGCACATTGGCCCATGTCTCCACATTGTTGATATTGGTAGGGCTTTTCCATAAACCCGATTCGGCCGGGAAAGGAGGACGTTTGCGCGGCATGCCCCTTTTTCCTTCCACGGAAGCGATCAAAGCGGTTTCCTCCCCACACACAAAAGCTCCGGCACCTTCCTTAACCATGATATCGAAATCGAATCCGTCTATCCCGGCAATATTTTTCCCAAGGTACCCGTTCTCCCTTGCCCTGGCCAGGGCAATATTCAAGCGCTTGATAGCCAGAGGGTATTCGGCACGGCAGTATATCACCCCTTCACAGGCGCCAATGGCATAAGCCCCGATAATCATTCCTTCCAGCACGGAATGCGGATCTCCTTCAAGCAGGGAACGATCCATGAAAGCACCCGGGTCGCCCTCATCGGCATTGCAAATGATGTATTTCACATCCCCCGGGTTATTTCTGGCAAACCTCCATTTGAGGCCGGTAGGGAATCCTCCTCCTCCCCTGCCCCTCAAGCCCGAATCCATGATCTCGCCGATCACTTTTTCCGGAGAAATCTTTTCCCGGGAAATTTTCGCGATGGCTTCGTACCCCCCACGGTTTTCATACTGTGTAATATCTTCCGGATCGATCAAACCGCAATTTCGCAAAGCGATTTTCACCTGACCTTCCAGAAAATCCAGATCGACTGTACGAAACAGATCGGTTCTGACCATATATTCCCTTACCGGGTCATGACGCACGATGTGCCGTTCGATCACTTCCAGGGCCCTGTTTTCGTCGATATTGCCATAAAGGTAAGAACCCGTTTCGTCAATGATCTCGACCAGGGGTTCCCGGTAACACATGCCGACACAACTGGTTTTTTCCAGGCTGAAGGAAAGATGTTCCGCATTCCTGAAATTCCTGATTTTCTCATATACCCGGGCAGCACCCGCTGCAATTCCGCAGCTGCCCAGTCCAACGATTACCCTTGGCTGATCTGTGGTCATGGCTGCTTGCTTTTATCGGTTCCCCGGCTTTCCCTGATCCGGATCTCCCTGATCACTTTTACCGCGTCGCTGCCGGTTAGTTTGCCGTAGGTCTCTTCTCCGATCATCATTACCGGAGCCAGGGAACAGCATCCCAGGCAGGCAACGGATTCCAGGGTAAACATTCCGTCGGCAGTGGTTTCTCCGTCGTTCACTTCCAGGGCTTCCTTCAGGGCATCGGTAATAGAACCCGCATTTTGCACATGGCAGGCAGTACCGTGACAAACCCGGATAATGTATTTGCCCACCGGCTGAAGCCTGAACTGAGCGTAAAAAGTGGCCACGCCGTACATTTCACTCAGCAGCAGACCGGTTTCCCGGGCAATTTTGAGAAAGGCCCCCCGTGGTATAAAACCGTATATGGACTGCGCACCCTGCAAAAGCGGGATCATATTCCCCTTTTTGTCCCGGTATTTGCTGATCAGGGGATCAAGCAGGCTCAGGTCCACTTCCGGTTCCTGTATTTTCTCTGCATGGGGAGATGGTATACGCTGAACCCTCATAACAGGCTGTTTAATGTTTCAAAAGGACTAATTGTCCAGAAATCCATTGATTTTGGTGGTTAAAAATATATAAATTACCAAACCATTGATTTTTTCCGGTAGTTTTATACAACATACCTCCCTTTCAACAGGGTATGACTCTGAGTGAAAAAAGCGGGAAAAACAGGATTCTCCGGTTAATTTAAAAAGAATATAGATTATTTTACCTGTTGAAACACCCCACTTTAAAACGACTTATTGCAGGAATACTATTTTTTACTAAATTGCCTCAGGTGATCCAACAAAACCTATCGATGATCTCCTTCTTAAGAAAATTATTCAGAAAAAGAAGCGGAAAAAGATCCCGCTCGCAGGGCATACTGGATCTGGGAATCCGTCATCCCGACAGGGATATGACCAATCTTCCCGACACCGATGTCCATCAGCTGATGATCGAAGCCACCCGGATCAGGAGGAAACAGGGATACGCAGCAGCCATTGGTTTTCTGAAGAAACTCGCCGGGGAATACCTGGAAGCCGGTAATACCGCCCTGGTAACCTGCATGAACAAACTGATCCCCTACATGCGGAGAGAGCCCGGAATATCATGGGAAGAAACCCATAACTACCTGCAAGGCATTATCAAACAGGCTCCCCTGCATGATGACTATTTCAGAAACCTGCATCTGACCATGGCCGACCTGCTGGAAGAACGTGACCGGGAAACCGCCCTGAAATATATTACGGATCATTTAAACCATGAGCATCCCGGCATGGTGGATTTCGACCTGCTGACCAAGGCAGCAGAAATACACATTGACCGCGGGGACGAGACCGAAGCCATGCACGTACTTGACCGGGCAGCCGGACTGCTGCATCCCGGCATGGAACGGTTCCAGCACATCAGGAAACTAAGGAAGTGGCATCGCACCAGGGCCCTGCTGGCCCGGCTCAGCGATACCCGGCCGGGAGCCTCGGAATACCTTTTTCACCGCCTCATGGAATTCACCCTGGATATGGCCCGGGTGCTCGATCCCATGCTGATCCATCAGTTCCACGAGCGAAAAGACCTGTACTTCAGAAAAGAAAGGGGATTCGAACATACCGAGGCATTCCGCGAAGCCCTGAAGATCCTCGAACTGGACGATCAGCAGGAAAAACTACTCAGGGAAATATACGGTTTTGTCTTTGAAGAAATGCCACTGCTCCTGAAAGTAACCCATAAGCAGCTACACTTCAAACCCGGTGACGCGGAAACCCTGGCGGAGGTACAGGAGAAAAAACGTTTCTCGCAGCGGCCATTCACCGAAATGCCCCTGCTGCACGACCACCTGCGTCACATTGTTGACAAGTACTGTGAAAGCGGCCGGACCGACTCATGATGAATCACTGCTGCTCACGCAGAAAAGCCAGAATACGATCTTCTATTCTTTTCTCAATGTGGGTGGTATCTTCCCTGATAAACGATTCGCCGGTGAGATTTTCGTACAGCTCGATGTATCGATCAGAAACCTGCCTGACAAACGCATCGGGCATTTCGGGTACGGTCTGCCCGTCTTTGCCCTGAAATCCGTTTTCCATAAGCCATTCCCTCACGAACTCCTTGGAAAGCTGACGCTGGGGTTCCCCCTTCTCCTGACGTTCCCGGTATCCCTCGGCATAAAAAAACCTCGATGAATCAGGGGTGTGGATTTCGTCAATCAGGTAAATCAATCCGTCTTTTTTCCCGAATTCATATTTCGTATCTACCAGTACAAGTCCCCGTTGGGCAGCCATTTCGCTGCCCCGCTCATACAACTGCCGTGTATACACTTCGAGCAGATCATATTCCTCTTCACTGACCAGGCCCTGTTTCAGGATCTCTTCCCTGGAAATATCCAGATCGTGTCCGAATTCGGCCTTGGTGGTGGGGGTAATGATGGGTTCCGGAAAAGGATCGTTTTCTCTCAGGCCATCCGGCAAAGGCACTCCGGATAATTCCCGTTTTCCTGCCCGGTATTCCCTCCAGGCATGTCCGGACAGATAGCCCCTGATAACCATTTCCACCTTAAATGGCTGGACGAAATGGCCTATGGTCACATTGGGGTCAGGCACCCCGATTTTCCAGTTTGGTACAATATCGGCGGTAGCATCCAGATACCTATCGGCTATCTGATTCAGCACCTGCCCCTTATACGGTATCCCGCGGGGCAGCACCACATCGAAGGCAGAAATCCTGTCGGTAACCACCATCACCAGAAAGCGGTCGTTCACATTGTAAACATCCCGCACCTTGCCTTTGTAAAAACTTTTTTGTCCGGGAAGTTTGAATTCCGTAGTAATCAGTGCTTTTTCCATAATTTTCCGTTTAAAGGGGGAATCAGTTCTTTCCGGGTTTTGATTTTTCACCGCTTTCTTTTTTATCCAGATCGTCATATGCTCTGACGATGTGCCGTACCAGGGGATGCCGCACGATATCCTCCTGCCCGAACTTCACCGTAGTGATTCCGGGGATGTTCATCAGGATTTTCATTGCCTGCAGCAAACCCGATCGTTGTTTGTCGGGCAGGTCTATCTGGGTAATATCCCCCGTAATAATGAACTTGGAGTGCTGTCCCATGCGTGTCAGGAACATCTTTACCTGTTTCACGGTGGCATTCTGCCCTTCATCGAGAATAACAAACGCATTTTCCAGGGTCCTTCCCCTCATAAAAGCCAGGGGTGCGATCTGAATGGTGGAATCTTCCAGGTATCCGGCCAGTTTACGGAAAGGGATCATATCATTCAGGGCGTCATACAGAGGCTGAAGGTAGGGATCCAGCTTTTCTTTCATATCACCCGGCAGGAATCCCAGGTGTTCACCGGTTTCCACTGCCGGGCGGGTAAGGATGATGCGTTTTACTTCCCTGTTCTTCAGGGCTCTCACCGCCAGAGCAATGGAAGTATAGGTTTTCCCGGTACCTGCCGGACCCACGGCCAGAATCAGATCGTTTTCCGCGTAAGCCCTGATCAGTACCTCCTGGTTGGGAGTACGCGCCCTGATCGGCTTGCCAGTAGTATTGTACAACAGCACATCATCTGCCGCTTTTCCTGCCGGAGTACGCGGGATGTTTTCGAGCATCAGCATATCGAGTTCCTCCGCTGTCAACTGATTATGTTGGTGCAAATAATCGATCAGTTCCTGTATCTTTTCCTCGAAACGGTCCAGTTCCTCCTGCTCCCCCACAGCTTTGATCTCGCTTCCCCGGGCAATGATGCGTATCCGGGGAAAATAATCCGTGATCTTTCCCAGCAGGGTATTATTCACCCCGAACACCTGCACCGGATCCACCCCCTCAAGATATATGATTCTCTCCATCATAAAAGAATTCGATATAATTCATTAATTTTGGCTTCTGCAAAATAAGATCATTTTTCCGAACCATTTAAAACAAAAACCAATATTTTTTTATCTGAATGCCTGTCCTCACCCTCACAACCGACTGGAACCAGCAAGATTATTATACAGGAGCGGTAAAAGGCAAAATTCTGACATCCTGCCCGGATGCTACTGTAGTGGATATCTCCCATCAGATCCAGCCTTTCAACCTTTCGCAGGCAGCCTTTGTGCTGAGGAATTCCTGTTTCCATTTCCCTCCCGGAACGGTGCATCTGATTGGGGTTCAGGCCTTGCCCGAACCGGGAAAAGGCTTTCTCATCGTCCGTGCAGGAGGACATTTCTTTCTTTCGGCTGACAACGGAATCTTCGGACTGCTGCTCCATAATGAGCCGGAAAAGGTGGTCATGATACCTGTAAACGATCCTCCCGATAAATCCCCCCTGGAACAGGTACTTGAACTGACCGGTTATGCCTGTGAGTTGATGAAAGGGACTGATCCTGCCATATTGGGAGAAGTGGTGGAAAGCTTTGAAAAACGCACCCCCATGCGGGCCACCATTGACGAATCGGTCATCAACGGAAGTGTGATCTATGTTGATTCTTACCGGAATGCCATTACCAATATATCGGAAGAACTGTTCAGACGGGTGAGCAAAGAGCGCCCCTATGAAATACTCGTTCAAAGCAATTATTTCAAGATCAAAACGGTCAGTAAAACCTATTCCGATGCCCCGGAAGGGGAAATGCTCGCCCTGTTCAACAGCCTGGGATTACTGGAAATTGCCATTCACAACGGAAATGCCAGCGAATTGCTGAACCTTAAGGTCGGCTCTACGGTACGTGTCAGGTTTTCTGACAGGAAAATGTGAAAAATCATGGAGAAGAAAGAAAAACTGAACGCCCTGGAGGAACTGCTGGATATTATGGACGAACTCCGGGTGAAATGCCCGTGGGACAGGGAACAAACAATGGAAACCCTGCGTACGCTGACCATTGAGGAAACTTATGAACTGGCCGATGCCATCCTGGATAACAATTACGAAGAGGTAAAAAAGGAACTTGGCGACCTGCTGCTGCATATCGTATTCTATGCTAAAATCGGCGAGGAAAAAAATCTTTTCAATATCGGTGATGTGGCCCGTTCCATCAGTAAAAAGCTGATATACCGTCATCCTCATGTATTTGGAGATACCCGGGTAAACGGATCGGATGAAGTGAAGGAAAACTGGGAACATCTGAAGATCAGCGAAGATAAAAACGGAAACAGGAAAGTGCTGGGCGGTGTTCCCGGGAGCCTTCCGGCCATGATCAAGGCTTTCCGTATCCAGGACAAGGTAAGGGGAGTGGGGTTCGACTGGAAAGAACGGGAAGATGTATGGGAAAAAGTTATGGAGGAAATATCCGAAGTCAGGTCAGAAATCGGATCGGGCCACCATGATAGGCTGGAAGAAGAATTCGGAGACCTGTTTTTCTCCCTGATCAATGCTGCCAGGCTGTATGGTATCAATCCGGAAAACGCCCTGGAACGAACCAACCAGAAATTCATACAGCGTTTTACCATGCTGGAGGAAAAAGCCAGGGAACAGGGAAAATCCCTGAAAGATATGACACCGGATGACATGGATCTTCTGTGGGAAGAGGCCAAAAAAAACCCGCACCCGAAGAACCCTCAGGCAGGAAGCTCAGAGATAGAGTGATTGCAGTTCCTTCCAGACAAATTCAAGCAAAGTGCGGATATACTCCGGCGAAAAATCGAACCGTACCCCGGCCGTGGCATAAATCTCGGGAATGGTAGCAGTATATCCCAGTCGCAGGGCCGATTCGAAACGATCCAGGGTGTTTTCCGGGTCGTTTTTATAATGCATCCACAGGGCAATGGCTCCCAGTTGTGCCATGCCGTATTCAATATAGTAAAAAGGCAATTCAAAAATATGCAGCTGCCGTTGCCAGCTGTACACAAAATGCTCTTCCATTCCGTTCCAGTTGATCCTGTCGGAACTGAAACGGCGGTATATCCTGTTCCAGGCCGCCAGTCTTTCCTTTTCCTGATGCTCAGGATTCAGGTACACCCAGTGCTGAAAATGATCCACCGCGGCAATCCAGGGCAGCACCTGCACTATTCCCTCGAGCTGATGGATCCTGGCCCTGCGCAGGTCACTCTCGTCGGCGAAGAACACATCCCAGTGTTCCATGCTGATGAGTTCCATCGACATGGAAGCCAGCTCGGCTACTTCGGCAGGCAATTCCTTAAAATCGATCAGTTCGAGACCTGACGTCATGATCGAATGAATGGCATGCCCGCCTTCATGCACCAGGGTTTCCAGATCACGCAGATTCCCGGCGGCATTCATGAAGATGAAGGGAACATTCGACTCATACAGCGGGTAATTGAATCCTCCAGGGGCTTTTCCCTTTCTCGAATCCAGGTCGAGAAATCCTCTTCCGGCCAGTTGCTTCAGCATCGAACCGTATTTTTCACGAACCCGAGAAAAACATACGATGGTTTTCTGCAACAGCTCCTCCGATCCGGAAGCAGGAACCAGGGGCGGTTTTCCGTCAGGATCCACATCCAGATCCCAGGGCCTGAGTTCGTTCAGCCGAAGCTGTTCTTCCCTCCGGTCAAACAACCGGTCCACCAAAGGCATCACTTCGTTCTGCACCGATTCATGGAACTGCATGCAATCTTCCGGACGGTAATCAAACCTGCCCAGATTGTCGAACTGATAATCCCGGAAATTATGGTAACCTGCATTCAGTGCAATCTTGTATCTTTTCCGGACCAGCCGGGTAAACAGATCCTGCAGGGGAAATGCCTTCGAAATTCTCTGTTCCTGTATCAGCCTGTATACCGTCTCCCTTACCTCACGGTTGGGATTCCGTAAAAAATTCGCCGCCTGCTGAAGGGTATATTCCCGGTCACGGTAAAACACGGTAAGCTCACTGATCATCTTCCCGTACTCCTGCTCCTCCACCTGCAATTCGGCCAACAGGGGGATGTTCTTTTCCCGGAAAAGCTCCATTCTTTTTCTGGCAGCTCTGATCAGTACAGCGTATTTTTTTTGATCGAGCCGGGCCAGATGGGGGCTGTTGACCAGTTTTTTATCGAACAGATGGGTATACCGGTGAATATGCGGCTCGATTCCCGTGATGAACTGCTCATAATGACGGGCCAGTTCCTTACGGGTAGTATCACAGTTCATGCGGATGTACCTCCATGCAAGCTCCTCTTCCATCCAGGAAAGCAGGGTACTGCGGTCGACCAGCCACCGTTCCAGGTGAACGGGTGTGGCTATTTTCCGTTTCGCCAGCTCGTCGAAATAAGGCCTGACCGACTCCCACGATTCCACCTTCCTGTCAGGTGGAAGAAAAGCACGCTGACCCGGGGAATACCTGTTATCCATGCATTCTCCTTTACTTGTTCTTGGTGGAAACAGACATCCGTTTCTGTCCGCCGCCTGCAGAAGCGATCTTCTGCCCCTGGGAAGAAGTCTTTTTCGGGGTGGATTTTTTTGCTGCAGAACCTGCAGGCTGGGAAGTCCTGGGCTGAGCCTTGTCCTTCTCCGCCGCTTCTTTCTTCTGTTCCTCCTTCTCCGGTTCTTCGAGATTCAGCAGGTTATGCTTCAGAAGGATATTGTACCATTGCAGGATCTTCTTGATGTCGGACTGGTACACCCTGGATCGGTCAAATTCCGGCAATACCTTCTCAAAATAGGCAAACAGGGCGTCTTTCTCCGATTTCGGATCCGGCGCCTCACCTCCGTTCTCCAGTTCGGATATCTTACGGAAGATTTCAATCAGCCGGGCTTCCCCTTCATGCATAAAAACCGCGATATCATCCATGGAACTAACCTTCAGATGAGCCCCGGCATGCATTCGTTTGCCGGTATCAAAAGATTCCACAATAATCCCGTTTTTTGCCTGAGCAACAAACCGGTATAATCCGGGATATCCCGATATAGCCAATATGTCTTTGAATTCCATGGTTGAACTGTTTATGAAAAGACAAAAATAATACTAAATGACAGATTGCAAAAGTCATCTCCCGGATTAAACCATATTCCTCTCTTTTTTAATCTGTTCATAGGCTTCATTCACCTTCCGGAACTTTTCATGGGCAATCTTCTGAAAATCTTCCCCCAGATAACTCACCTTATCGGGATGGTATTTCATGGCCATTTTCCGGTAGGCTTTCTTTACCTCCTCATCACCCGCTGACCGGTCGATTCCCAGCACCTTATATGCCCAGTCGGTATCGGCTACATACACAGCCATAATCGAATCCATATCTTTCTGGCTGATCCCCATATACTGTGCCACCAGCCTGATGACCCGGATCTCTTCCGGGTGTACCTGCCCGTCGGCGGCAGATATTCCGTGCAACATCTGCAGAAGCTGCAACCGGGAGGAATAATCCATGTTTTGCCTGATCTGCATACTTACCTGGCGGAGCGGTATATCCTGGCGCAGCAGGTCACGCAGCATGGCAAGAGCTTCACGGGCTGCTTCCGTACCAAAAGCCGTTACCAGGTATTTCTTCACGTAATCCAGTTCAGAGCGCAGCACCTTACCGTCGGCTTTCATCATTGCCGCCACCAGCACGAGAAAACTCACCACAAAATCACCCCGGGTTGTCTGCCCCTCCTGCTGAAGAGACTGTACATCGGCATTGTCAAAGATAGCCCCCAGGGCAAATCCTGCCAGCCCCCCCAGGGGACCAAAAAGCACCCATCCCAGACCTCCACCTATCCATTTGCCAAATTTCCCCATAATTCACTGCGTATTTTGGTTTTCATTCAGGAACAAGCGGTGCAGTTCAAGAATCGCGGGTATCAGCAGCTCCTTTTCATCGTTTACCAGCACATGGTCGGCATGTTTTCTTCGTTCCTCATCCGTCCATTGCCTTTCCATCCGGCTTCTGACCTCTCCGGCCGATGTTCCGTCACGTTCCATTACCCGCCTGATACGAAGAGGTTCCGGCGCTTCCACGGCAATCACCCTGTCGAACAGGGATGCCCATCCGCTTTCCAGGAGTATGGCAGCCTCTTGGATCACATAGGGAGCTTCTGCATGACGGCCAACCCATTCAAGGAATGCAGCACGCACTTTTGGATGCACCAGGTTGTTCAGTAATCTGAGTTTGCCCTCATCAGGGAAAACCATTTCCGCCAGTTTTTTACGCCGGAGCATTCCGTTCAGGTAGACATCCTCACCAAAGGCATCTTTCAACTGAGCCTTCAGAACAGGGTCTGTTTCCATCAGAGTTTTTGCTTCGGTATCGGCATCGAATACGGGAATCCCGAGAATAGTAAATATCCTGGCAACCAACGACTTGCCGCTCCCAATTCCACCGGTCAGACCGACTTTCAGCATCAGTTTTTCTCAATAATATATTCCACCTGTTCGGGAGAGAATTTCACTGAACGGATGTAATCGGGATATCTCAGCAGTTGCACTTTGAGCTTCTCAACAGGCTCTTCGGGAAAAAACACGGCCGCCCTGAACAGAGAAGGCTGCACCTTGCTGAAATTGCTGAGAGCCACCATGAAGGTAATGTTCACACGGGAAGGAAAAACCTTCAGGGTTAAACTGTCGGGAATCCCTTCCGTATGGATAGGCACCTGAACACTGCTCTCGGTAAACTGTTCCACCGGAATCCGTAAGGTCACCCTGCGATGTGAGAGCCTTACATTCGGGACTTCCTCGAGGGGCAGGGTTTTCTCCACTGTTTGATCAATGTCGGTCATTTGTACAGGCCGGGTCCGCGCCATACGGAAGGTATCGATCACTGCCCCGGGCCCTGAAACTGTCACACTATCAGGCGTACATGATATTTCCCCGCTGAGTTGAAATTGCCGTGCATACCGGATATCGAGCACAGGGAAAACAGGTACTTTTTTAAGCACAATATCGTCGAAAGTAAAGAACAGCGTATCGGGAGCCACGTTCAGGATGTTCCCCTCCCGAAGCATTTGCCTGGAAAGGCTTTCCCTGATGGTTCTTGAAAGAAGATAATACCTGGGCGGTTCGGTTCCTGATTGGTACCTGAAATTGTAGTTGTCGAGATTGATGGTGATGGGTACCTGGCGCTTGCTCAGTTTATACCTCAGCAGGGTATATCCCGGAGCCTGCACCTGTAAACGGAGTTCGTGGGGAAGATCGTTCACCAGTACCCTGTCGCGGGGCATGTTGATGTATTTCACCGGAAAACTGAGCTCTGTCACCGCAACCTGGTTCAATTCATTGAGAAACCAGAACACCGTGCTTAACACCAGGAAAAAACCGAAAATCAATACCTTTTGATTGAGTTTCCGTTGCCTGACTTTCAGGAAATACCTGAATGTTTTCTTAAGCACTGAAGATCCCGACATAACCGATGGTCCCTTTCCGACAACCGGAATGAATTATTTCTGGGCGCCGATATCCGAAGGATCTTTCAGGATGGCGCTCTTATCAATCTTGATCTTCACCTTGTCGGCCACCTCAACCAGGATCTCATTCCCGTTGATATCTGCAATTTTTCCGTATATCCCGCCGGTTGTAACGATACGGTCTCCCTTCTTCAGTGATTCACGGTAACTGCGCAGCTCCTTCTGCCTTTTTACCTGAGGGCGTATCATGAAAAAATAGAATACCAGGATAATCAGCAACAACGGCAAAAATGTCATGAAAGGGTTCTGCTCCTCGGTAGTCGGAGCAAATAACAACATGCTAAAAACTTGATGGATCATTTCTTTTTATGATTTGGTGAATATTTGATTTATCTGCTTACTTCAAAACCACATTGGCGTGAATGGTCAGAACCACCGGATTATTCGAAGAATTACTTCTTACATAAATGGTTTTCACCTGCTTCCCCGATCTTCCGGCAGTATCGAATACCACTTCCATGGATTCTTCCCCACCTGGTGGAAGAGGTTCCCTGCTGAAGGAAGGGACGGTGCAACCGCAGCTGGCAACGGCACTGTGTATCACCAGATCGTTCCCGCCTGCATTCCGGTAAGTAAACCGGCATGCCACCTTTTCCCCCTGGCTCACGTCTCCGAAATGGTGGGTAAGCCTGGTAAATTCGAGCACAGGCGGTTTTGTTTCACCGTTTGTATTTTCCCCGCCTTTTCCACCTTCTGCCCGAAAGCAGGAGTAGCTCAACAAAATCAACAGGAAAAAGACAACAGATCGCATGGTCTGAGCATCATTGAATCTCTGCAAAGTAAATACATTTTTCATATCCCAGCAACCCGGATTTTATCATGCTTCGCCTATCAGGCCCCGGCCTTTCTTGATAATTTTCTTTTCCCCGCGAAGGTGTTGAATGATCTTATCAAGCACCCCGTTGACAAAATGGCTGCTGCGCTCCGTACTGTAATATTTTGCCATTTCAATGTATTCATCAAAGGTTACCCTGACCGGTATTTCGGGAAATTCTGTCATCTCGGTTATGGCCATTACCATTAGCAGGTTGTCCATAAAAGCGATCCTCTCTACATCCCAGTTATGGGAATAGGCTTCAATCAGCTTGAGGTATTCATCATAATGCACCAGGCATTTTCTGAATAACCGTATTGTAAACTCCGCATCGTCTGAACTTTTATACATGGGCATCAGCCGGATGTTTTCGCCCTGTGCCGCTCTGAATTTTTGGATGGTTTTTATGATCATCCCCACCACAAATTCCAGTTCATCATTCCAGTAAATGCTTTGCTCTTCCAGGTCGCCCGACAATTCCTCGGAACCAAGTACCAGGTCGTGATAAAAATGAACAACCAGTTCCCGGTCTTTAGCATAATCCGGTTCGTCACCGTCCATATATTTCCGGTACCAGTCTTTATCCAGCATATCCCGGTACAGTTTCCTGATCAGTTCGGGATACTGTACCCAGCTCATTCCGGTATGCCCGGTATACTTTCTTAATTCGTTGCTTTCTTCAAGCTGGTGGATAATCCGGTTATCAACAAAACGGGTATTGGGGTGAAGGTCCTGGTGGGTGGGCCTTTTCTTGTTTCTGGCCAGGGCAATACGTTCCAGTGCGTAATTTTTTACTTCAATGACCAGCAGCAAAAGGTAATGATACAGGTCATAACTTTTCTTAACGCTGTGCAACAATTCTTTCTCAGAGTGAGAAAGTGAGGGCGATTCGGTTTTCAGATAGGCATAAAGCACCTGCATCACCTTGATCCTTAATAACCTTCTGCTATACATGAAAAGAACGGTTTTTTTCTCAGTCAGGGGGCAAAGATAGCGTAAAATTGGCTGATTTAAAACCCGCATATCCCAATTTGTTGAATACGGTGGTAAGCCGTAATAATTTATATACATTCTAAAAAAAAACCTGTTCCGCAAAATTTATCCCAATTTTACCGGGAGAGAGACAATCATATCAAAAATATTTTTATACATTTGGTTTCAACTAAAGTATAGGACCACAAAATATTTCAATGATGGAAGAAGGAACTGAGAAAAAAGAAGGATTTGAAAACCACCACCAGCAGGAAGAGATTTATTCGAAAGTTGTGCGTGCCGGAAAGAGAACGTATTTCTTTGATGTGAAGGCCACCCGAAATGATGATTACTACCTTACCATCACGGAAAGCAAAAAGAGGTTCAACCGGGACGGAAAATCATTTTATGAAAAACACAAGGTATTCCTATACAAGGAGGACTTCGACAAGTTTGCCGATGCCCTGACGGAAACGGTGGAGTACATCAAGGAAAACCGCCCCGAACCTGTGGAACGGGAACCGAGAAAACCGGCAGAAAGGCAGGATGAGGAAAAAGAAACTGCCCTGACCGAAAACTACACCAACGTTGAATTCGACGACCTGGAGGACCGAAAGGAATAGGATCTCTCCGGCATTTCGCCCGATTCTCAGAACACTATATTCCTGAAGACAGGTCTTCCGGGAGAGGTGTGTTATGTCCTGTTTCCGGGTATTCCACGGATTAAAAATCTGTGGAATGTTTTACTCTGCATCATAAGCGGCCATCTTTTCTTCGATGGTCACCCTCCCCTGCTTTCGCGACTGTATCTTCACAAAGCTCAGCACATCTTCCACCCCTTCGGAATACAGCGCCTCCAGTATTTCAGGTACCAGTTGCAATACCTTATCCAGGGGTCCTTCCACCACGGTTTCAAACGGACATACACGATAGCGCATCCCCGAGGTGATAATCACTGAAATGGCCCTGTCGATCAGCCGGTACATGTCCGGGTTCCCGGGCCCGGGAATAATCTGAAAAGCGGCATTTACCTGATCTTTCATTTGCACTATGTTTGGTTCAGTGTTCAATGTAGTTAATTTTCTCATCAAAATAGAAAACCGGCCCCGCCTGAAATTCCTTCCTTCCGGCAGAACCTGATTAAAATCATTATAAATAGGTATTGGGGAAAATAAACAGAATCTGTACGTTTGCACTTTCGATGATGGGTAACCCGGTCAAACATGAAGCTGTCGGATCTTAAGGTAGAAGAAGAAGGGATCATAGTCAAGGTGAAAGGACGGGGAACTTTTCGCAAAAGGATCATTGAAATGGGGTTTGTCAGGGGAAAGAAAGTGAAAGTTGTACGAAACGCACCCCTGAATGATCCGGTAGAATACCGGATCATGGACTATGAAGTCTCCCTCCGCAGAAGCGAAGCCTCCCTGATTGAGGTAATTACAGAAAAAGAAGCCCGTGAAGAACACCTCACTCCCTTTAACGGGGTGTTTACCGAAGAACACCTCAGAAGTTCGGCACGCGAAAAAGGAAAAAACATACAGGTAGCCCTGGTAGGCAACCCAAACTCGGGAAAAACCACCCTGTTCAACTATGCCTCCAGCTCAAGGGAGAGGGTGGGGAACTACGGGGGAGTTACGGTGGATTCCAAAACAGCTGTTTTTCGCCACAGGGGATATACTTTTCATATTACCGACCTGCCGGGAACCTATTCCCTTTCGGCCTATTCTCCCGAAGAACTGTTTGTGCGGAAGCATATTCTGCACGAAATGCCCGATATCGTGATCAACGTGGTGGATGCTTCCAACCTGGAAAGAAACCTGTACCTCACCACCCAGCTCATCGACATGGACGTGCGCACCATCATGGCCCTGAATATGTACGACGATATGGCCAGAAGGGGAGCCAGGCTGGATCATGAAGCCCTGGGAAAACTCCTGGGCATCCCCATCGTTCCTACCGTAGCTTCGCGCGGCAGGGGTATCAGGAATCTGTTCGACAGGATCATTGAGGTATATTCCGACGAAGACCCGGTGGTAAGGCACGTTCACATCCATTACGGCCAGGAAGTGGAAGCCTCCCTGAAAAAAGTCCAGGATAAAATACGGGAAAACAAAAATTTGACCGACCGGGTTTCCTCCCGGTTTTACGCCATTAAGCTGCTTGAAAACGACCGGTCGGTATTCATCAACCTGACTCCCTTTCCGAATTATCAGGAAATCAGAAAAACTGCCGTTGAAGAAATGGAACGGCTCAGGAAGGTTTTCAGAGAAGATACGGAAACCATCATTGCCGATGCCCGCTACGGATTCATTACCGGCGCCCTGAGGGAAACCCTGCGCCAGCCCTTGCTGAGCCATAACAGGATCACTGAAGGAATAGACCGTATCCTCACCCATCGGATCCTGGGATTCCCGTTTTTTCTGTTGTTCATGTTCATCACCTTTTTCAGTACTTTCAGGTTGGGAGAGTACCCCATGCAATGGATCGACAGTCTGGTTTCCTTCATTGGAAACTTCATTGACAGGCATATGGCGGCAGGTCCTCTGCACGACCTGCTGATCGACGGAATCATTGGAGGAGTGGGCAGTGTGATTGTGTTCCTCCCAAACATCCTGATCCTTTTCTTTTTCATCTCATTAATGGAAGACACCGGCTATATGGCCCGGGCAGCCTTTATCATGGATAAGATCATGCACCGCATCGGACTGCACGGCAAATCGTTCATCCCCCTCATCATGGGCTTTGGCTGCAACGTGCCCGCCATCATGGCTACCCGAACCATTGAAGACCCCAAGAACCGGCTGCTGACTATCCTCATCAACCCGTTTATGTCGTGCAGTGCGCGCCTGCCGGTGTATATCCTGCTGATCGGAGCCTTTTTCCCTCAGTTTCCCGGCCTGATGCTCTTTGCTATCTACCTTACCGGGATTATCATGGCTGCAGGAACAGCCGTACTGTTCAACAAAACCCTCTTCCGGAGCCAGGAAGCCCCGTTTGTCATGGAACTTCCACCCTACCGGGTCCCGACCATCCGCAGCCTGCTGAAACATATGTGGCACAAGGGACAACAATACCTGAAAAAAATGGGAGGGGTAATCCTGGTGGCATCCATACTGATCTGGGCACTGGGATATTATCCACGCCCCCCGGAACCCTCAGAAACAACCGGCGGCATAGTGGCCACCCAAACGGCCGTGACCATGCCACAGGAAAGAAAAACCGGCGAAGCGGACCATATTCCCGGAAGTACAGAAAAAAATGCAGAATCTTATATTGTCAGAATCGGGCATTTCATTGAACCTGCGCTGCGCCCCCTGGGATTCAACTGGAAAATGGGCGTCAGCCTGCTAACCGGCATCGCCGCCAAGGAAGTGGTGGTCAGCACACTGGGCGTGCTGCACCAGACCGAAACCCAGGAAGGATCCGATTATGAAACCCTCATCAGCAAACTGCAGGAAGAAAGATATGAATCCGGTCCCCAAAAAGGAGAAAAGGTGTACAATCCATTATCCGCCCTGTCATTCCTTTTGTTCATCCTGATCTATTTCCCCTGTGTGGCCGTGGTGGCAGCAGTGAAAAAAGAAACCGGAAAATGGCAGTGGGCTTTGTTCATGATCGTATACACCACAAGCCTGGCCTGGCTGGTTTCGTTTGCAGTATATCAAATGGGTCAATGGATCTTCTGAACAGAGAAAAAACATGTGCATCGCAGAAATAATTTTTGTTCATACCGTTTCTTTTCAGGAAGGAATTACCCTGGTGCTTGTCGCCGCAGCCGCAATATACAGCCTGTATAAATTGATTATGCTGTTTGTACCCGGAAAAACAACGGTTCATGGACGGGAACTGTGCGGAACCTGTTCACATTGCCGGCATTTACTGTCTGACAACAGAAAAAACAAAAAACATTCTTTTTTCAGGAACATTCCGGAATGGCCGCCCCAACATAATGCCGGATTTTAATTTTTTTATATTTTTACCGGCACCATGATGAAAATATTCCGGCATATCCTGTCTCTGGTGATAGCACTGTTCCTTACAGCAGCTACTGCAGGAAGCTTTTTTTATGCCCACCACTGCCGTAACCTGCAACAAACATCCATTCTCCGGGAATATCCGGAAGAAAACTGCTGCAATCACCACGGATCATGCTGTACGGAAGAACCGGCCACCGGTCCCACCGATGATCAAACGGTTTTCAGTCCCATTCCCTGCTGCTCAACCTACCCGGTATATCTGGTTCTGGATACCGAATATGATACGTCCCGGTCAGACCAAACTGTACATCCCGCCTCACAGGGAATGATCCTGCGGATAGCGTTTTCCCCGCAGGACAAACATACCGGCCACTTATATCAAACCCTTTTCATCAGCGAATCTCCGCCCAGGCTGAGCGGGCGGAAACTCGTACTCTTCATGCGTCAGCCAAAGATCCCTTCCCCTTCAGCAGCATAAGCATTCCTGCATCGCAGGAACTCCGGCTTTGTTGTATGTTTCACTTATTCATTACTGAAGGAAAAAATCACAATGAATTTCAGAATACTGATATCCCTTCTGCTGATAGGGACCAACACGCTCAGTAACGGACAATCCGTTACAGGATATATCTTTGAAAAAACGGAAAAAGAAAAGCCCGTTCCCCTGCCTGGGGTTAACGTTTACTGGATGAATACCACCCGGGGAACCGTAACCGATAAAAACGGTTATTTTGAGATACTGAAGGAAGGCGCTCACGACCATATGCTGGTTTTCAGCTATGTGGGCTACATTTCCGACACGGTGCATGTTCACGAACCTTTCGAACCCATCGAAATATACCTGCTCAACGAGCTTTCCCTCGATGAAGTCACCATCCACGGAAAACAGAAAGGAAGCCATCTGGACAGGATGAGTCCCATTCACACCCAGGTGATCAATGGGGCCGGACTGCAACAGGCAGCATGTTGCAACCTTTCTGAAAGCTTTGAAAACAGCGCCACGGTCGATGTGAACTATACCGACGCCCTGACCGGGGCCAAACAAATCGAACTGCTGGGCCTGGCCGGCGTGTATTCGCAGATGATGACCGAAAACATCCCGAATCTGAGGGGACTGAGCAGCACCTTCGGACTGGCCTATGTGCCCGGAAGCTGGATGGAATCCATTCAGGTGTCTAAAGGGACTTCTTCGGTGGTTAACGGCTTCGAATCGGTTACCGGGCAGATCAATATCGAGTATAAAAAACCGGAAGACAGCGAAAAACTCTTCCTGAATTTCTACGCCAACCATTTCCGCAAAGCCGAAGCCAACCTGAACTCCTCTGTAAAGCTGACGGATAAATGGAGTACCATGGTCCTTGCCCACGGAGAATGGAAGGACCACTCCTCCGACATCAACGGCGACGGGTTCATCGATATGCCCCTGATGAAACAGTATAACCTGATGAACCGCTGGAAATACCAGGGAACCCGAGGGCTGGAAACCCGGTTTGGTTTTTCCGTACTCGGTGAAGAAAGAACCGGGGGTGAACTCCGTTACAACTCTGAACTGCCTTCCACACCGGCCAACGGATACGGAATCAGTCTGAATACCCTGCGGGTGGAAGGTTACAATAAAACCGGATTTGTATTTCAGAACAAACCGGCCACCAGCCTGGGTTTCATTACCCACTACAGCCACCACCGCCAGTCATCCCTCTATGGATCCAATACCTACGAAGGCTGGCAAAACAGCCTGTATATGAACATGATCTATCAGTCGTTCATCGGCGATACCCGGCATGAATACCGTACCGGCATCAGCCTGATGAACGACCGGTTCGACGAAAAAGTGAACCATGATCCGTATCAACGCACGGAGACCATTCCTGGGATATTTTTTCAGTACACCTGGAAGCCCCGGGAAGACTTTACCCTCATGACAGGTATCCGGGCCGACTGGCATAATCGATGGGGAGTGTTTTATACTCCCAGAATCCATCTCAGAACAGAAATTACTCCTTCCACCACACTCAGGGTGTCGGCAGGCCGGGGATTCCGCACAGCCAATGTGTTTGCTGAGCACTCATTCCTGCTGGCCAGCTCCAGAACGGTGGAGGTGCTGGAAGAACCCAAACAGGAAAAAGCCTGGAACTACGGACTCACCCTCACCCGGCGCTTCCCTGTACTGGGAACCGAATGGGTTTTCAGTGCGGAATACCACCGGACCGACTTCCAGAGCCAGGTTGTTGTGGATGTGTACCGGGATCCGTATGCTATCTACATTTATAATCTACAGGGCCCTTCCTGGTCCAACAGCCTGCAGCTTAACCTCAATGCCACACCGGTTAAACGATTCGATGTGGTGCTGGGATACCGGCTGAACGACGTAAAAACCACAATCAATGAGGAACTGGTGGAGAAACCCCTGGTAAACCGGCACAAAGGACTGGTGAACCTGAGCTATGCCACCCGCCTGAGCAAATGGCAGTTCGACTTCACCTGGCAGTACAACGGGGGAGGCAGGCTGACACCCACCGGCGGGTTTCCACCCGAATACCGGCGCCCCGACCTGTTCAATCCCTATTCCGTTATCAACGCACAAATCACCCGGCGGTTCCGTTACTGGAATATTTATCTCGGAACGGAAAACCTGGGAAATTTCCGCCAGAAAGATCCCATACTGGCATGGGATGATCCGTTCGGTCCTTACTTCGATGCCTCCATGGTATGGGGACCCATTGAAGGCAGAAAAATATATGCGGGGATCCGGATCAATATTGACCGATAATCCAGCGGAAAACGTTTCATAATGTTAACCAAAAAACCATTCGACATGAAAAAAGGATTCATTGCAAGGTTCTCACTGGCAGCAACCCTTCTTTTGCTCTCTCTGCCCGGGTATGCACAGAAACCCCTGAAGGAAAAGCTTACCGTTACTTTCCACTCCAGTATGCATTGCGAAGATTGCGTGCACACCCTTACCAAAAGCCTGGCTTTCGAAAAAGGAGTAACCGACCTGAAATTTGACCTGGAAAAAAACCTCATTACCATCGAGTACAAAAACTGGAAAACCGATCCCGGCAAGCTCAGGAAAGTGATCCTGGAAACGGGTTTCAAGGCAGAGGAGGTGAAAGAAAAGGAAAAGGAAAAGGAAAAGGATCCGGATAACCAGGATACTCCGGAAAAAACCTGAAGATTGAATATATTTGTTTATCCATTCAAACCACAAAATCTGAAACCATGAAAAAAATAGTTGCATTCGCTCTGCTTAGCCTGGTTTTCGGCGCCGCCTGCCAGAACAGGGAAAAGAAAAATGAAACCGCCGGTCAGAAGGTTACGGAAGTAAGTATCCCCGATCTTCTGGCTCAGGCCGATCAGTATGTGGGCAATACGGTGAAGATCACCGGAATGGTCCAGCATGTCTGCAAGGAAACAGGCAAAAGAATGTTCCTCATTGACCGGACTCCCGAAAACCGGATCCGCATCGATGTGAACCCTGACATGGGAACTTTCCCTGTGGAACTGGAAGGAAGCACAGTGGAAGTGATCGGAGAAATGAAAGTACTGCGGATTGACGAAACCTACCTGCGGCAATGGGAAAAAGAGATCACATCGGGCGAGAAGCTGGCCGGGGATAAAAAAATCCACACCGGAGGCGATTCGGCCGGCTCGCATGACGAGAGCAGCCAGCTGGGAGAAGCTGCCGACCAGGGAACCCATACCGCAGCAAAGGAGCAGATTGCCCGGTACCGGGAACAACTGGCTCAAAGCGGCAGCGATCACCTGTCATTTTATTCTGTTACTTGTCTGGAATACAGGGAAATTGAAGAATAAACCACCGGTATGAAATTCAACTGGAGAAAATGGATCCGGGTCATCCACCGTGATTTCGGTTATCTTTTTTTCGGGACCACCATTGTCTATGGATTATCGGGCATTGCCCTGAATCACCTGGATGAATGGAATCCAAACTATATTATCGAGAACCGGGCTGTGCAGGTGAAATTCCCGGAAAATGTGTACGGGCTGTCGCGCGACGACGTGCAGGACATCATGGCACAGATCGGGGAAGAAAGGAATTTTAAGAATTTCTATTTCCCCGATGATCAGTCGATGAAAGTCTTTATCCGGGGCGGATCGGTCCTGTTTAACCTGGAAACCGGGCAGGGGATTCTGGAAAGCATCAGGAGAAGACCCGTATTTCACGAAGTGAATTTTCTCCACTACAATCCGGCCAGGCTGTGGACCTGGTTTTCCGATCTGTTCGCAGGGGCCCTGATTGTTCTGGCCGTGACCGGACTTTTCATGATCAAAGGGAAAAAAGGAATTACCGGCAGGGGAGCCTGGCTTACCGCCGTGGGAATACTCATACCTCTTGCATTTTTGCTGATCTATCTTTAAGGGGGGACATACAGAGAAAATCCCTATCTTTCCCTTTCAAATACATTCACACATGGACTATGTTCTTCTTGCTCTGGCCATCGCACTGATGATCGTGGGATTGCTGGGATGTGTGTTGCCAGTCCTTCCCGGCCCTCCCCTCAGTTACATTGGTTTGCTCCTGGTTCACTTCACCCGCTGGGTCGATTTCAGCTCCCGCTTTCTGGTGATCATGGCCATGATAGCCGTTGTGGTAACAGTGCTCGATTACATCGTTCCTATATGGGGGACCAAACGTTTCGGAGGCACCAAGGCGGGAATGTGGGGAGCCACCATCGGTATGGTGGTGGGAATATTCTTTTTCCCTCCTATTGGCCTGATCCTGGGGCCCCTGATCGGGGCTATTGCCGGTGAAGCCATACGCGGAGCCGATGGCCGTCAATCCATTGTGGCGGGCATGGGATCACTGATGGGCTTCTTCCTGGGAATCGGCCTTAAGCTGGCCGCTTCCCTTGCCATGACCTACTATTTCATAAAAGCCCTGCTCTGAGAACAGCCTCTTATCCTGTTGTCCCGGTTTTACCGGAAACCATTCTTTTATTAAAACAAATAAATATCTTCAGATCAAAGTTCTTTTCATAGCCATCCATATCCATCCGAAAGGGGTGGTGGAGAAAACAGGATGTGAACCGGGCCGGTATCCTTCCCGGATCAGGGAACGAATCTGCGGATGTTTTCTGTAAACCGAAGCTTTTGACCTGACACCTGCCAGCCGGTAAAGGAAGTGCATCAACAGGCTTCCTGCCACGATAATCAGGAGAAATGCCACAATCCCACTTTCAGCATTATCAGCCAGCAGGTCCATGATCAGCCAGAAAACGGCGATACACAAAAATGCCACCCTGAGGATGGTCCCGGTTTTATGCACACGCGAGGCAAAACGGCAGCGGGGAATCAAAACCTGTTTGGAACGGGCCCTGATGCTGCCCGTGGGACCGGTTCCGCCGGCAATCCCGGTAGCCTGATGTAAATGTCTTTGCAGTGGATCTTCATTACGCCGGTCCACATGGGAGAACCAGCAGGATTCAGACGATAAGGCATCTTTCATGGAGCGCTTTTGAAAAGTCAGTTAAGAAAAAAAAATGATTCGCCATCCACGCCGGCTATAACATCATGGCTTCCTTCAGCCTTTCCATTCCCCCCTGGCTCATGCTGAGCTTCTCTCCTCCGTGCAGCAGGGCCAGATAGCTCTCCCTGCCGTACTTTTCAATGCTCCGGATTTCCTTTACAGCCACAATATACGACCGGTGTATGCGGATGAATTCCTTCCCGTCCAGGCGATCTTCCAGGTATTTCATGGTCATTTTTTTCATGTACCGTTCCTTCTCGGTATGTATCTTCACATAATCGTCCACCGCTTCAAAATACCGGATATCGTCGAGTGAAAGTATATGAATACGCGATCCTGCCTTCACCACCAACCGTTCAATATGCTTAACCTGTTCCCTGGCCGCATTCATCAAGGCCTGCACCTCATCGCCGGCATTCCGGCCGCCGGTGCGCTTCACGGCTTTATCCACCGCCTCCTTCAAACGTTCCTCCGAAAAAGGTTTCAGCAGGTAATCCACCGCGCTCAGTTCAAAAGCCCGGATAGCATACCGGTCGTAGGCTGTTACAAAAATCACGGCCGGCCATTCATCCAGCAGCTCCAGTATTTCCAGTCCGGTGAGCCTGGGCATTTGAATATCCAGGATCACCAGATCGGGCCTGAGGTCCTGAATGGCCTTTAATCCGGTAAAACCGTCGGCATACTCCCCAATAATTTCCACAGAAGGATGATTGCGCAGGTAATGCCTGATGATATCCCTGGCAGGGGCTTCATCGTCGATGATCAGGGTTGTGAGTTTTCTTTCCGTTTTCATGAAGATTGGGGTATCAGCAATGTGACTGTAAATATCCGTTCATCTTTTTCAATGCCCATCAACCCTTCCTGACCGTATTTCAGTTCCAGTCGCTGGGCGATATTGCTCAGCCCGATACCCCGGCGTCCGGCTGCAGGAACATCAGGGTCATAATGGTTGCTGAGCATAAGCCGGAGCCGGTTTTCATCACACCGGGCCGTTAATCTGATCTCCACCTGTTCCGTACTCTGGTACACCCCGTGCTTGACAGCATTTTCAAACAGAGGCTGCAGGATCAGGTTGGGTAATTTCATTTTTATGCACCTTCCGGGAATCTCCCTGGTAAACACCAAACGTTCCCCAAACCTTACCTGTTCCATGGCAAGGTAATTTTCAATGTGATGCAGTTCCTCCTCCAGGGTAGACTCGTCTTCCATCTTATGGTCGAGGGAATACCTGAAAAACTCCGACAGCCTGACCACCATATCCCTTGCTTTTCCAGGATCGGTCAGTGTAAGGGCGCTGATACTGTTCAGGCTGTTGAATAAGAAATGAGGATTGATCTGAGAACGCAGCATTTTCAGCTCCGATTCCTTTATCAGGGTTTCCAGCCTGGCTTCCTGCCTGTCTTTTTCCCGCAGGCGGTGCCATGTCATTGTAAGGTAATAAACCAGAAGAATAATGAGATATACCAGTGCCCCGCCAACCACCTTCCAGCCCACCGATTCATTCAAATACACATGATAACCCTGTATGCCCGGGAAAAAATTTCGCAGGAAGAAATGCGTAAGTGTGAGCCAGAGAAGGAGCATCACCGCACCTGACATGCCATACCCTGCCAGAATAAAAAGCAGATGGTTTCTACCGGTATCCATAAACCTGACAGGATACCACAGGGCCAGTCCCAGCAGGGCCAGAAAAAAAGTGGAGATCAGTGCCTCATTGATGGTAACATACAGGGGAAAGTCCCCCCGCCACAACAGCAGCATCACGTGAACCCCCGCCAGGAGGATCCACGTGGATGCGTACAAAAGAATATTCTTTCTGCTAACCAGAAAAGGATGCCGGCTGTTGTCCATAGGCTCAGAAATCTACCAGGTCACCTCCCCCAAAGATAGCCACTCCTTTTATAATAAGCTGCTTGGAAGGATCTCTCACGATGCGGGGATCGGCAGCCCGCTTATCGGAAAATCCACCGAAAATAGAGCTCACCTCCACTTTCACATCCCAGTCGCCGGGCACAAAAAGCTTGGTCCCGCCAAACATGGCAAAATAATCAACATAAACCTTTCCCTTGGCCATTTTTGCCTGCCTCAGATCGATCTCCGATCCTCCGAAAATGGCTGTGATCTTACCCCCCTGAAAATTCTGTGAGGTGAACATTTTCTTTCCTCCGCCGAAAATAGCCACATCATCCAGGTAATCTTCGTCATTGACCTCGGTGCGATGGATCATCTTCCCGTTGTGACCGGCAAAACGAAAGATCATCACCAATCCCAGCCCGATGAGCAGCACCGGCCAGAAGAAAAGGTGAAACTCAAAATGCACACCCGGAAATATCCGGGGAACCAGGAAAAACCCACCAATGATCAGCAATATCCAACCGGTAAGCGATCCTTCCCGGCTGGCAAGAAAAATCACTCCCAGTGCTACCAGCAGCATGGGCCACGAAAACAGAATATGCCTGAGAGGATAGTGGATAAGATTCATATTGCCGGCTATCAGAAACAAACCGGCGAAAATAAAGATCAGTCCGACAACGGCACTGCGGTGAAAACGACTGCGTTCCATCTTTTTGTTTTTTAGTGAATAATAACGCGTGACAAACACCCCAAAAATAGGAACGCACAGCACCGGTTCAAACAGTTTTTCGGTAAACGCGGGAAAAAAATCGGTGAACAGGGAAAACCTTAATCCCACACTCCGGGGATGGACTTCCCGCAGGAAGCACATTTGCCGTTTTTCAGCAATGGCATGGATACCTGGTATCCTTTTCTCACCACCAGGGTTTTTCCGCAGTTCGGACAAAGGGTATCCTGGGCCGGATGCCCCGGCACATTCCCCACATATACAAAATGCATTCCTTCATCCAGCGCTGTTTTTCTGGCCTGATCCAGCGTGCTCACCGGAGTGGGGGCCAGCCGGTTCAGCTTGTACATGGGCTGAAACCGGCTGAAATGGAGGGGAGTATCGGCAAAACCGTTCTTTACCAGCCAGCGGCACATTTCCCCGATCATTTTCATATCATCGGTCCAGGTAGGAACCAGCAGGTTGGTAATTTCCAGCCATACCCCTTCTTCCTTCAGGGTAAGCAGGGTATCCAGCACCGGTTGCAATTTTCCGGCATTCAGCATGGCATAGATATCATCGCTGAAACTCTTCAGGTCGATGTTGGCTGCGTCGATCACACGGCACAGGTCTTTCAACGGCCGGGGATTGATGAATCCCGCCGAAACGATCACATTGCCCAGGCCTGCCTGCCGGGCCAGTATGGAAGTATCCAGTGTGTATTCATAAAACGCCACCGGATCGGAATAGGTATATGCAATGGAAGGGCAGTTTTCCTGAATGGCCAGTTCCACCACTTTCGGTGGCATCAGGTCGTAATTCCGCGTCTCCCTGGGACTCCGCTGGGATATCTCCCAGTTCTGACAATTCAGGCAGGCCAGGTTGCACCCTGCGGTGGCAATGGATAACACCCGGGTGCCGGGATGAAAATGATGGAGAGGCTTCTTCTCCATGGGGTCTATATTCACCGAACAGGGATTGCCGTAGGCAATGGTGTACAATTTGCCACCCACCACTTCTTTGGTACGGCAATCGCCCGCCTCACCCTCTTTGATATCACATTCATTGGGGCAGGTACGGCATTTGATCCCCCGGGGAGTGGAAATATAGTGCATGGCTTCCCGGCTCCATTTCCAGGGTTTCCCATCCCGGAAATGAACATTCTGCCCGGAATTCCCCCGGAGCAGAAAGGGGCAGCAAACCATTCCTCCCGCACCCAGCAGGCTTTTTCTGATAAACTCGCGTTTGGACAGTTTTTCTTCTTCCGGGCTCATTCTGTAAAATTAAACATTTCCGTTATGCTTTGCCAAATAATAAACGGAATGAGGGCAGACAGAGTCTTCAGCTTACTCACACGGAAATTCCCGTGACGGAATAACGGTACCAGGCCATACCGGCCAGGGCCACACCCGCTGTCAGAAAGCAGGTCACAATGATTCCTGTCAGAGGAATCAGCACGGCGCTCACCAGCATGGCGCCCAGCGCCGAACCCATCAGGTCGGCTGAGTACAAACGGCCCGACGACCGGAAAATATCTGTCTGCAACAGGCGGGTACCCCGGGCAAAAAGGGTCCCTACCAGAAAAGCGGTCAGCAGAGTGACTGATCCGATAAAGACCGGAGCCAGAATGGCGTTGAGAGAAGAATCCTTTAGCAGGAAAATCAGAACCGGCATGGCTGCAAGGATGGTAGCCAGCCCAACCAGCGGGCGGGTAAAAGGTTTTTCCTTGCTGCCCTTCCTTTGCTCTGCCATGCGCGATCCCAGATACAGGCCCAGCATAAACACCGTGATCAGCATACCGGTAGCAAGGTACAGATATCCGAACAATACCTGGAATGCCAGCAGAAGAATCACTTCCAGGGCTGCCGAGGCAAATCCTCCGGCAAACAGGGCCACCTGCACGGGGTTCATCCTGACCAGGGTGAGCAGGATAAACAACATGAAAATGAGGGGCGCCAGGCTGTGCAACCAGTCGAAATGGCTCAGCCACTGCTTCCAGTGACTGTAAGTAGCCACAGGGTACAATCCGGTATTCGGCCGGATATCCGGAGTCAGGTCTTCCATTATCCGTTCGGCACGCCGGTGGATCAGATCATTGCTGATGTACCAGGGGTTCAGGTAGTCGTTCTCCAGCCCTTTTTCCGTGATCAGTCCGGTAATGTTCCAGTCAAATTCCATGTCAGAGGCAATGAAATAATCTTCTTCACCCGGCACAATGGTCACATGGGGAAACACTTCCTTCAGGGTAAAATACAGAATGGAATGGTTCTTTCTGGCCGACTCGCCCAGGTAATTGCCCGACGCCGGCAGGGATATGGAGAAAACACCTCCGGAACTGAGCAATTCCCGGCAACTCACGAAAAATTCCCGGGTAAAGTACCGGTTGGTTTGCAGATTGTCGGGAGGAGGAGCATTCACCAGAATGGCATCGTACCGTTTGTTTTCCGCCCTGTTCACAAAGATCACAGGATCCTGGAAATGCATTGCCAGCCAGTGGGCCGAAATTTCCGGAAATTCCGATTGCAGCATTTCCACCAGCTCGGGATTGATTTCCACGGCATCCACGGCGGCAGGTTCGTATTTGGAAATTTCCTGCAGCATGCCGTTCCAGCTTCCGAATACCAGCAGCAGGGTATCGGGCCGGGGATGCTGGCTCAGGGGATAATGCACTTTTTCTTCCTGCAGGGCAGGATTACCGGTTGAATAAAGCAACTCATTGTTCTCATACAACTGCCACTGCTCGTGCATGCGGGTAAGAGTCAGGCTGCCGTAAGGAGATTCCTGCTGCATCACCACCTGCTGCCCCGGAAAAAGCCACCGGTTTTCCAGTTTCCCGGGATCGGTAAAAAACAAAATGAATGCTGTAAGGGCTATGCTGACACCCGACCATCCAAGGATCTTTCGCCTTCCCGTTTTCCATGCCACCATAGCCAGTACACCCATATTGAGCAACAGGATCAGGAACAGGGCAGCCCAGTGCGGGAAAAAAAATACCAGGATAAAGGAAAACAGGGCTCCCCCTGCCAGTGAACCCGATGCTTCCAGATAATAAATCCTGTTGGTATGATTTGATCCGGAACGTTCGGATAGTGATCCGGAAAAAATGGGAAAGGACATTCCCGAAACAAAACAGAAGGGAAGCAACACGGCCCAGGAAAAGACCAATACGGGAAGCAGGCCTGTCATAACCCCCGGAGTGAAAAAAGTATACCGCAGCCATACCAGCAGAAAATGCGTCAGGGGAGGCAGCCAGGCCAGGACCAGAAAGAGCAGGGTAAGGTGGCGGTGCAACCGCCTGAAACGATAGCCCGTCCAGGCCCCGAGAGCCGTGATAAACATCCAGGAGGCCAACAATAGTCCGATGACCAGCTCATTCCCCTGGAACAGTTTCAGAAAATCGCGCAGCAGAATCAGCTGGGCCGACATGGAAGTAAATCCCATAGCCACAACCAGCCAGTATTCGGGCAATCCGGAAGTTGCTTTCCTGTTCCCTCCCATAAACCAAATGATGTTTCCGGTTATCCCCGGAAGAAAGCAAACACCATGCCGAATTTGGTGCGGGATTTACCGGCCGGAAAGCTCGTGCTCGCTGAATACGGTAGCCTCAAATACAAAGAGTTCGGCATCTTTCCATCCGTAGTATCCTATGCCGGCCTTGTCGCGGGCACAACGTCCCAGGAATTCTTCCACGGTCCAGCCGTATTTTTCACCTACCTGAGGCAGGAACGTGCCGGTGGAAAACCCTTTCCGCATATAGATCCCGTGCTTACCCAAAACAATTTCATCTTTCGACTGGATGGGCTGCAGCGGACTGAGCACGGAAATTTCGATCTCCAGTTCATCCAGTTCTTCGCGGGTAACGGGTTTGAACCGTGAATCCTGTATGGCGGCGGCAACGGCCATTTTCTGCACGGTGAGGTACAGGGGGTCGGTATCGGCAAAACGGCCGATACAACCCCTGAGAGCGCCGTTTTTCGTAAGGGTGACAAAGGCCCCTCCCTCCTGCTTCAGGTTGGGAGAAAGCTTGTCGGGATTGAATGCCACCAGGGTCTCGTCGTCAAGGAATCTTTCCAGCGTTCGCCGGGCAATTTCCAGAAGGTGTTTTTTATCAAGCTCGGTGAGATTCATAAAAGTATTTCCTCCGGTATTATGTTCTTTTTCTTTCTCAATAAGTTCTATGGCCCAGTATCCCACGGCACGGCTTTTATCGCCGTGAGGCACCTGGCCTGAATTGGCATACCTTACCAGGGAATACTCCAGGCCGGGATCACCCTGTGTGAGGTTCAGCAGACAGTACACGGCGGGCCACCCACACATGGCTGTTACCAGCCCTTTGATTCCCGATGCCTCATTCTTTTTTACAACCTGCAAGAATTGCTCCGGATCATTGGATGCCACGGCCTCGGCAGTACTCCTGTCAACCTTTTCCGCATCTCCCGCAGAAGGATAATGGGAAAAATCGGTACTGATCACAAACAGGTTCCCCGGGATAAAATAAGGCTCCAGGCACCGGGCTAAGGCGCGGAGGTTCCCCGGGTCACGGGTACCGATCAGTATGGGGACAATCTGAAAATCCTTTTTGAGCCGGTATTGCAGAAAAGGAAGCTCCACTTCCAGGGAATGTTCCTGCATATGGGGAGAAGCATGATCGTGCATTTCGCGGCAATTCTTCACCAGATCTGCGGCAAGGGATGCATTCACCGGTACTTTCCCCAGGGGGGTTATAAAATGACCGGAAGCATAAACGGCCGCTCCATGGTACATGGCCGTATGGCTGACACCGATCAGAAACACATTGCGGTATTCCGTTTCAGGATCCAGCCGGCTGAAGGCTGCCGCAGCCACCGGTCCGGAATAAACATACCCCGCATGCGGAACGATCAGAGCCCTGACCGGGTGTTCGGATACCGGCTTTCCGGCAATCCGGGAATATTCCTCCAGGGAAGCACGCAACAAGGCTTCCTGGGCCGGATAAAAGCTGCCGGCCACGGCAGGTTGACGGTCTCTCTGTGCCGAAACCGGAGGTTCCGTACACAACAGAAGCCATGCCACCGGAATAATCCATGGAGTATATTTCATGGACTGAACTTTTCCCCCCTAAAGATAGAATAATGCCTCAAAGAACACAAACCTGTTTCTCTTTTCCCCTTAAACCTCCTGCCGGTGTATTTATTCAAACACGTACCATAATGCATCGCCAACCTTCCGTACGCTCCCGTTCATAACGGAAGCCCGCCCATTTCAGGCCGTGGATCACCATGGCGGTTGCCCCGCAGGTTGTATCCGTGGTTTCCGGAAGAAAATTCCCTGTTGATGACAACTTCATTTATCAACTACGTAGTTTTCTACGTAGTTATCTACGTAGTTATCTACGTAGTTGTATTCAATATTAATATTATTATATTGCTTTTTGGCATCAATACTTATTTTTTACTTTTCGTAATATTATATTTTACTTTAAGTACTTCTAGCGGTTTTTCATCCTGCCTATTGAAAAACACCTCTGTTTTCTCCGGGATTTATGCCGCTTTCATTAATTTTATATCGCCGGAAACGGTAGAATTTCCTTAAACAAACCATCATGATGAAACAGGCATTCCTTATTCTGTGTACAGGAGTTTTTATCAGCACTTCCCCTTGTCTGACAGGGCAGGAACCCGGTCGCGACCCCCTGATGGAACAGTTTCACGCAATATCCAGCCACGATTTGCTCAACTGGGCCGCCACCCTATCATCCCCTGAATTCAACGGAAGGATGACCGGATCGCCCGGATTTGTGAAAGCCACCACCTGGGTGGCCGAGAATCTCGAAAAATGGGGAATAAAACCGGCCGGCGACGAAGGCACTTACTTTCAGTGGTTCGATCACGGGTACAACGAAGTGCACAACCTGGGAGGCCTGAGCCTGCATATTCCCATAAAGGGAGGGGACACCATCATCAAACAGTACCGTTTCCCCGACGGATATTTCCCGGGCATGAACTCAGGAAGCGGTGAAGTGACTGCCGAAGTGGTATTCGTGGGTTACGGGGTAACAGCCCCCGAACTGGATTACGACGATTATGCCGGAGTGGATGTGCAGGGAAAGATCGTTATGTTCTGCCGCGATGTGCCGTACAAAGATTCCCGCAATCCCGAATACTCCAAATGGGTGAAATACTGCTACCACCACTACAAGCTGGACAATGCGGTGAAGCACGGCGCGGCGGGCATGATCTACATCGACGGGCTGCATGCCAACCCCAACATCTCATACCATCCCGGCTTCGTATGGTGCGGGATAGGCGATGAAGTGCTGAACGACCTGTTTGCCGGGCAAAAGCATACCTACCGGGAAATAATGGGTAAAATTGACCAAAGCTTTAAGCCCCATTCCTTTCCCACCGGGAAAATGATGACCATACGCGCCAGCACTACCTGGCATGAGGGAAAAGCCTGTAACGTACTGGGCATGATCCCCGGCACCGATCCCGGCCTGAAGGACGAATGGGTAGTGGTGGGCGCCCACCTGGATGCTGTGGGAAATTGCGGGGTGCTGCTGCCGGGAGCCCTGGACAACGCCAGCGGCTGCGTGGATATTATGGGTGCCGCACGGGCCATGGCGGCTGCCGGAATTCCGCTGAAACGCAGCGTATTGTTCGCCTTTTTCGGAGGAGAGGAAACCGGGCTGGTCGGCAGCGGGCTGGTAGCCCGAAAGCTGAAGCAGGAAGGGAAAAAGGTAGCGGCTTACATCAACCTCGATATGGTAGGCAACGGAACGGGTTTCCACCTGGCGGGCGGAAGCACCTGGCCCGAAGTGTTCAAACATTTCGAGGCGGCCAATGAAAAATACCTCCACCGTTCCATGGGATCCTCGGAAGTACGTTCACATTACGGACGCCCCCGCAGCGACGCAGCCCATTTTGAAAAGGCAGGAATCCCCACCTTGAGCCTGTATACCACCCGTCCGGTGAAACCGGTGTATTATCACCTCCCGGGCGACGATGTACACTCGCTGACCCCGGAAATCATGGAAGATGCCGCCAAACTGCTCCTTTTATCCCTTACGGGAATAGCTAATGAAGAATAGGGCCCGGCAAGATCCCCGGAACCCAACCCAACAGGTCGTGATAGCCCGGCGGAAAGACCACGGAACCATTTCAGAAATAAATTGAGAACCCATGATGTGGCAGGTCCTTTTACTGGTTGCAGGCTTTGCAGGTATCATTACCGGCGCCGTCCTGCTGGTGGACGGGGCCTCCTCGCTGGCACGACGGCTGAATGTTCCGGGAATTGTCATCGGCCTGACTATTGTAGCTTTCGGCACATCCTCGCCGGAATTTGTGGTAAATCTGTTCGCTTCCCTGTCGGGGAATTCCGAAATGGTCCTGGGCAATGTGATCGGCAGTAACATCCTCAACATCCTGCTAATCCTGGGCCTGTCAACCCTGATTTTTCCACTGGCGGTAAAAACCACCACTACCTGGTTCGAGATTCCCCTCTGCCTCCTGTCAGCCCTGGCCGCCCTAGCACTCGCAGGCGACCAGAAAATTGACGGGAACACGGTAGCCCTCGTATCCCGCAGCGACGGGATGATCCTGCTGCTGTTCTTCACCGTCTTCATTGCCTACAATATCCAGATGGCGGTGAAAGGAAACACCGACGAACCTGTCCCCGGCCGCGACCTGTCTGCCGGGAAAAGCATCCTGATGTTTCTGGGAGGACTGATCCTGCTGATCGCCGGTGGAAAGATCACTGTCAGTTCGGCAACTTCCCTGGCAACAACGGCCGGCATTCCCGACAGAATCATTGCCCTCACCATCGTTTCGCTGGGCACTTCCCTGCCCGAACTGGCCACATCGGTTGTGGCCGCAATCAGAAAGCATACCGACATAGCCCTGGGCAATATCCTGGGATCCAATATTTTCAACGTATTCTTTATTCTCGGGATCTCTGCCGTAATCAGTCCGGTCACTGTTTCAGGCGGAGCCATAACCGATCTGCTGTTCAATGCTTTTATCAGCCTTCTGATCTTTATCTTTGTATTTACCGGAAAAGGCAGGAAACTCCACCGTACGGAAGGAGGATTGTTTTTGCTGCTTTACGCAGGATACCTGGTGTTTATTTTCATAAAACCCTGAGTACTCATGCCTGAACCCATTCCCGGATGGTACACAGCAGAGGAGATCGGGTGGCTGCGCGCATGCCGCCTGTGCCCCAGAGAATGCGGAGCTGACCGTTTGGCCGGAGGGGAAGGAATCTGTGGAACCGATGCCGGCATCCACATATCCTCCATCTGCATACACCGGGGTGAGGAACCCGCCATCAGCGGGAAACACGGTATCTGCAATATTTTCTTCACAGGATGCAACCTGCAGTGTGGTTTTTGTCAGAATTACCAGATCAGCAATCCCCGGGCGTCGGCCGAGCACCCGGCTCTTTCCATGGAAGGGGTAATGGAATCCATTCTCCGGATTCTCGACCGGGGTATCCACGGGGTTGGATTTGTATCCCCCTCGCATGTGTATCCACAGGTTATGGCCATCCTTCGTGCCCTGGAAAAAACGGGCAAAAAACCCGTTACCGTTTGGAACACCAATGCCTACGAGCATCCCGAGAGTATTGCCCGCCTGGAAGGAAAGATCTCTGTTTACCTGCCCGACCTGAAATATGTTACCCCGGAGCTGGCGGCAAAGTATTCAGGCGCACGGGATTATCCGGAAGTTGCCTGTGCCGTGGTGAAAGAGATGTACCGACAGAAAGGATCCACCCTTCAAACCGACGAGGCGGGCCAGGCCGTATCGGGCATGATCATCCGGCACCTGGTGCTTCCCGGCCACGCCGACGAAAGCATCCGGGTGCTCGAATACATTGCCTCCCACCTCTCCCCCCGGGTGGCCATTTCCCTTATGTCGCAATATTATCCGCCGGGTTTCCCCACCGGCCGGCCCGCTCCCGGACGGACCCTCTACCGGGAAGAATATGCCCGGGTGGTTGATGCATTCCATTCCATGGGTTTCGGAAAAGGCTGGGTACAGGACCTGGAAAGCACCGGTTACTACCGGCCCGATTTCGACCGGGGTCATCCATTCGAAACCGGCTCCTGAAATTTGTGTATTTTTGCCCGGTAAAAACGCAGGATCATGAGCCGGGAAAATTTCTGGACATCACTTCCCCGACCTTTTGTGGCGCTGGCTCCCATGGAAGATGTGACCGACACCGTTTTCCGTGAAGTGATCATGAATATATCGGCCCCGGGAGCCCTGCATGTGGTTTTCTCGGAATTTACCTCCACCGACGGGCTTTGCCATGAGAAGGGAAGGGAAAAAGTGATCGAACGCCTGCTGGTCAATCCTTCGGAAAGAAAGCTGCTGAAGCAGAAAGGCATACGGCTGGTGGCCCAGATATGGGGTACCGATCCCGAAGCATTCTACCGGTCTGCCCGGATGATCACCCGTAACATGGATTTTGACGGGCTGGATATCAACATGGGATGCCCTGTAAAGAAAATTGTGAAGCAGGGAGCGTGTGCGGCCCTGATCAAACAGCCTGTTTTGGCCCGGGAGATCATTCAGGCCACCCTGGAAGGAACCGATCTGCCGGTAAGTGTCAAAACACGCATCGGATTCGACCGTATACAAACCGAAGAGTGGATGGCGAACCTGCTTGAAACCGGCATATCTGCCCTGAGCGTACACGGAAGGATACAGAAGGCGGACTCAGAAGGCCCTGTTCACTGGGAAGAAATTGCCCGGGCCGTTCGCATGAAAAATGAAATCAACCCCCGGGTGGTTATGATGGGCAACGGCGATGTGATGAACCTGGAAGAGGCACACGAGCGGTCGGAAGAAACGGGAACTGACGGGATCATGATAGGCAGGGGAGTATTTCACAATCCATGGATATTCAACCCCGTACAGAAAGAACGCACACCCGGTGAAAGAACGGACCTGCTGTTGCAGCACACCCGGCTTTTCAGTGATACCTGGCAGGACAGGAAAAATTTCGATATCCTGAAACGCTTCTTCAAGATCTACGTCAACGGGTTCTACGGCGCCGCCCGCTTAAGGGCCATGCTTATGGAAGCCCGTTATGCCGAAGAGGTGGAAAAAATCATTTCCGATATGCTCCGGAAGGAAGGCTGATTTAAAAATATGCCTGAATACAAATCACTCCCCTTACAATTTTACCCGTGACTGAAAATGAGACATAAAATGATTATTGGAACCGCCATGGATATTCACCGTGCTATCGCACCGGGGGGTTCTGGAATCAGGGCATGAAGCGGCTCGTGCCCGCGATATGCATGAAAAAGGATTGCATGCGGCTCAGCAGGTTCCCTGTCCACTCTTCCGCAGATATTATTCCAGAATAAGAATTTTTGTCAAAACCCCTGAGGAATAATGATCCCCACAGCCAGAAGCAGGTCGGTGCCGAGTACAGTGATCACATTCGTTCCCAGCGCCGGCACCATTTTGTGCATATCATCCCCGTGCCGGATAGCGGTAATACTCGACCGGATACCCAGGGGCATGGGGATGAGGGCCAGGTAAATCCAGGCAGAAGCCAACCCCACCAGCGGAAGAATAAGAATGGTGCCGAAGGTAAGGAACATACCGAAAGCATAGAGGTAAGCAGCCTTTTTCCTTCCCAGCACGATCACCAGGTGCCGCCGGCCTCCGGCACGGTCTGCTTCCATATCGGGAAATTCATTGATCAGCAGAAGCAATGCCGTAAGAATACCCGGAGGAATGGATACCAGAATCACCTTCAGGGGCAGGATCCCGGAAAGAGGCATGCCGGGCGTAGCGGTCATCGCAACGTAGGTGCCTATCACCACCAGCGAACCCAGGGCCAGGCCTGCAAAAAGTTCCCCCAGCTGGATCCTGGCCAGGCCTTCCGTATAGGAAATGATGGTCACCCCCCCGATCAGGGTAAGCACCATAATGAACCAGTGGGATGCGAAGGTAAAATACACTCCGATAGAAAAGGCCAGCAACAGGGTTGTAACGGCGACTGCCAGTACCTGCCGCGGGGTGGTTAGACCCTGCTGCATCATACCGCTTCCCCCGCTGAAAGGTGTCCGTTTCGTATGGGCATCAATTCTGGTTTTATGATCGGAATATTCGTTGAACAGGTTTACTGAAATGTGCGCCGAAACCACTCCGGTCACCAGCAACAGGGCATGCCAGAGGTTGAATTCTATTTCTGCGGGTCCCGGGATCTGGTAGGCAAAAGCCAGGCCGATAGCTACCAGCAGTACAGCAAGAATAAGAAAAGGACCACGTACCTGTGCCATCCAGGCAGCCAGAGAAACGGATTTTTTGACTTGTTTTTCCATCATCACATCATTTACTCGTTAAACAAAAATACGTTTTATTTCTTTATACCATAAACGGGAACCGGATCCAGGCCCAGTTCCTGCCATCGGATCACCGCCCGGCTGTAATCCCGGGCATAACCCAGCAGATAACCACCTCCTCCAGCACCCAGCAGTTTCAGGTAAAAATCTCCGGTATCCAGCCCGTTTTCCCAGTATTCGGTAAAGATTCCCGGGATCATGGGCCTGAAGTGTTCCTGCTGAAAAGCCGACAGTTTCTCCATTTCACGTTCGAAACCTTCGGTTATTCCGTTCATTACATGAGAAATACATACATCATTCAGGGAAAGCAGTTCCTTCATGATTTTCTGTTTATAGGTTTTATCCCTGCACCGTTCCATGAACAGATCCACCAGAGGGGCGGTTTTTCTGGGCATACCGGTATTTACCAGGAAAAATGCCCCTTTCGCATTTTCTCCCGGCTGAGGAAGGGCAACCGGCATAACCGTCCCGTCCTGTTCCGTAAGCAGCGGAACCCCGGTATACCCGATCAGAGGATCGAGTCCACTGCTGGTACCGTGAAAGAAGGATTCCATTCCGGCAAACAGGGTCTTCAGTTTGCTGAGCTCCCCGGGCGGCAAACGGTGGCCCGGAATTATGGGATCGATAGCATACGTACGGTACAGGGCTGCTACCAGAGCGCCGGAGCTTCCCAGGCCGTAGCCGGGCGGAATGGTCGATTCAAAATACAGGCCGTTGCCGAGGTCTTTTTGCAGGCGGTGCAGGTCGAGAACCGGAAGAAGGGAACCGGAAACTACTGATTGGTCCAGCCAGTTTATATAACCGGCCAGATCATGGTGCGAACGCCGGGCAAAATTCAGATCAGTAACCTGTTCACCGGTTGGGAGGGCAAGACGGCCGCTGAAATGGGAAAAAGGAATGGTCAGCCCCCTGGCTCCCAGCAGAACGGTATATTCTCCGAACAACAAAATTTTGGCATGTACCGTATCTGAAATACTCGTCATCTTCATGCTAATTTTACCGGGCCCCTGCCGGTAACATCATCGATCCATTGGCCTTCTTCACAAAAACCGGCCAGTTCGTCATGAATAAAAGCCTTCACCTGGGCCCGTTCATGTTCCGGGTAAAGCAGGTGCACATTGGGTCCGGCATCGAGGGTAAAACACATATCCCATCCATTTTGTTCCCTTTTCTGCCGGATTTTTTCCATGATCAGCAGGGTACGTGGATGCAGAAGAGAAAATCCGGAACGGGCGCTCATCATCAGGGCATGAAGGGTCAGCGCTTCGGATTCGGTTATGGTACGGAATGATTTTCGGTGGTTCCTCTGTAAGGATTTCAGCAGGTTTCCCATGTTTTCCCGTGCCTGTTCGATACGGGCATCCCGGAAAGGATGGGTGTTCATGGCCAAATGACCGGCCGAACTGGATATTTTTTTTCTGCCCGGATCCACGATCAAAACGGCATCGAACAGGGTCTGGTATCGTGGGTGCACCCGGTGGTTCAGCGGAACGGCATATTCATCGGAGCTTCCCTGCACCGCAGGATCGTAACCCCATTCCACCCACCCGGGATATACCGAGCGGCAGGCGCTTCCCGAGGCAAGACGGGCCAGCCGGCTTGCCCCGGGCAAAAACTCTTCTTCCGGATTTTTCGGACGGAACATCCTTTCCAGATCGGCCAAAGCCAGCGCCAGGGCGCTCATGCTGGAAGCCGAAGAGGCTATTCCGGCCGAATGCGGAAAGGTATTCTCCGTGTCGATCCGAATATCCAGGCCTGGAAGGAAAGGGAGTTCCGTCTCCAGCCGCTTCAGATAATCCCGGATCCTCTGACCGAATTCCGGTTTCTCTTTGCCGGCAAACCGGAAGGCAAAAGACGGTTTCCTCTGCGCCGGCCGGTAGTACAGGTGAAGGCGGGTAACGGAATTCGACAGGGTCATGCTGAGGGAAGGGTTCATCGGCAACTGGTTGCCGTATTTCCCCCAGTATTTGATCACCGCAATGTTCGAAGGACTTTCCCAGGATATGTTTTTCCACGGCATGATCATGCAGCATGATTTTCACGGCCGGGCCATTTCAGGCCTGAGGATCATCTCACGGAAGAGAATGATCGTTTCCAGTCCATGCTCACGCAGAAATTCCTGCAGCCGGCTGAACGGACCGTCCCAGGTTACCATAATAAAATCGCCTCCCCAGGCCCCCAGCGATTTCACCCCACCGGGAAAATCGGCCAGCAGGGATTCCCTCACGGAAGGCACCCCGCTCAAACCCGAAAGGATGGATTCATGTTGGCCAATCAGCCGGTCGAACTCCCCGAGGTCACCGGCCGTATGGATCCTGTGGGTCAGATCACTGATCTTATTGACCGTTTCTTCCCGGGGAGGATGCTTCCTGAGGAATTCCCGCACGCTGTCTTCCGAATTCTGTTTTTTCCCCAGATAAACAAAATAGATATTGTCTTTAAAAGGCGGACAGAAGGATGTGGGAACCACGCGGGGTTTACCCCCGGTAACAGAGTACAGAAGAGGGGTGTTGCTCCGGGCGCAGGCTATATCGAAACCCGATCCTCTGGAAACTCTCCGGTGCAGCTCATAGGGATCGACCCCAGCCCACCAGGCAATATTCGACAGAAGGGAAGAGCTGGTGCCCAGCCCCCAGAAACGGTTGAACTGAATCTCCGTCCGCACCAGATACCCCCCGTTTCCCGTCAGGAAAGAAGGATTCAGCTCCCGGGCGCCCAGCAGGTGGTCTCTGAGCCTGGCGGCCACATCCCCGTCGGTGGCAGACAGCACATCCAGGGTTCGGGTATGGAAGGTAGCCCGGAACCAGGGTTCCCCGTTCTCATCCGATTCCCACTCCAGTTCTTCCTCCCCCGGGAAAGCATTCACCTCGAGCGACTGGCCGAAGCGAACTGGCATAGCCAGGGCAGTGGCTCCGAACAGCACCATGTATTCGGCGGTAAGCAGGATCTTTCCGTTGGAATAATATTTCATGAATGATGTTGTTTTCGCAAAGATAGCAGGAATGTTTCCACAGCACGGTAACTTACCTTCCTTTTGCTGAAATAGGCCTTTGCCTTTTCTTTTTCGGTGGGAGTTGCCTCCAGCCTGTTCAGTATATTCGACAGGTGCATTTTCATATGACCTGCCTGAATGCCCCGGGTGATCAGTGAACGGATGGCTCCGAAGTTGTTTGCCAGGCCCACAGAGGCGGCAATCATCATCAGGTCCTCTGCACGCGGGTTGCCCAGCATCCCGAGGGAGCGCTTTGCCAGGGGATGCAGGGAAGTAAGACCCCCTACGGTACCCAGAGCCAGCGGCAGGGTGAGACTGTACCGGAACATATGATTGCTGAGATCGATATCGGTAAGCCCCGAATAATTCCCTGAACGGGCGGCCCAGGCATGCCCGCATGCCTCAATCGCCCGGAAATCGTTGCCGGTAGCCAGGGCCACCGCGTCGATGCCGTTAAAAATGCCTTTGTTGTGTGTGGCAGCCCGGTATGGATCCATCCGGGAAATCATCACCGCCTGTTCGAACTTACGGGCAAAGTCTTCAGGCGACAGTCCTCCCTCCTGCTCACCCAGATCCCCGATTCCGGTTTCCACCCGGCATTCCACCAGGCAATCGGGAGTATAGTTCGACAGGATAGCCATGATCACATGCACGTTCTTTTCCTCCCCACGGAAATGACCCGAACCGCCCATGTATTCCACCAGGGCCGAGGCCATTTCTTCCATGCAGGTATTGATAAAATTGGCCCCCATGGAATCGACCGTTTCAAATTCGGCCATCAGCTGGTAATAATGCTCCATGGAACGGGCCGTTTCAACCAGCCTGATGCTGCGGATCCCTCCTCCCCTTTTCACCATATTCTGTGTTACCGGAGCAGTTTTTTTCAAAAGTTTTTCCTTCAGTTCGGGGAAATGATCCTGCAGCTTACGGAAATCCCCTTTCCAGGTGAAATGAACCTGCCCCACCTTGGTGGTGGAGATCACCCGGGCATGGAAACCGCCGCGCCCGGCCCAGAACCCTGCACTTTTCGCTGCGGCCGCCACCACGGAGCTTTCTTCTGTCACCACCGGCACCATGTATAATGTACCGTTTACTATTACGTTCGGTACCACCCCGTACGGCAGGGGATAATGGGTAAGGGTATTTTCACTGAATCCATCCAGCAATTCCCGGTACTTCGGATGCCTGAATGAGTTTAGCTCTTTCACGAATTCCTGTGGATCATCGAATAACCGGGCCACCTGATCGAGCTTTTCTTCCCGCGAGAGCGAAGAAAAACCTTTCAACGGCTTTTGGGGTATTTTTTTTTTTCATTTTTTTACATTAGTGTCCGACTAAAAAAATAAAGAGAAGGGTACTCCCCAGAGGTTTCCCCTTCATGTTGTAGATTTGTTTTTTGCGGAAACAAACAACAACATGAGTAAAAATACGGAAATTAAAT
>DSCJ01000107.1 GCA_011049175.1 Bacteroidota bacterium | reverse complement strand
TTCCTTTTTCTTTTTTTTGTGACAAACAATCCTGAAAAACTTATTTTCCTGAAGTAGCAATAAATAACTCCATAAATAAAAAAGAAGCCGCCTCAAATATGCTTTTGAGACAGCCTCTTTTTCGTCGTGATAATGTTTCGTGTGAAAAAACCGGTCGTTCATACAAGAAAAACTGCCGTTCATCCAAAAACTGATGCTGTAACCTGGCAGAGGAAAGAGCACGAAAAGAAAAAGGATTAATTTTGACTAACTTTCGAATGCATGATCCGTATACAATAGCAAAGAATAGTGAAATAGAATTTATTTCGTATATTCGACAATAAGACGCATCAAACGAGGGCTGGGAGAAAGTGAAATATTATATTTTGTGAAAAGAATATTCATTGTTTTTGGTATCTTCTGGGTGGTTTGGACCGAGGGAGTTTCCCAGGATCCTCAGTTTTCCCAGTTCTATGCCAATCAGTTATATCTGGCCCCCTCGTTTGCAGGAGCTACCGAAGAAAACAGGATTTCGCTCAACCACCGGAACCAGTGGCCTGCTTTACCGGGTGTTTTTCTGACCTACAGTTTTTCAGCCGACAGGTATTTTTCAAACTTCAATTCAGGGGTGGGTTTGATTGCCCTGCACGACCGGGCTGGCAGCGGCCGCCTGAGCAATACCATTGTGGGCCTGTTATATTCTTATAACATACAGTTGAATGAATCGTGGCATATTCGTCCCGGAGTGAATTTTATGTATACACGCCTGGGAATTGATTTCAACCGGCTGGTATTCAATGATCAGCTTTCTCCCGGGGGCACCACCCCTCAGACAGAACCCCCTCCTTTCGACAGCAAGCCGGATATTGATTTTTCTTCTTCGGTACTGGCATACAATGAAAGGATATGGATAGGAAGTACCGTTGATCATCTCCTGAAACCGAATCAATCGCTTTACGGGGAAGAAACCATTGTACCTCTCAAATTTTCTGTTTTCGGAGGCATGCAGATTATTAAGAGATGCAGGTTGCTGAATCCCATTGACGAAAGTCTTTCCGCCGCTTTCCTCTTCAAAACACAGGGTGGCTACACACAGATGGACCTGGGCATGTACTGGTTCAAAGAACCCCTGGTTTTTGGTGTTTGGTGGCGGGGGTTGCCCTTTTTCAAAGGACATTTCGACAGAGATGCTGTTATTTTACTGGTGGGATATAAAACCAGCAACCTGCATATCGGCTATAGTTATGATCTGACCATTTCTTCACTCATAACACATACCGGTGGCGCTCACGAAATATCCCTGGTGTATGAATTCAGGAGTAACCCCCGGAGGAAAATTAAAGTACATGCCATTCCCTGTCCGGAATTTTAAAACGGATTTCCTTTCCGGAACAATGAATTTTTTATCAATCAGGAAATGAAAGTGGCGGGAAATTTAATTTTATTTGTTTTTTCCCGTAAAGACAGAATCCATTATATTTGTGGCAGCTTAATCCAGATGAATACAGCATGAAAAAAACAAATCTTGTATTGCAGATCATTATTCTGGCAGGTCTCATCGTATTGTATGTATTGCATTTTACCAGCCGGCAGCCTGCCGAAGGGAAAAAGGAAATGGTTCCCGGTGACTCTTCCGCTGCATATGTGCAAGCCGGGAAAATGGCATACATCAATATTGATACACTCCTGACCCATTATGAATATTTCCTTGATTTGAGAGATGAACTGATGGCCAAGCAGGAGCAGAAAGGAGCTGAACTGGAAACCCGTTTCCGCCAGTGGGAAAAAGAAGCTTCGAATCTGGAGGATCAGCGCCAGAAATTGCTTATTACCCGGCAAACCTATGAACAGAACAGCCAGCGACTGCTGGCAGAGAGGGACAATCTGCTACAGATGCAGCAAACCGCCACACAGGAACTTGCGGAGGAGGAACAGGTGATGAACCGAAAAGTGCTGTACAGAATCCTGGATTATCTTAAGGAATACAATAAACAGGAAGGATACCAGTTCATTTTCAGCAGCACCCTGGGAGGGAATATTCTGGTGGCCGACAACAGCATGAATATCACCTGGGAAGTGCTGGAAGGATTGAATGAAGAATACCTGGCCACTAGAAAATAAGGCATCTGGAGCCGGATGAACGACCTTGACCGGTATCTTGACAGGATCGGGCAACGGCCATGGCTTGTTCCCGATATGCCCAATCCTGACCTGAATATGGCGGTGGTTCTTCCATCCTTTGCGGAAGAGAACCTGCCCCTCACCCTCGAATCACTTGCACAGTGTACCTTTTTTCCCCGTTTTCATGCCGAAGTGATTGTGGTATTCAATTGCCCTGCCCATGCTTCTGATGAAGAAAGAAGGCTTCATAATAAATCGGTCCGGGATGTTGAAGAATGGATCGGGTATTATGCAAATCCTTCCCTGCCCGTCTACCTGGTGCATGCTCCTGCCGTGCCGCCAAAATATTCAGGAGTGGGCCACGCGCGGAAAACCGGGATGGATGAAGGAATAGTCAGGTTTCTCCGGGCCGGGAGAGGTGACGGGATACTCATTTCGCTTGATGCCGACACCCTGGTTGACGGTAACTATTTCGAGGAGATTGACCGTTATTTTACCACCCAACTTCAAATGGAGGGATGTGCTGTTTATTATGAGCATCCTCTGAAGGGCGACGATTATCCGCCGGATGTGTACCGGGCCATTACGGATTATGAGATCCATCTCAGGTATCATGTGGGGGGAATGAAGTTTGCCGGGTCGCCGTATGCTTTTCATACCCTGGGGTCGGCTTTTGCTGTTCGTGCTTCTGCCTATGCGCGTTTGGGCGGCATGAAGGCCAGGCAGGGAGCCGAAGATTTTTATTTCCTGCAGAAGATTATGGATCTGGGAAAGTTCGGAGAACTGAATGAAACACGTGTTATCCCTTCACCCAGGCCTTCCGGGCGGGTTCCTTTCGGAACCGGACCGGTCGTTACCGAATGGATCCGACGTAAAGACCACTCCTTTTTAACCTATGCATTCGAAGCCTATTGTTGGCTGAGGAATTTTTTCAGGCAGATGAACAGATATTACCTGCTGGGGGCCGGAGAAACCGAAGAACTGCTGAAGGAAACCCTGCATCCGGCTATCGGAGAATTTCTGCTGCGAAACGGATTCCCTGCAGCGAATGAGGAAATCAACCGGAATGTGGCCTCGCTGGCATCGTACCGGAAAAGATTATTTCGCTGGTTCAATGGCTTCAGGACGGTTAAATACATGAATGATGTGCATACGCGGTTTCTGGAGAAACAGCCGGTGACACGGGAGGCTGTAAAACTGCTGAATGCCCTGGGGTTAAAACCTCAATACCGGGATGCGGCAGGATTGCTGGAAGTTTTCAGGGAACTGGACCGGGAAGGATACAAAGGGATTACTCTTCCACAATGATGAATACATCCTCATTGTCTTTTTTCATGAGATATTGCTCACGGGCAAATTTTTCCAGGCTTTTCTGGTCGGTCTCCAGTTCGTTCATTCTTCGTGTATCATGTTCGATGCGCCGGATATAATATTCCCGGTCAGCTTCAAGCTGATGCAGCTCTTTCAGTTGCTTTGCACGGTCAATCAGGTTGTTTGTGTCGAAAAAAGCAATCCAGAGGAGAAACAGAATGGATGAGAGAACATATTTGTTCCTCAGGATGGGGATGGATACCCGGAATATTCGTTTCAAACCTGACATGCTCCTGAATGCTTTCCGCAAAGTTAAACAATAAAAGACAAGCGGTGGAAGTCAGAATTATGAACTTTCACCGCTTGTTTTCAACAAAGTGGCCGTATGTGCTTATTCTTCCCGCATAAAGGGATAGGTATAATCTTCAGGCGGCAGGAAGTTCTCCTTAATGGTGCGTGGCGTAACCCAACGCATCAGGTTGATCATGGATCCGGCTTTGTCATTGGTCCCCGATTGCCTGGATCCTCCGAAAGGCTGGCGTCCAACCACTGCTCCTGTAGGTTTGTCATTGATGTAGAAATTCCCGGCGGCATGCATCAGCTTTTTTGTTGCCAGCTCCAGTGCATACCGGTCGGTTGCGAAAACCGCGCCGGTGAGACCATAGGGAGAAGTCTGGTCGAGCAGATCGAGGGTTTCCTCAAACCGGCTGTCCGGATAAATGTACACGGTTAGTACGGGGCCGAAAATTTCTTCCCGCATGGTGACATACCGTGGATCGGTGGTCAGGATCACCGTGGGTTCAATGAAAAATCCCTTCGATTTGTCATAGCCTCCTCCGATGATTACATCGGCTTCCTTATCTTTCCTGGCCTGTTCAATATATGAGGTAATTTTATCGAACGCCGCTTCATCAATCACCGCATTCATGAAATTGGTGAAATCTTCGGGTCCGCCCATTTTGATCGATGCAATCTGGTTTTCGAGTTCCTTTCTGAGCTTAGGCCATAAGCTCTCAGGGATGTATGTCCTTGATACCGCCGAACATTTTTGCCCCTGGTATTCATAGGCCCCCCTTACCATGGCTACCACCGTTTGCCGTATATTGGCCGAGGGATGGACCATGATAAAATCCTTGCCTCCTGTTTCGCCCACAATCCGGGGATAGGTTTTGTACCGGGAAATGTTGTTGCCAATTTCTTTCCATATATTCTGGAAAACTTCCGTAGAGCCGGTATAATGAATCCCTGCAAAATCAGGATGGCTGAAAATTTCTTTTCCGGCAACCGGACCGGAAACATATACCAGGTTGATTACTCCATCGGGTACTCCTGCTTCCTGAAAGATTTTCATCAGCCAGTATGCCGAATAAACCTGATTATTCGAAGGTTTCCATACCACCACGTTCCCCATCAGGGCGGGGGAAGTGGGAAGATTCCCGGCAATGGAAGTGAAATTGAAAGGTGTCAGGGCAAAGATAAACCCTTCCAGAGGCCTTTGCTCCAGGCGGTTCCATTCATCTGGTGTGGACATGGGCTGGTGCGAATAAATCTCAGCCATGTATTGAACATTGAACCGGCAAAAATCGATCAGTTCACAGGCCGAATCGATTTCTGCCTGAAAAGCATTTTTTGACTGGGCCAGCATGGTAGCTGCGTTGATTTTGGCCCGGTATGGACCCGACAGCAGGTTGGCAATCCTCAGGAAAATCCCGGCTCTGTGCCGCCAGCCCATTTCTGCCCATTTCTTGCGCGCTCTGAGCGCGGCATCAATAGCCATTTTTACATGCGATCCGTCTCCCTTGTGAAAATATCCCAGCACATGCTGCCGGTCATGAGGAGGGTGAATGGCCACCTTGTTCCCTGTTCTTACTTCTTTACCGTCGATGATCATCGGTATGTCCATTTCCATGGACCGGAGTTCTTTCAGTGCAGCTTTCAGCTCATGCCTTTCGGGTGTGCCCGGGGCATACGATTTGACCGGTTCATTGGCTGCCACCGGTACATAAAATGAAGTGTGTGACATGATCTATAAGTGTTTGGTTATTATCTTTTTGTATAATTATTCACTGCCCGTAATGAAGTGAACCTGTTTCCAGGGTTTTCACAAATGAAAATTAATGGCTTACCCGTATATTTAAAAAGACTTTTGTCATACTTGACACCTGCAGAACAATCCGATATCACTCCTTTGGCTTGTTGCGCCTGTAAAAGAAAAAATAGATGTTTCATAACATCTGCCAGATGTTCCCCTGGTTGTATTTGCCCGGACCGTGACGGGACAATGTGTCAGGGGAAGCGGTGAGGATGCAGTGTGCCGGTTATCTGAAGTTACGGCCGGGACCCTGGCTGTTTGCCAGGGTGTATCCAATCAGTCTGTCATAGCGTGAACCCGACGGGCGATGGTACAGATAGATCAGGTAATCATTCTCTGTTTCGTAATAGGTTCCCTCAATAGGAGAAGGATCTGCTGAAGATTCCCCTGAAGCCCGGGTGGCCAGCCAGTAATTGTAGTATCCCTGTTTGAGAAGAAGGGTCAGTTCATACTGATGACGGCTTTCGTTGTAAACCATTATCGACCTTTTCGATAATTGCCAGTCGGTCAGATCCCCCATAATGAACAGATCGGTATTTCTGAAGGGGAATGCTGCAGGATAACTGAAAAATACCCTGGCATAGTCTGCGTCGGTGTGCGGATGGTGACCCTCCTGTACCTCGATCCTGAATTTCCCGTTGATCTCGGGATCGGAAAAATATCCTTTTCCCGCCCTTTCCCGGCAGGGAGCCAGTTCAACATAATACCAGGGTGCTCTGTAATCAATATTTCTTACAAATTCCGACTGGTATCGGAAACTCCTGATGTCGAAATACCGGAATTCATTAATGCCCGGAAATACATTTTCATTGTTGTGATCGTACGACAGGTTGCTCCCCCTGATAAATAAAGGTTTTAGGCCCATGACGGCATTGTCCCAGCGGCCGTTTTGTCTGATCACCAGATGCAGTTCATCCATGGGATCCCTCATAGGGTATGAACCGAGGCTGACCTGCACATCGATTTCCTGGCCCGACCGGTTGAGTTCGGTTAGCACGGGGGGCTTGATTTCAGGAGATATTTGAACCAGATTCTCATACACGGAAAACCTTCTGGTGAGAACAGGTTTCGACTGGTCATAATCCTGGTAAACCAGAAGAATATAATTTCCCGAAAGCCGGAAATCAATCTGCTCGTTGGGAAAGGTGAGGGAGTAGTGGATATAATCAACGGTGGTATTGAAAGAAAAGCGGTAATCCTGGATCTGGTCTTCTGTAAATCCGTCGAGAAACTCGTAGGGCGAGAGTCCGGAAGGTTGCCAGTACGCATCACAGTGAATAAAGGTATATGTATAATTGCCGGGTTGATCGGTAAGCTCATCGAATTTAAGGGTTAGCCGGTCGGAAGAACCGAGTTCCATGACCGGATACCCAAGTTCCCTGTCGGCCGGTGAAAGAATGACCGTATGGATATTGTCCCTGTGGATCCTGTCTTCCAGCCACGCGGGAGATACCTGCCCGGCAAGAGGAAAGCAAAAGATTCCGCGGGCGAGAAAAATGGCTATGACCGAAAGAAAACGCATCAAATGAAATATTTTTTTCAACAGGTTTCCACAATAACGCTGTGTGTTTAATCAGTTGATACGAAGGTACGAATGTTTTAGAACATCTGAAGGGATGTTGAGAATAAACACATCGACATATTAGTAAATCTGTATATTTGTGTTTTCAACCCATTCAGGAACATCTTGTCCTGACTGAAAAATATGTTATTTTTGTCTGAGATAAAAAAACAGATTAACTGCTTGAAATGTCGAAGGTTATCAAGTTAAAACGAGGGCTGGATATTCCAATGGCGGGACAGGCTGAAAAGATCCTGACACAGGCGGATATGCCGGAATGGTTTGCCCTTCAACCACCCGATTTTCCGGGTCTCACTCCCAGGCTTTCCGTTAAGGTGAATGACCGGGTGCTGGCCGGCAGTTCCTTATTTTTTGATAAGTACCGGCCGGAAATACGTTTTACTTCCCCGGTGAGCGGGACGGTGGTGGCAGTGAACAGGGGCGACCGGAGAAGGATACTGGAGGTGGTGGTGGAGTTTGACGGTGAAATGAAATACGAATCCTTCGCCAAAGGAGACCCCGCCCGTATGTCTCGTGACGAAATAGTGCAAAACCTGCTGAAAAGCGGGCTCTTCTCCCTCATCAGGCAGCGTCCCTATGGGATCGTTGCCAGTCCGGAAGATGTGCCGCGTGACATATTTATCTCAGCTTTCGATACTGCCCCCCTGGCTCCCGATATGGATTTCGTTATTAACGACGGGAAGGAAGATTTCCGGACCGGTATTCAGGTGCTGAGGAAACTGACTTCCGGGGAAGTGCACCTGGGAATGCATGCCGAACTTACTTTTTCGCCGGTGTTTAAGGAAGCGGAAAATGTGAAGTCCCATCTGTTCAGCGGACCACACCCGTCGGGCAATGTGGGGATACAGATCCATCATATAGCTCCGGTGAACAGGGGTGAGAAAGTATGGACGGTGAACCCTCAGGACGTGCTGCTGATAGGCAGGCTTTTTTCTAAAGGTTTGCTCGATGCAACGCGTATTGTGGCGCTGACCGGTTCGGAAGTTTTAAAACCCAGGTATTACCGCACCATGGTGGGAGCCTCGGTAAAGAAACTGCTTGAGAATAACCTGACCGGCGAGGGAATTCGTGTGATCAGCGGGAATGTACTGACCGGCCGGCGTATCAGCCGGGAAGGATTTATCGGTTTCTACGATTCCCAGATTACCGTTATTCCGGAAGGGAATTACCACGAATTTCTGGGTTGGGCCATGCCCCGTCTGGATAAATTCAGCGCTTCACGTGCTTTCTTCAGCTGGCTTCAGCCGAACCGGAAATTCCGCCTGGATACCAACCTCCATGGGGGGAAACGGTCTTTTGTTATGACCGGTGAGTATGAAAAGGTGCTTCCTATGGACATTTACCCGTTACAGTTGTTGAAATCAATCCTCATCGGTGATATCGATAAAATGGAACAGCTGGGCATTTACGAGGTGGTGGAGGAAGACCTGGCCCTGTGTGAATTTGTCTGCACCTCGAAAACCGATGTACAATCAATATTGAGAGAAGGTATCCAGTTAATGATCAAAGAAATGGGATCGTGAACCATCCATTATATTCATTGCATTCATGAAAAGATTACGCAGGTACGTTGACCGGATAAAACCTCATTTCCAGGAAGGGGGAAAGTTCGAGAAATTGCATTCCACCTTTGATGCCTTTGAAACTTTTCTATTTGTCCCCGACCATGTGACCGAAAAAGGGGCCCATGTCCGTGACATCATGGATATGAAACGCACCATGATCATTGTGGTGCTTGCCACACTGCCGGCTCTGCTGGTTGGATGCTGGAATACCGGTTACCAGCATTTTCTGGCTGTGGGAGAAACCTATGGGGAAACAGTGAATATGTGGGATGCTTTCTGGTATGGATTTCTGCGAGTTTTTCCCATAATCGTGGTTTCTTATGTGGTGGGACTGGGTATAGAATTTGGTTTTGCCCAGTGGCGCGGGCATGAAGTGAATGAGGGATTCCTGGTAACAGGTATCCTGATCCCCCTGGTAATGCCGGTGGACGTGCCCTTGTGGATGGTGGCCCTGGCAACCGCTTTCGCCGTGGTGATCGGAAAGGAAGTATTCGGGGGGACCGGAATGAATATTCTGAATCCGGCGCTTACCGCAAGGGTTTTCCTGTTTTTTGCCTATCCTGCCAGGATGTCGGGTGATAAGGTCTGGATCGGCGGATTGTTGGATGGGGCCGGAACAGTCGATGCTTTTTCCGGAGCGACGGTTCTGGGACAGGCTGCCGCCGGAATGGAGAATTTTTCAAACGGCCTGGGCCTGGAATACGGCCCCATGCAAATGTTCCTCGGGAATATTCCCGGCTCCATTGGGGAAACATCAACTCTGGCCATTCTGCTGGGAGCCCTCTTGCTAATATATACCGGAGTGGGCAGCTGGAAAATCATTCTGGCGGTTTTTGCCGGAGGAGCCGCAATGGCCGGTTTACTGAACCTGGTGGGTTCCGATACCAATCAGTTATTCAACATCCCTTTCTGGCAGCACCTGATGCTGGGAGGTTTTGCTTTCGGGGCGGTTTTTATGGCTACCGACCCCGTAAGCGCAGCGCAAACCGAGAAAGGGAAATGGATTTACGGATTCCTCATCGGTATACTGGCTATCCTGATCAGGGTGCTCAACCCGGCTTATCCAGAAGGGGTTATGCTGGCCATTCTGTTTATGAATGTTTTTGCTCCCCTGATCGATCATTATGTGATACGGGCCAATATCAGAAGCAGGCTGAGAAGATGGGAAATGCGGGCTCAATAAATGCGATATGCCATGAAAAAGTTCAGTAACATCTATATTTTTTCCTTTGCCTCGATCATGGTGATCGTGGTTGCTGCCGTGTTGTCGGTTGCCGCCCTTATCCTGCAGCCTCTGCAGGAAAGGAACGTGGCCATTGAGAAGATGCGCAATATTCTTTCTTCCATTCAGGTGCAATCTACTGCTGCCGATGCGCAGGAAAAATACAACCAATATATTGTCGAAACCTTTGTTATTAATTCGGAAGGAGAAAAAATCGAGGGGTTCGATGCTTTTACCATCGATATGCGCGCAGAGATGCGGAAACCCCTGGAAGAAAGACATCTTCCTGTTTTTGTGGGCATGAAGAACGACGGGCGGAAAATTATTGTTCCGCTGCATGGTAAGGGATTGTGGGGACCCATATACGGATACCTGGCCCTGGAAGAGGATATGAAAACCATTTACGGGGTCAATTTCGGTCACGACAAGGAAACACCGGGTTTGGGGGCCGAAATCAGTGAATCGTGGTTCCAGGAACCGTTTGCCGGTAAATCGATATTCGATGAATCGGGTCGGTTTACTTCCATTGAGGTGGAGAGGGGAGGAGCCGAACCCGGCGACCCCCACGCCGTGGATGCCATTTCAGGAGGAACGATTACCAGCAAAGGTTTGGAATCCATGTTATACGATTGTTTGCTGAGTTATGAATCATATTTTAAAAAGGAGGGGATCTGATCATGAAATCTGACAGGGAATCCTTATTCTCGGCAAGGAACATGAAATTGCTGACCAATCCGCTGAATGATGAGAACCCTATAACGGTTCAGGTGCTGGGTATCTGTTCGGCGCTGGCCATTACCGTAAAGCTGGAGCCTTCTATTGTGATGGCTATCAGTGTGATAGCCGTGTTATCTATTGCCAATGTGATTATTTCCCTGCTGAGGAAAATGATACCCCCCAGGATCAGAATCATTGTTCAGCTGGTGGTTATCGCCTCGCTGGTGATTCTGGTAGACCAGATTCTGAAAGCTTTTGCCTACGAGGTAAGCAAGCAGCTTTCGGTGTTCGTGGGGTTGATCATTACGAACTGCATCATTATGGGGCGTCTGGAAGCTTTTGCCATGGGCAACCGTCCCTGGCCTGCTTTTCTCGACGGAGTGGGCAATGCGGCGGGATACGGACTGATCCTGGTCATTGTAGGGTTTTTCCGGGAATTGCTCGGTTCGGGGGAAGTATTCGGTTATCCGGTACTGGAAAAAATCGGGCTGTACCGTATCGGATATGAAGATAACGGATTGATGATCCTGCCTCCTATGGCCCTGATTATCGTAGGTATCATTATCTGGGTGCAGAGGGCAAAGAATACCAAACTGATTGAAGAAAATTAGTACCAGCCATGGAAAATCTGATCAATATCTTTGTCAGGTCGATCTTTATCGACAATATGATCTTCGCCTATTTTCTGGGAATGTGTTCCTACCTGGCGGTGTCGAAAACGGTGAAAACCTCGGTGGGGCTGGGTATTGCCGTGATCTTTGTCCTCGGGATCACTGTTCCGGTTAATTACCTCATCGAAAATTACCTGCTGAAGGAAGGAGCCCTTACCTGGCTGAGTCCCGGATTTGCCGATGTGGATCTCAGCTTTCTTACTTTTATTGTGTTTATTGCGGTGATCGCATCCATGGTCCAGCTGGTGGAAATGATTGTGGAGAAATTTACTCCTGCCCTGTACAACTCGCTGGGTATTTTCCTGCCTCTTATTGCCGTGAACTGTGCCATACTGGGGGGATCGCTCTTTATGCAGGAGCGGGAATACCACAACCTGGCCGAAGCCACGGTTTTCGGCCTGGGGTCGGGGGTGGGATGGTTCCTGGCCATTGTGGGCATTGCCGCCATCCGGGAAAAGATCAGGTACTCGAATGTTCCGGCTCCCCTGCGCGGACTGGGCATTACATTTATTATCACCGGGCTGATGGGGATCGCTTTCATGAGTTTCATGGGCATTAAACTGTAATACAAATTGCACGGCAAGATGATCACAATCATGACAAATACCGGGATCATTCTCACCAGCATCGCTGTTTTCCTGCTCATCATTCTGCTGCTGACTATGATCCTGTTATATGCACGGAGAAAGCTTACCCCGCAGGGCGAAGTTACCCTGAAAATCAATGAAGAGGAAAAGAAAGTGGACCCGGGAGGAACCATTCTGTCCACACTTTCCTCAATGGATATTTACCTGCCTTCTGCCTGTGGAGGGGGAGGTACCTGCGGAATGTGCAAATGCCAGGTACTGGAAGGCGGAGGATCGATCCTGCCTACAGAAACAAACTTTTTTACCCGCAAGGAACAGCAAAACCACTGGAGATTGGGATGCCAGGTGAAGATCCGGAATGATATGGTCATCCGGGTACCGGAAGAGGTGATGGGTATTAAAAAATGGGAATGCACGGTGGTTTCCAACCGCAATGTGGCCACGTTCATCAAGGAATTTGTGGTGCGTTTGCCGGAAGGGGAGAAAATGGATTTCAAACCAGGCGGATATGTGCAGATCGATGTTCCGCGGATGGAAGTGGACTTTTCAAAAGATATTGATGTGGACGAACCTTTCCGCAAGGAATGGGACAAATACGGCATGTGGGATTTGAAAATGAAAAATGCCGAGGAAACCTTCAGGGCTTATTCCATGGCCAATCATCCGGCCGAAGGGAACATCATTATGCTGAATGTGCGTATTGCCACCCCCCCATGGGACCGCTCAAAGGGACGGTTTATGAAAGTGAATCCGGGGGTTTGCTCCAGCTATATATTTTCCAGAAAACCGGGCGATAAGGTTATGATTTCCGGGCCTTACGGCGAATTTTTCATTAAGGATACCGACCGGGAAATGGTATACATCGGCGGCGGCGCCGGCATGGCCCCCCTGCGCTCTCATCTCTTTCATCTGTTCCATACCCTCAAAACCAACCGGAAAGTGTCGTACTGGTACGGTGCCCGGTCAAAAGGGGAAATATTTTACGAGGAGGAATTCCGGAAAATCGAAAAGGAGTTCCCCAATTTCTCATTCCATATCGCCCTTTCCGAGCCCAGGCCGGAAGATAACTGGAACGGGTATGTGGGCTTCATTCACCAGGTGCTGTACGACAATTACCTCAGCCAGCACGAAGAACCGGAAGAAATTGAATATTACCTGTGTGGTCCGCCCATGATGAACGATGCCGTTTTTAAAATGCTTTACAATCTGGGAGTTCCCGAAGAAATGATCGATTATGATGATTTCGGCGGATAATCTTCCGGTTTTATGAATGGATGTTCCAATCAGTGAATGACTTTTTCTGCCTATGCGAAAAATTATACCGGTCATAGTGTTGCTTTTGCTGATTCCCCTTTTCGCCTGGCTTTCATACCGGCAGCAATCGTACTATACAGTGGACGGCTTTGCCCAGGGTACTACCTACCGGGTGATCTATCAGTATCCTTTCGGATGGAGGTACATGTTCAACCGCGGTTCAGTCATGCTGCAGGATGAGATCGACTCACTGCTGGCCGGATTCGACCGGTCGTTATCCCTTTATGTGCCCGAATCGGTTATTTCAAGGGTCAACCGGAATGATTCCGGGGTGGTGGCCGACGATTATTTTGTGGAAATTTTCAAAACAGCCACTGAGGTAACCCGTAAAACCGGCGGGGCTTTCGATATTACCGTAGGGCCCCTGGTGAATGCCTGGGGCTTCGGCCCGGATGGACCGGCAGATTCCGATACCGTGAACATCGACAGCCTGCTGCAATTGGTGGGAATGGACAAAGTGGTGTTGCAGGGAAGGAAACTGGTAAAGAAGGTGCCCGGCGTACAGCTGGATGTGAATGCCATTGCCCAGGGTTACGCAGTGGATGTGGTGGGCAGTTTTCTGGAAAGCAGGGGCATACGGAATTACCTGGTTGAACTGGGCGGTGAAATACGTACCAGCGGACATAAAATAAACAGGCGACCCTGGACCGTTGGTATTGACAGGCCCGTTGACAACAACCTTATTCCGGGACAGGACCTGCAGGTGATAATGGAATGTTTTGAAATCAATCTGGCTACATCGGGAAATTACCGGAAATTCTATGAAAAAAACGGTGTAAAATACGCTCACTCCATAGACCCCCGCTCCGGGTATCCCGTTCTTGACCGGCTATTGAGTGTGACCATTACGGCGCCCGATTGCATGACGGCCGATGCCTATGCCACGGCCTGCATGGTGATGGGCCTGGAGGAAGGGATGAGCCTGGTTAGCGAAATGCCTGAACTGGAGGGGTATTTTATCTATTCCGATGAGAATGGGGCATTCAAAACCTGGATGACAGAAGGGTTCAGGCAATACCTGCGGGAAGATCACACGGAAGAGCCCGCACAGTGATCCATACAGCAGCATCCGGAAGGATGGTCCACACCTCCGGCAGATACTCCGCAGCCCCGGGTGGGAAACTGTCCGTTTTTTTTCCTCAGCAAGCCCAGCATGAGCCCCAGAACGGCCAGTACCATCAATACAACGGCCACGATCAGGATCTTGATGAACATCGTCTTTGATTTATTGTTCTCTGATACAGTAACAACCGGAGGAGAAATTGGTTCAACAGCTTACTGACATCCGCAGGTCTTTCCTTTTCCGGTTCTCCTGTGGCAGATCAGTTCATCATGCCGGGGACAGGTTATACCCCTCCGTTTCATTTCCCTGTTTTTACCAATGGAAATGGCAGGAAACCGCCCGTTACTTTTGAGGAGGATGCCTGAAGCCATGGCCAGAATTGAAAAGGTGAGAAGAAGCAGGGAAAGAATGACCAGTTTCAGGAACATTTTTTCGGCGGATTTGTTTACAAATATAGGTAAATTGATGAACAGTTCTTAACTTTAGTTATTTACGCGGGAACAATAAAAGAAGCAGATAATTTATAGAAATGAAAAATTATATAAATAATATTAAATAAGAAATAAATAATATTAATAATTATATTAATTATAATAAATAATGGTTGAAAAAAATAAAGAAAAGGGTGATATTTCTTTTCAGGATTTTAAAAAAGAGGTTCTTGCGGATTATCACCTGGCCAATGTCAGCAGGAATCTTAGTATACTGGGCCGTAAGGAAGTGCTGACCGGAAAGGCGAAATTCGGTATTTTCGGTGATGGCAAGGAGATTGTGCAGATTGCCATGGCCAAGCAGTTCCGGAACGGCGACTGGCGGTCGGGGTATTACCGCGACCAGACCTGGATGATGGCAGCCGGATTATTTACTGCCGAGCAGTTTTTTCATCAATTGTACGGGAATACCGACGGTGAACTGAACCCACACAACGGAGGCAGGTCGTTCAACAATCATTTCTCCACTCCCAACATAAACAGGGATGGCACATGGAAAGACCTGTCCGCACAGAAAAATTCTTCGGCCGATATAAGTCCAACTGCCGGTCAGATGCCGCGTTTGCTGGGACTGGCCTGGGCATCCAAACTGTTCAGGGAGATTCCCGAACTCAAGGAGTTTACCACCCTCTCACACAACGGTGATGAGGTGGCTTTCGGTTCCATCGGTGATGCCAGTACTTCGGAAGGGCATTTCTGGGAAACGGTCAATGCTTCGGGTGTGTTGCAGGTGCCCATGGCGCTCTCGGTGTATGATGACGGTTATGGGATTTCTGTTCCCAAAGAATATCAAACGAACAAAGGCAGTATTTCCGAATTGCTCCGGGGTTTTGTGAAGGACGAGGAACACCCGGGCGGGATCATGGTGTATAAAGGCAAAGGATGGGATTATCCCGGCCTGGTGAAGATGTATGAGGAAGGGATTGCCATATGCAGGGAAAAACACATCCCGGTGGTATTTCATATTGAAGAAGTGACCCAGCCCCTGGGGCATTCCACCTCGGGTTCCCATGAGCGCTACAAATCAGAAGAGAGGCTGAAGTGGGAGGAAGAGTTTGATCCGATCAGAAAAATGAGGGAATGGATGGTCGAATCGGAACTGGCTACGGCGGAAGAATGCGACGAGATTGAGAAAAAAGCTGAGGAAGAGGCAAAACAGGCCAGAAAGAATGCCTGGAAAGCTTTTACCGATCCCATCAAACTGGAGCGGGATGCCCTGGTAAGCATTATCGACAACCGTTCCTGTGTTTGCAAACGCGATAAGATCGATAAAATAGGGATGATCACCAACGATTTGAAAAAAGTGATCCATCCCATTCGGAAAGATATTTTCAGTGCGGCAAAAAAAATGTTGAGGCATGTCTGCCTCGATTGCACCCAGCGTGAAAAATTGCAGGATGACCTTTCACAGTGGCTGAAAAGAAATTACGAAGACAGCCGTGAGCGGTACAACAGTTATCTTTACAATGAAACCAAAGCTTCCGTGCTGAAGGTGGAAGAAGTCAAGCCGGTTTTTGATGACGATGCCCCCATGGTCCCCGGGCGGGAGGTTTTAAGGGCCAATTTCGATTACCTGTTTGAGAAATATCCCAAACTGGTTACTTTCGGTGAGGATACCGGAAACATCGGGGATGTGAATCAGGCCCTGGCCGGTTTGCAGGAAAAATACGGAAAGTTGCGGATCTCCGATACCGGTATCCGGGAAACCACCATTCTGGGCCAGGGGATCGGGCTGGCACTGCGTGGACTGAAACCGCTTACTGAAATTCAGTATTTTGATTACCTTCTGTACGCTCTCCAGACCCTGAGCGACGACCTGGCCAGTACACATTACCGCACCCGAGGGAATCAGATAGCACCCGTTATTGTAAGAACCCGCGGGCACAGGCTGGAAGGGATATGGCACTCGGGATCTCCCCTGAGCATGGTGATCAATTCCATTCGGGGTGTGTATGTGTGTGTGCCCAGAAATATGACGCAGGCTGCCGGAATGTACAATACTTTAATGGAAGGGGATGATGCGGCCTTGGTGATCGAGCCCCTGAACGGTTACCGGCTGAAGGAAAAAATGCCGGCCAATATAGGCGAATACAAGGTTCCGCTTGGGAAACCCGAGATACTGAATGAAGGAACGGACATTACCCTGGTAACTTACGGATCCTGTGTGCGTATTGCCCAGGAAGCCGTGGAACAGCTGGCCGAATTTGACATATCGGTGGAACTGATCGATGTGCAAACGTTGCTTCCTTTTGATCTGGACCATACCATTCTGGAATCGGTGAAGAAAACCAACCGGGTGGTATTTTTCGACGAGGATGTGCCGGGAGGCGCCACTGCCTTCATGATGCAGAAAGTGGTGGAAGAACAGCGGGCCTATTATTTTCTGGATGCGGAACCCAGGACCATTACCGCCAGGGAGCATCGCCCGGCCTATACCACCGACGGGGATTATTTTTCCAATCCCAATGCAGAGGATGTTTTCGAGACCCTGTACGACATGATGCACGAAGCCGATCCTGTGAAACATCCCACTCTGTATTAGAGTGGTGTATCAGTAATCCATGCGGTCTTCTTCCTTGAATTCAACATACTCAGGATCGCCCGTTTTATATCGGCGGATGTTGATATTGAAAGCTGCCATGAATATGCTCATGAAAGGGCTGATGATATTAAAGAAGCAATAGGGCATGTAGGTCCAGGTGGATACTCCCAGGACACCTGCCTGGGTGGCCCCGCATGTATTCCAGGGGATAAGCACCGACGTGACGGTGCCCGAATCTTCCAGGGAACGGCTCAGCACCTCGGGTTTCAGTCTCTGATCACGATAGGCTTTCGCAAACATGCGGCCGGGGACCACAATGGATATGTACTGATCGGATGCGGTGACGTTGAAAAACAGGCAGGACCCTACCGTGGCAGCTACCAGCGAACCGGCCGAATGGACAAAACGAATGATGGACTGGGTGATCCTGACAAGCAATCCGGCCGATTCCATGGCTCCTCCGAAAACCATGGCAGACAGGATCAGCCAGATAGTGTTCAGCATGCCGGCCATACCCCTTGTGGCAAGCAGTTCGTTCACCTGCGCATTATCGGTCACCACGCTTACCGACCCGAACATGGATTTCATGACGGCGATGTAGGAATCTTTCAGGTAGGTTCCATCCGTTCCTGCCACTTCCCTGATCACATCCGGCTGAAAAATCACGGCAAAGATGCCCCCCATCAGGGTTCCTGCCAGGAGGGAAGGCAGTGGAGCCACTTTCCTGACAATGATATAAATAAGAAATGCCGGTACAATAAACAGCCAGGGTGTGATGTGAAAATGATGATCAATGGCGGCCAGTACCCCTTCGATACTGGTGTTCTCTTCAGGCAATTTGACAGTAAGTCCGATGATCAGGAAAATAACCAGGGAAATGAGAATGGATGGTCCGGTGGTATAGACCATATACCTGATATGGGTAAACAGGTCGGTACCGGCCATTGCCGGCGCCAGGTTGGTGGTATCGGACATGGGCGACATCTTGTCGCCAAAATAGGCCCCTGAAATGATAGCACCGGCAGTAACTCCCGCATGAAATCCCATGGCATTTCCTATGCCCAGCAGGGCAATCCCGATGGTTGCCACTGTTGACCAGGAACTTCCGGTAGCCAGTGAAACAATGGAGCAGATGACCACGGTGGCGAACAGGAAAATAGTGGGGTTCAGTATTTTCAGCCCGTAATAAATCAAGGCCGGCACCACCCCGCTGATCATCCAGGTTCCTGCCAGCGATCCGATCAGAAACAGGATGAGGATGGATGGCATGGCCGAGCTGATACTCTTCACCATACTGCTTCTGACCGATTTCCAGGGAAGGCCAAGACGGGTAGCTATGATCCCTGCAATGGAAGCCGACAGGATCAGTACGATTTGATTGGCTCCGCCCAGGGTATCCTCAAAGAACCGGACATTCAGAAACAGGAGAACAATCAGGAAAATGATGGGAATGAATGCCTGAAAAAGGGTGGGTTGTTTTTTTAATTCCTGCATACGGCGCCGGCTGCTTGAATTTTACCTGAATAGGGCAGGGAAGATGCAAAAAAAAGCCGGATTTTCAAATACGCAACGATGAGGATTCCGGATTTATTCTTTCCGGTTCCGTTTTCCTGCCGAATGCAGCAACCGCCTGAAAAGGCTGCCTTGTGCATTATCATCATCCGAGTAGTAGTCGCTTCCGTATCCGTATCCATAACCGTATCCATAGTTATAGCCGTATCCGTATCCATATCTGTAACCGTATCCGTAACCGTAATATCCATGCAGCTTAATATCATTGATCAGCAGGGAAATGTTGCGGATGTCTTTCCTTTTGTATATCTCGTCAATAAACTGGATAACGTTTTTATGTGAGAAATTATGCCGTACCACAAAAATGTTGGCATGGGAATATTTGCTCACCAGAATGGCATCGGTAACCACGGCCACAGGAGGGGTATCGAGAATGACCATATCGTACTCCTTACGGATATGTTCCATGAAGGTGGCCATTCGCCCGGTTTCCAGTAATTCAGCAGGGTTCGGGGGAACAGGCCCCGACGTGACCACGTATAGGTTTTCAATATCGGTGGGATGAATAATATCGTCCAGTTCGCTCTGGTTGATAAGGTATGTGCTCAGGCCTGTTTCGTTTGTAATATTGAAATCCCTGTGGATTTTCGGCTTACGCAGATCGAGGCCTACCAGGAGGGTTTTTCTGCCCGACATGGCAACGATCACTGCCAGGTTAGTGGCAATGAATGTTTTTCCTTCCCCGCTCACCGTGGATGAAATCAGAACAATATTTTCCCCTTTCTCCCTGAGCATGTACTGCAGATTGGTTCTCAGTGCCCGGAACGATTCGGCAATGGATGATTTGGGCTGCAGGAATACCGGGATTTCGGAATCGGTTTTATTGTGACCCACCGAGCCGATCACGGGTACGCTGGTATGATCTTCAATGTCTTTCCGGTCAACGATCCGGTTGTTGAAAAAATCGATCAGCAGAATGATCACCACCGGTACAACAAATCCCAGGATCAGGGCGATCATATAGTTCATGGAGGTTTTGGGTTTTACCCTTGCGGCATTTTCAGCCCGGGCCTGATCGAGCATCCGGTTGTCGGGCAGGTTTGAAGCTTTGGCAATACCCGCTTCCATGCGTTTTTGCAGCATGTAGGTATATATTTCGTCGTTTACCTGGAATTTCCGTTCAATTCCGATCAATGCCCGTTCCGTTACCGGTAACTGCTGGATGTCTTTTTCCACTTCCGCCATGCGGCGGTCAATATCCTTCATGCTCAGGGCAGCCGATTCGATCATGCTGCTCACATGTTCCAGCAGGATCTGACGTGTTTCCTCAATCTGGCGGGCATTCAGGGTGACTGAAGGATTGAATCGCTGGGCAGAATGTTCCAGGGTGGTCCGTTCGGAATATAATTCGGTAAGCCTGGCAATGAGGTTGGTGAGGAGCGGTTCGTTCACTCCCATTACAGAAGGGGCAATGACATCGGAAAAATCACCTCTTTCCCGGATATAACCCTGAAGGTAATGGTAATATTTTTGCTGCATGCCCAGCATGGTTTTTTCCTTTTGCAGGTCAATCAGTTTCTGGGCAATGGCCGCACCCTCCTGGCTCAGATCGATGATATTGTATCTGAGCCTGAATTCGAGCATTTCCTGTTCCACCGATTCCAGAGAATCGACAATTTCTTTCAGCTGTTCATCAATGAACTGGAGGGCCAGTGTGGCATTTTTGCTTTTTTCCTCCCTGCCGTAATCAATGTATACTTCAATGAGCTTGTTCAGGTAATCGGCTTCCTGCTGCGCCACAAACCCCTGGGTGGTCAGGGTCAGTACCGAACCTTTTTTCGGATCGTTTACCTCGACCGACAATTTCGAACGGTAGGCATTGGTAAGAGCGTTCAGGTTATTGACAACGAAATAGAACTTGTTGGATGACCAGCTTGTTGGATCGAATTCTTCAGGATTGCGTTGTTTTACTGTAAATGCCAGCGGAGGATGCACAAACGGCTCTCCGAATTTCATCACCCGGTCGATATCGTAATGTTCGTCGATTTCCAGTCGGAATTCTTCCCTGTTCAGGAGAGTAATGTAAATTTTGTGACCCGGCAGCTGCGGATAAAGGGTATCGAGTTCCACCACAAACGGGGAACGGTTGTAAAGTTTCGATTCCTTGATACCCCTTCTTCCCACCAGGACATACGAAACATCGAAATCGTCCAGTTTCCGCAGAGCCTGGTTGGTGAGTGTGTACGAACGGAGAATTTCCATTTCATCTTCCACATTCACCTGCCGGGTAACGATTTCCATCCCTTCGATGAAACCTTCCATCCCGGTTTTTCCTTTCTCTTCCCCCCGGGCTATCAGGGTAGCGCTGACACTGTAAATGGGTTCGGAATACCGGTTGAACAGATAGGCCGCCGTAATGGCAATGAATAGGGAAATGGCAAACCAGTACCAGTTTCCCAGTATTCTGAGCAGAAACTTTTTTATGTCAATGTTCTCTTCCTGGTAAATATATTCCTGATGAGGATCCATAGGCTTACTTAAAGTAATTTAACACGAGTAAGACAGTAGAGAGTGATGCGAATATAAAGGAAAGGGTGGGTATATTGATCCGTATGATTCTGTTATGCGTGGGTTTTACATAGATCACATCATTCGGCTGAACGAAAAAGGCTTCGGATGCAAGGATATCCTTGTTCAGCAGATTCAGGTGAAAGGTACGGATGGAATCGGGTGTTCTGCGAACCACCAGTATGTCTTTCCGGTTCCCGAGATCGGTAATATCTCCTGCCATTCCAATGGCTTCAAGCACGGTAAGCTGTTTGTTGTAGTTCTGATAGGTTCCGGGAACTTTTACCTCACCCAGAATAGTAAATTTAAAACTTAACAATTTTACAATGACCACCGGATCTTTAATGAATTCCTGGGCTTTCCTGGTAATCCTTTTCCTGGCTTCTTCCACAGTAGTTCCAAGCACCGGAACCTGTCCAATGAAGGGGACTTCCACATATCCGGAATCGTTCACCTGATACCCGTTGATGTACAGGTATCCTTCCCCGATGGCATAGGTGCCGGTTTCGGAAATGTCAAGGAGGTTGTTGAATTCCTGGTTATAGGATAATAGCCTGATGTACAGAATGTCCTGTTCCTGTATCAGGTAATCGCCGGGGAGCTGCAGTGGCAGTTCTTCGCCGGCTGAGTTCAGCCCCTGTAAATAAAGCAGGTCTTTCTGTGTGGTACAGGCGGCAAGAAACAAGCCAACTGCAAGAATAACCGGTATACACTTGCTTTTTCGGTTTTTATTGCCCTGATTGACAGTGGGTATGGCTTTACTCATGATTCGGTTTTCGGAATGAGGGAATGGAAAATAAAACATGCTTCAGCAATGGAATATTTTTTGATTTCCATGGTAAAAATACGTATTTTTCAAAGGAAAACAGAATAAACGGAACAGATGGATCTGAATTTTGATTTTTTTCATGTAGAGCCAAAAGATCACAAAGTGGGAAAAGGGAGGGTCCTGATTTCCGAACCTTTCTTGTCAGATCAGTATTTCAAGCGCTCCATCGTTTTTCTGGTAGAGCATAACGAAGAAGGTTCGGTAGGTTTTATTCTGAACAAGCCGGTACATATTGCCCTGTCGGAATTACTGAAAAATTTTCCGGATGCGGAAGTTTCCGTATCGCTGGGCGGGCCGGTGGCAACCAATACGGTACATTATATTCACACCCTTGGAGAACGGATCCCGAACAGCATGCAGGTTTTTCATGATATATACTGGGGAGGTGATTTTAATACGGTGAAAGAGTTATTAAACGGAGGATTGATCCGGCCCGGGCAGATCAGGTTTTTTGTGGGTTATTCCGGATGGATGCCCAGGCAACTTGAAAATGAAATTCACGAGAATTCCTGGCTGGTTACCCGGGTAGATCCGGCTACCATCATGTCCTGTTCCGACAGGGAAGAATGGCGGGCTGTTCTCAGGAAGATGAAGGATAAGAAATACCGTCTCTGGGCTGATTTTCCAGAAAACCCTGCCAATAATTAATCCGTTCGGCGCTTTTGGTAGCCGGGTATGATCTGGTCCACTATCTCTGTCAGCGGCTGGTTGGGCCGTATGGTAACAGCTGTGATCCCCGCTTTAATGGCCGCTTGCGCATCCCTTTCATGATCGCCGATAAAGAAGGAACGGGCAGGATCAATACCGAAACGTGCCATGGCTTTTTCCAGCATGAGGGTTCCCGGTTTCCTGCACAGGCATTTTTCCACATCGGAATGATGGGGGCAGTAATATATTTCGGTAAGACGGATATTTTCCGCAATGAGTTCATTTTCCATGAACCGGTGAAGGCGGTCAATATCCTCCCTGGTGTACATGCCTCTGGCAATGCCTCCCTGATTGGAAATCACAATCAGCAGGTATCCTGTTTCCTGAAACATCCGCAGGGCTGTGAACACTCCTTCATTGAAGCGAAAATCCTTTATCAGATAGGTATATTCCCCTCTTTCTTCATTGATCACTCCGTCGCGGTCAAGAAATATGGCCTGCTGTTTCATGGATTTAACAGTTGCTGAAAAAAGTAACCGATAAGGGAAGGAGCGATGATGGCCGGATAGATGAATCCGGCGACGGCTCCCAGAAAGTGTGCATCGTGGTTGATATGGTCGGAAGCACGCCGGCTCATGATGTGCGAATAGATCAGGTAGGCAATCCCGAAGATGATGCCCGGAATGGGAATGAAATACAACAAAAGGGTTTGCCAGGGATTGAAGAAGATGCTGGTGAAGATAAAGGCGGAAACCGCTCCCGAGGCCCCTACCGAGTTGTAACCGGGTTCATTCCGGTATTTCTTCAATGTGGTGAGGGTAGCGATGGCCATCGATCCCACCAGGAGGATCAGGTAGTGTATTTCGGGCCACCTGATCATTCCCGCTTCAGCCATTTGATGAAAATAACTTTCCACTGCCGTGCCGAAGAAAAAAAGCACCATCATATTGATTATCAAATGCATCCAGTCGGCATGGATCAGGCCGTGTGTAAGAAAGCGGTGGTATTCGCGGTAGTGGACTACCCGGTAGGGATTAAACTGTAACCGGGTAATCAACCGCGGGTTGTTGAAGGCCAGGATGGAAATAAGCGATATAATGGCAACGATCAGAATGGTCATGATGAATTCAGTGTAATATTTTATAGATCAATTCCTTTAACAGGTCTCCATCTTCGGCGGAAACCGGTATGAATCCCTTTGATTTCACATCGTATTCACGCAGTAAGCTGATGATTTGCTTCAATTTTTCCGCACTGTAGTTTCTGGCGGCCGCTTCGTAATCCTTCATGTGAAAAGAATGAATCCCTAGCACCCGGGCAGCTTCGTCCCTTGATTTGTTGCTGAGGTAATGGTACACAAGGCTTTTGCTGAAGAAAAAGTAGATGGCCGCCAGGGTGAGGGTAATGGAATAGTTTTTCGGATGGTTCCCGAAATGCTTTACAATACGGTTCGATTTCAGAATATCTTTTCTGGCCAGTGCACTGGTCAGTTCAAAGTTATTGTATTCTTTGCTGATGCCTATATACTCTTCAATATGTTTTGCCGTAACGGTATTTTCATTTTTCGGAAGAACGATCATCAGTTTGTCCAGTTCACCTGCAATCCGGTTCAGGTCGCTTCCCAGGTGTTCGGTCAGGAGCATTCCCACCCCGGGATTCATGGAATACCCTTTGCTTTTTAAATAATTCTCGATCCACAGGGGAATACTGTTTTCATACAATTTTTTTGATTCAAAATATATTCCGTTTTTTTCCAAAGCTTTGTATACCTTCAGCCGGTTGCTGAGGGTTTTGTATTTATAATTGATTACCAGAATGGTTGATTTCATTGGATCATTGAGATAATGTTCAAAAGCCTCAAGTGACGGCAGATCCTGTGCTTCTTTGACAATAACCACCTGGTGACTGGACATCATAGGGAATCGGCGGGCAAGGTCCACAATTTCATGGGCGCTGGTATCCCTGCCGTACACAATCATCTGGTTAAACGACCGGGCTTCTTCAGGAAGCGCATGAGATGCAATGTATTCGGTAATCCTGTCAATAAAATAGGGTTCCTGACCCGCCAGGAAATATACAGGCCGGTAGACCTTGTTTTTCAGATCCTTCATGATCTGTTCGTAGGACATTTTCATAGGTTCAGAATCTGAGGTGTTTTACCGACATGCCTTCGTTTTTTATTTCCATCAGGGAATCAATGCCAATTTTCAAATGAATTTCGGTGAATTTTCCAGTCACCAGTTTATCGCTTTGCTGTGTTTTTATGCCGGAGCTGATCATGGGTTGATCGGAAACGAGCAATAATGCGCCTGAGGGAATTTCATTGGCGAATCCCACGGTAAAAATGGTGGCGGTCTCCATATCGATGGCCATGCACCGGGTTTTTCTGAGGTATTTTTTGAATTTCTGATCATATTCCCATACCCGGCGGTTTGTGGTGTATACGGTGCCGGTCCAGTAATCGCGCTGGTGGTTCCGTATGCTGGTTGAAACGGCCCGCTGCAGGCTGAAAGCAGGAAGAGCCGGAACCTCCGGGGGCAGATAATCGGCCGAGGTTCCTTCTCCACGAATGGCGGCTATGGGCAGAATAAAATCACCCAGCTGGTTTTTTTTCTTTAATCCCCCGCATTTTCCAAGAAACAAAACCGCCTGTGGCTGAACGGCTCCCAGAAGATCCATAATGGTTGCCGCGTTGGCACTTCCCATTCCGAAATGGATCATGGTAATTCCATTTCCGGTTAGGGCTGGCATGTTCACCGTTTTGTCGGGAATGGGCAAATGGTGCATATCTGCAAACATTTCTATGTAATTCATAAAATTGGTCAGCAGGATATATTTCCCGAAATTTTCAACAGGAATACCTGTATATCGCGGAAGCCAGTCCTTGACGATTTCGGCTTTTGTTTTCATAGTATATTGTTCAATCTTCTTTTTACCTTTGTTCCTGTACAATCAACTCACTTTGTGGAGCGGCTAAATTTACCAACTTATTCCTTCAATATAAAATCAAAAGAAGGGAGGGATTACATTTTTGACCCCATAAGGAAGAAGTATGTGGTGCTGACTCCCGAGGAATGGGTTCGGCAGCATTTTGTCAGTTACATGATCAGGGAGAAAAATTATCCGGCCGCGCTAACCCGGGTAGAGATGTATCTGGAAATAAACCGCATGGGTAAACGGTGTGATGTTGTTTTTTTCGACAGAAAAGGTACTCCCCGAATGATTGTGGAATGCAAGGCTCCGGAGGTCAGGATCAGCCAGAAAACCTTTGACCAGGTGGCTGCTTATAATCTGAAGTTAAAGGTAGATTACCTGGTGGTTACCAACGGATTGAAGCATTATGCCTGTGCCATGGATTACCGGACGAACAGCTATAATTTTCTGAAAGAAATACCCGATTATCATTCGCTTAAGACGACGGATTGATGCACTGCAGCATCCACTCGCTGGAATAACCATTCCCATTGAACAACCATTCTTTTTTTTCGCCGATAACGGTGAATCCGTTCCCGGTGAACAAACGCAGGCTGGCCTGGTTGTCAGTGGCGATATGGCAGTAAAGTTGGTGGAGTTTCAGGTGCCCGAAACAGTATTCCTTGAACAATTGGAGAGCTTCGGAAGCATATCCCTTGTTCCGGTCATTTTCGTCATGTATCAGAATACCCACCCCGCCCCGCTTGTGGTAGGGATCAAAATCGAACAAATCGATTGCTCCCAGGGGATGGTCGTCGTTCCTGCGAATGATCATGAGTCTGAATTGCCTGGTGGTATACAGGTCGTTGGTGGATTGTTTGATGAACTGTTTCAGGGTAAATTTTGAAAAGGGGATGAGGGTCTGGCTTACCTTCCAGTGACGGGGATCATTTTCCCACAGGTACAGTACTTCCAGGTCTTCGGGCTCCATGGCTCTGAGTCTGATTCGTTTATTTTCCAGAAGCGTATTCATGAAATGCAGCGATCGTTCCCCTGACGCACCCTGCCGGGGAGGGGTTATTCCGAATCCTGGTAAACTTTTTTCACCCACAGATCTTCATGATAGCCTTCATCAACCAGTTGCTGCCTTACTTTTTCCGCTTCTTCTATGGTGTCAAATTCGCCGTAGGTATACCGGTAAAAGCCGTCTTTCCCCAGAATGACCCGTACATTTTCAAGGGGGGCGAAATAGGAAACATCCACCGGCCGGACTTTCAATGCCATTAACTGAATGGTATAATACAACACGTCCCTTTCCTGATCAATGGTTTCAAGGTCCTGGATGTCAAGGTCTGTAATGACCATTGCCGAATCGAGCGGCCTGGCCTGGCTGATATCGATGCTGTCTTTCAGCCATTTTTGCCTGACGGGTTTTATGGAAGGTTCTGCAGGGCTTAGTTCCACATCAATAACAAATTCCGATTTTCGGGCATATTCATCGATCTGTATTTCTTCCTGATGGGGAAGGTATCCGTTTCCGGTATAAATCAGGTCATAATTGCCTGATTTGGTGATGAAAGAGTATTGTCCCGATTGCCGGTTCGGGAATCCCACATCTACCGTATCCATCAATTCCCTGTCGATCATGATGATCTGAAAATCCCTGCCGAACTCCCGGGTGGTGTCGGCCAGTGACAATTGCCCCCTGATTGTGAAGTCACGGGTAGTTCCCGCAGGAAGGATCTCAATTCGGTACAGGTTTATTTCCTTGTAACCGTCAAGCATGGAAATATAGGCGGCTTTGCCGTTTTCCACCGGATTGAAAAACAGGTCATCGTCGGTGGTATTCAGGGGATATCCTATATTCACGGGCTTGCTCCAGGATCCATCTGGCATTCGCTGAGAGTAGAATATGTCATATCCACCCATGTTGTAATGGCCTTCCGAAGAAAAATACAGCAGTGAATCATTTTCTGTAATAAAGGGATAATTCTCATTGAAGGGGGTATTGATATTATTTCCTATATTTTCCGCAGGTCCCCAGTTACCGCGTTTGTCCCTTTTTGAAAAATATATGTCCAGTTCTCCCCTTCCCCCAGGCCGGTTGCTGGTAAAATACAGAGTATTTCCATCGCTTGAGATACAGGCATGCGATTCGTAATAACGGGTGTTAATGTTCCGGTTCATCTTTCGGGCCCGGGTCCATTCTCCATCGTTTTTAAAACTGACATAAATATTCCCGTCTTCCATATCGGATTTATACAGATACAGTTCCGTTCCGTCAGATGAAAGGGAAGAGGACATTCCGTCCCGGCCGGAGTGGACCTGGCGGGTGATGTCTTCCGCCGGCTTCCATGTCCCGCCCGTGGTACGGGTACTTTGATAAAGGACATCCTCATCCCCGTACTTGGCAGTAAATACCAGGGTATTTTCATTGCCCGATACGGCCGGATGAATATTCAGGGATACCACATTGACCTGGCTACCCAGATTTTGGGGGATATAACTGACAGGATTCCTTTTCAGTTCTTTTGCTATTTCACATGCCCTGATCTGTTGGTTAATGAATTCATCATTTTCCATGGGATTGTTCTGCCTGATCAGTTCCCTGAAGTGCTGGTATGTGGCGATGGCTTTATCGAGCTGATTGTTGATCCTGTAGGCATTGCCCAGATAGAAATAAGCATCGAGCGGAGCACGGGTTTCGGCAGGAAGATGATCCCGGGCATCGTAGGATGCATTTTTCACTGCTTTTTCGAGGTATGGAATGGCCTTTTCCTTTTCGTTGGGAATATGCAGGTAACATACCCCGATCTTGTACAGGATATTGGCGTTATCATCATCTTCCAGCAGAAGATAAAGCAATATGGCATCTTCATATTCCCGGTAAAGGTAATGTGATTCGGCCTCGACGAAAATCTCACGCATTTCAGACCTTGTCTGGCCTGTGATCGTTCCCGGCAGAAATAAGCAGCACAGAAATATCAGGCTTTTATGCATGAGGCATGTGCTATTAACATATTGACAAATCTAAAAATTCAATTGTTTTTTTCAATAAGTACTTTCAGATTTTTACTACTTGATTTGTAGCTAATTTTCTTTGATTCAGGATCAATAATGATTTCGGTCAGTATTTCTTCCGTATTCCTGTCTACCAGCCTGATGATAAAGGGTGTTTTACAGTCCCATGTTGCATCCAGTTTTCCTGAAACCGTTTCAATACCGGGGGTTTCTTCCGGTATAATTTCAATGCGGTAAATATCCTGCTGCCCGAATCCCTCCGGCATATTTCTGGAAAGATACACGAACTTACCGTTCCTGGCGGGATAGAAAAAGGTTTCATTGGAAGTGGTATTAACCGGGTATCCGATATTTATCGGATCTTGCCATTGCCCTGGCGGCTCCCTGGTGGAATAAAAAATATCGTATCCCCCCATGTTGTAATGTCCCTCCGATGCAAAATACAGTGTGTTCCCGTCTTCTGACAGATGTGGACAGGCCTCGTTGAAGGGGGTGTTTATCACATCTCCCAGATTTTCCGGTTCCGACCACTGTCCGGACTGGTCAAGTACTGAGCGGTAAATGTCGAATCCGCCCATTCCTCCTCTCCGGTTACTTGAAAAATAAAGGGTTTTTTCATCGGTTGACAGGGAAGCAAAGGATTCAGCCCGGTTCGAATTAACCGGACCCGGAAAAGGCTCCATTCTGGACCAGGATCCGGCACTGTAGGTGCTGATGTAGATATCACGTTTATTCCCTGTGCCTTTTATGAGAAGCAATTTATTTCCTTCCGGTGAAATCCATACCGGGATGGCATCCCCGTCCGATTCTACCTGTGGGGTAATATTAACGGGTTCAGTCCATATGCCGGCCAGTTTTTTACTCATAAAGATGGCATTATAAAACTTTAAATCAGTCATGTATACCATTGTCTGTTCATCGGCAGAAATGACAGGGTGGTAATTGTCCGAGGCATCATTGACAGGCGACCCCAGGTTTACGATGTTCACATTCAGGGGAATATCCTTTATGATTTTTGCTATTTCACAGGCACGGATTTCGTTTTCCACAATTCCGATATTGTAATTCCTGTCAAAGCCCGGAACTTCCCTGAAAGCATAAAAAGCATCCAGGGCTTTTTCCAGTTCGTTATTGATCCGGTATGCCCTGCCCAGGTAAAACCAGGTATGGTAGGGAGCTTTTTTTTCTTTTGTGGATCTTGCCGAGTATTTTCCGGTAAGATTCTCGAGCGCTTTCTCAAAGTAGGGGATGGCTTTGTATTCTTCTCCGGGAATGTGTAAATAACACATTCCGATCCTGAAATGTACATTGGCATTGAAATAGGGTGTATCTTCGAGCCGCAGCAGATAATAAATAGCTTCTTCATAATCTTCTTCCTGGAAAAAGAAGAACCCGTTATCAAGCAATTCTTCCGGGCTCTGATCATCCTGTGCCACGGCAGGAGTGCAGAATAACAGTAAACTAAAAAGGAAAAGGACATTTCTCATTTGAAGTAATTTTAGCCAGCCTCTTGAACAGAAAAGAAAGATAATAAAAAATCTTGTATTACGAACCATGCTTCACACAGGTTGGTGTGTACTGATCAGCCCGGCGGGAATATTGTTGCCTAAAAGACAGGTTTTTCCGATTGACTAAAGGGGTATTTATTTTCCGTAACGGCAAAATCCACTCTGCGGTTGAATTTCCTTCCTTCCGGGTTGTCCGATCCGTCGGGCAGGTGGTTTGGAGCAATGGGGCAACATTCTCCGAGCGGTTTGATTACCAGTCTGTTTTGCAGAACGCCCTGCTTTACCAGGTAGTTTTTAACCGACAGTGCCCGGCGTTCCGACAATCGTAAATTGTAATCTTCCGTTCCAATGGCATCGGTATGGCCCCGGATCTCAATTTTTAAATCGGGTAACTGTTCCAGTATTGTGGCCAGCTCTCTGAGGGCGCTTTCCGATGAAGGGAGCGGATCATATCTGTCGAAACCGAAATAAATATTTCTTAGTGTGATGGTTTCGCTGATTTTTTCCCTGACGGAAATGTCGAGGGAATGGCTTTCTTCCCTGTCGGTGATATGAAACCGTTGAGTAAATGATTCTAAACTGCTGTCCTGCAGGGTTATTTCATATATGTCCGGGGGGAGGTGGAATATAAAATGGCCTGTACTATCCGTTGTTACCAGAAGGGTGTCGCCTTTTTCCACGCTGGTTAGTGTCAGCGTGGTTTCAAGGGGAGAAACCCTGCCGGTGGGGCTGGTAACATGTACATTCCCTGAAACCACAACCTGGGCAGGTTGAAATGTGTGGGTCGGCATGAACCATGCTAACTGGCTCGTTCCGGGTTCTTTGTGCCTTGTCAGAATAAAATCAGCATCACCAGGGGCAGGAGAGAAGGCCCGGTCGTTCAGGGTTGAATTGACAGGATACCCGGGGTTTTGCGGAACCGTCCAGGTATCTCCGGATCTGATGGAACGGACAATATCAAGCCCGCCCATGGTTATGTGTCCATCGGAGGCAAAAAACAGAGTATCGGGATGCTTCAGGTAAGGCGAGGTTTCGTCGTAGGGTGTGTTGATCTGATTGTCCAGCAATTGCAGGCCGGCAACCACAAATTCTTCATCCAGCTGCGCTGCGTACAGATCCAATCCTCCATATCCCCCCGGTCTGTCGCTGGAGAAATACAGGGTATTTTCGTCATCTGTCAGGAATGCGGCAGTTTCATTCCACCGTGTATTCACCCCCTCGAGAGGTCTGACAGGGCTCCAGCGCCCCTCTTTATACCTGGAATAATACAGGTCGTACTGCTCATTCTGTTGTCTGGTCAGGAAAAGCACCTTTCCGTTTCCTGAAAGGGATACACATTCAAAATATCCGTCAGATTCAATGGAAGCAGTGATGTTCCGGGGTTCATGCCAGCTGCCGTCGTATTTTTCCGAAAGCATCACAGCCCGGTAATAATCCTTCCGGTGCATAAATGCCAAAGCCGAACCATCGGGGGCCAGACAGGGATTATAAACATAGATGCCGGTATTTATTACGGGGATTTCAACAGGAGGTTCAGAAACCGGAGCAGAATAAAATCTTTTTGCGGTTTCACACATTTTTATCTGCCGTTCGGCTTCTTTTGTTTCCGGATCATCCTGTCCGAACCATCTCCGGTACCTGGCAAAATGTTCCAGGGCGGCATCGAGATTTCCGTTTATCCTGCAGGCTATCCCCAGATACAGAAATGCCTCGCGCGGTGCTGACATTTCTCTGTGGGAGTCATCCCTGTAACGTTTTTTCACACGGTTTGTAGCCTTTTCAAGATAAGGAACGGCCAGGGATTCGTAACCCGGAATATGTAGCAGGCAAATCCCGGTTTTATAATTCAGGTTGGCATTATCGGGATGCTTCTCAACCAGCCCGGAAAAATAGGGTAAGGCCATTTCATATTCTTCGTAGAGGTAATGAAAATTCCCCTCATAGAAGGTTTTCTGGTAATCCTTACCCGACTGTGCTGTTGCGAATGACCAGGAAAGGAGGAGGATGACTCCGGTCATTTTCAACCCGGGTGTTTTTTTAGACATTTCGTTGCAACAGCTCATGGATACGTTACCGGATTTTGATATCGTCCGGCATTTCGATCGGTTCGTATTCCATGATCAGATCACCTGATTCAGGAACACGAATTTCTGCCCTTCTGTTCAGTGCCCGTCCCTCGGGACAATCGGTACCGTTTTCGTACCGGTTTCGGGCTATCGGGTTGTTTTCACCTTCTCCCGATATGCTGATCCTCGCCTTCCCAATCCCTTTTGATATGAGGTAATCACGTACGGCACCTGCACGGCGTTCGGAAAGTTTCTGATTGTATGCAGCCGGACCAATGGCATCGGTATGGCCGATAATTTCAATATTCAATCTGGCGTGTTCCTCCAGGATTTTTACCAGTTCGTCAAGTTTAACCTTTTCTTCTGTGGTGATGGTTGCCCTGTCAAAAGCGAAATAGATATGTTTCAGGGTAATGATTTCGGGGGGAACCGCAACCAGTGTGGCGTCTACCATTACTTCCGAAAGAGAATAATCGGATGGAAGATGAGCTTCCCTGACAAGGGGTTCGTAACCTTCACACTCGAATGTGAGGGTATAGGTGCCTGGCACCTTGCTGGTGTAGTGATATACGCCGGTTGAAGGATCGACCGGCAGGGTTGAGGGCTGAGTACCTGAGGGGCCGGATATATTAACCTTTATTTCGGTTGCTTCCGTTACGGTCTTATCCTCAAGGGTTACTTTTCCGGTTATTAATACGGGTCTTGGGTTATTATCAGAATAAATCTCATATCGGTAAATGTCTTCCTGCCCGTAACCATCTTCGGTATATCTGGCGAAGTAGGCGTTTATACCGTCATTCACTGGCATGAAGAAAAGATCCTCGTCGGAGGTGTTAATGGGATAACCCAGGTTGACCGGTGTGCTCCAGTTCCCGTCATCGCGAAGGGAGGAAGTAAAAACATCGTAGCCTCCCATGGTTTCGTGCCCCTGGGAACTGAAATAAATGGTTTTTCCGTTATTCACCAGGAAGGGGGTTTCTTCATTGAAAGGGGTATTGATTGCAGGCCCCATATTTTCAGCGGGGCCCCAGTCGCCGATGGTTTCATCCCAGCGGGAAAGATACAGATCAAAACCGCCGTATCCTCCGGGTTTGTTGCTGGCAAAAATCAGAACAGACCCGTCCTCAGAAACGCAGGCATGGTTTTCCCAGTATTTGGTATTGATATTCTTCCCGAGTTTTTCTGCCGGTTGCCATTCTCCGTCTATTTTCCGGCTGAGGTAAATATCGCTGTTGAAATCGTCGTCTTTGGAAAGTAACAATTGTTTCCCGTCTGATGAAAGGCATGTGGGATACATGTCCCCGTCTGAAAGGATTTCCGGGCTGAGATTGACCGGATCGCTCCACTGGGTGCCAGATTTTTCGGTATAAAATATCGCATCATAAAATTTCAGGCCGGTAACGAATATCAGGGTTTCTTCATCGGGTGTGGTAACCGGTTTGAAATTGGGAAACTGATCATTTATGGGTGGACCCAGATTTACTGCATCGAAGGGGACGGGATCTTTCATATATTCTCTGGCGTTCTCGCATGCATTGATCTGTTGTAGGATAAAATTGCGGTTAATGGTATCTCCGTTTTCTATTAATGACAGATACTGGTCAAAAATCTGGCAGGCTTCATCAAATCGTTCCTGTATCCGGTAGGCGGCTCCCAGATAATAATAGGCCTCCAGGGGGGCTCTGTCTTCCCTGTAATTCCCTTCTCTGTAACTTGAGGTGGTATTTTTAACGGCTTTCTCCAGATAGGGAATGGCTTTCTCTTTTTGTCCCGGCATATTGATATAACACATGCCAATCCGGTAACAGATGTTGGCATTGTCTTGATCTATTTCATATAGTTCAAGAAAGAAGGGCAGGGCATCGGCATATTCTTCGTATAACAAGAAATAATCCCCGTCAAGGAAGGTTTCCTTGAAATTGACTTCCTGTGCGAATGTGGAGGAAAATAATAGACAGGATAACAGAAATACCAGAGCTTTTTTCATGGGCCTTGGGATTTGAAACCAAACAAATTTAATAATTTAATTCACATGAGGAAAGAAATGAAGGGATTGTTCATTTGATCAATCCCTTCATGAAGCCATTCAGTCTGTCAGACCTTTTTATCCCCGGAGGTCATGGTTTTCTCTGTTTTTTCCTTTCTTTCTTCTGGTCAGAATAAGGAACAGAACAACCAGGAACAAAATACCGCCGCCAGTAAGCCATACGATCCATAATCGGCCCGGCACCTTTTCTTCCGAAAGTATTTCAATTACCTCATCGGCCAGCTCGCTGTGTTTATCCATCAGTTTGAAGAGGAGGTCCCAAACCTGGTCGGCAGTATAGGGATAATTAACCGACTGTTGCAATATATATTCCATCAATTGTTCCGGTGTCATTTTCCGGACCATTTCATAGTCAAGGCCTGAGAGGAAATCATTCAAAGCTCCTTCCGATGAATTTGTCAGGCTTTCAAGAAATGCCAGTACATCTATCTTTCCCCCTGAAGCCAGGGCGGACACGAGTCTGAAGACTTCTTCCTTTTCGTATCCGAAGATTTCGGCTTTTCCAATGAGGTATTCCACGAGTTCCTGGTTGTTTGTAATCCCTTCGCGTTCAGGTTCAAGCTGTTCAATGGATGATTTCAGTGAACCTTCGGCCATTTCCTCCATTTTACCCATCAGTTCCCTGACTTTTTGTTTCTCAGTGGCTGGTGAGATCATCAGGATCCTGCGTATATCTTTGTCACTGAATGCATAGTTTTCCGAGAGGGCATTCAGGTGTTCGATGAGTCGGAATGAGGTGCTGTCAGCCCATATGACACTGTCGATACGGCTTATTGCCTCCTTCATTTCACCGTGGGCATATCTGTTCAGTTTTTCCATTATGCCGGTGGTGTTCAGAGAAGCCACCTGGTGGCGGTACATGAAAAGGGTATCGACCTCAGCCGGCTGGTTGCTTTCATTCACCAGGTACTTCCGCAGATCACTGACAGAATACAATTTCGATTGCTGAGGATCAGTATTTTCAATGATCTTTCTCCATTCCTTCCCGGAAATGGCTTTGAGTTCTTTCATTGCGCTCAATACATCGTCGGGAACCGGTTTGACTTTCGCACGCGGAGGTTCGTAAGTAACCACCGTTTCTTTTACGGTACGGTTGCCGGCCTGATCTGTCAGTGTAAAACGCAAAATGGTTTCACCTGGCAGGGGATCGAGGGTATACCGGGTTTCCGTTTTTCTGATATTGAACTCCTCGCGGTTCACTACCACACTGTCCCTGATGGTTTCCACAACCAGTGTGGCATTCTTTTCAGTATCCAGGTCAATTCTGACTTTCCCTTTGGTAATGTAAACGGCCGTATCAGAAACTTCAAGTTCGGCAATCAGATCGGCTTCTTCAAGGGTTTTGTTCAGGGTGAAGGAATCCCTGTGTTCAGAAGGCTCAATCACCAGCCGGTCTGTGGCAGGAATGAAACGGTCTGCCTCAAAAACTACATGATAATTGCCCTGAACCAGGTCGGTTTGATAACGCCCCGATGCATCGGCCATGACAACGGACGCCGTATCGCCGCTTTCCGTGTTGATGAAACGAACCGTAATGGCCTCGGGTAGATAGCCCTGGGTGGTTTTCAGTCCAACCATTCCACTGATAAGGTATTTCTTGGGATGTTCTTCGGAATATATTTCGAGTTCAAAAATATCCTGTTCACCGAAACCCTCTTCACTGTACATGGCATAATAGGCAAGGTATCCCTCGCCAATGGGATAGTAGAAAAGATTGTCATCAGGGGTGTTTACCGGGTATCCCATGTTCATTGGAGCCGACCAGGTGCTGTCGCTCAACAGGTTGGAATAAAAAATATCGTACCCTCCGATATTGAAATGGCCGTAGGAGCTGAAATAGAGTGTTTTGCCGTCATGGGATATGAACGGGGCATCTTCATTGTACGGAGTGTTGATTTTGTTTCCCAGGTTCACGGGTGGGCCCCATTCACCGCCCACACTGTCACGTGTGGATACATAGATATCCAGGTCCCCGTAACCCCCTTTCCGGTTGCTGGTAAAATACAGGGTTTTTCTGTCGGCTGAAATGGAGGCATGTGATTCCCAGTATTTTGTGTTGATATGATCGTTCAGTCTCTTAATGCGGGACCATTCCTTCCCGTCATAATAACTAACGTATATATTCCCGTCGTAACCATCAACTTTGTATAGGTACAGTTCTTTTCCGTCGGCAGAAAGAGAACTGGTATAGAGGTCATCGTCTTCTCCCAGCTGGAAGGTGAGGTTTTCCGGCTCGGTCCATTTTCCGTCCACTTTTTTGGAGAAGAAAACGGCATCGTAGAACTGAAGTTTCCGCATGAAAACCATCATGGTCCTGTCGGCCGACACAACAGGATTATAGTCGGAAAACCTGGAATTGATCACTTCGCCCATATTCCTCATATCCAGAAACATAGGGTTTTGCATGATCTTTTTGGCATTTTCACAGGCACGGATCTGTTCATCAACAAGATCCAGGTCATACTTTTTTTCGTCGACAGAATTTTTAAATCGCCGGTATGCTTCCAATGCTTCGTCAAGACGGTTGTTTACACGGTAGGCGTCGCCCAGGCGGAACAGGGCCTCGGGCGGGGCATTGTTTTCCCGGATATTTTCTCCCCTGTATTTATCCGAAGTGTGCCGGGAAGCTCTTTCCAGGTAGTCAATGGCTTTGTCTTTCTGCCCGGGAGTATTCAGATAACATACTCCGATACGGTACCTGATATTTTGGTTGTTGGGGAATTCCCGCAGCATCTGAAGATAAATGGGGAGCGCCTCGTTGTATTCTTCATACAGAAAATAGGCATTGGCTTCTTTAAACCGTTCTCTCCAGTCAATACCTTCCTGAGAAGAAACGTTATACGTGAAAAGCAGTGATACAAGAATGATCAGGAGTGTATACCGCTTCATGGGCAATTGGTTTATACGAAAATAGTAATTTTAAGTGAAACTCTTTATTAAATTTTCGATTTCCGCTAAAATAAAGTGGAAGGCTGCCTATAAAAATGGGAAGGCAATATCTCCTTTATGCGCATAGCAAAAGCAGGACGGAAGGGTCGGATGTTTACGTCCTGTTGTGGAATATAATTATGGAAGAAAAATGTTTGGAGGGAATTTCTACACTACCCTGCCGGTGTCGAAATCTTCAAGATATTCGGCCACTTTTTTCAGGTACATGCCACCCAGTGCTCCGTCAACCACCCGGTGATCATAGGAAAGAGAAAGGATCATGATGTGCCTGATCCCGATGGCATCGCCTGCCGGGGTTTCAATAACGGCTGGTTTCTTCCTGATGGCTCCGATTCCCAGAATGGCGGCCTCCGGCTGATTGATGATAGGAGTTCCTGTAAGGCTGTCAAAAGTACCGAAATTGGTGATGGTAAAAGTGCCTCCGGTAATCTCATCAGGTTTCAGCTGGTTACTGCGGGCCCTTCTGGCCAGATCATTTACCGTTTTTGCCAGCCCTATGAGATTCTTTTCATCAGCATTTTTAATCACCGGCACAATCAGGTTCCCATTGGGCAGAGCCGTGGCCATTCCTACATGGATGTTTTTCTTTTTAATGATCCGGTCGCCGTCCACCGAAACGTTAACCATGGGATAATCACGCAGGGCAAGGGCTGCTGCCTCAATGAATATGGGCATGAATGTGAATTTTTGGCCTTCGCGCTGCAGGAAACCATCTTTTACCCGGTTCCTCCATTCAACCACTGCTGTCATATCCACTTCTATAAAGGAGGTAACATGAGGGGAAATCTGCTTGGAACGAACCATATGTTCAGAAATAAGCTTTCTCATACGGTCCATCTGAATGATTTCATCCTCACCTGACGATGCCGTTACGGCGCCGGCTGCGGCCTGCTGCTCCAGGTCCGGTTTCCGGGCAGTTGTTTCAGTTGCAGCCTGTTCGGGCTGTTTTACCTTTCCGGTTTTTCTCTTTTCCAGAAACTGCAATATGTCGTTCTTGGTAAGCCGGTTATTCAATCCTGTGCCCTGAATGCTGTCCAGTTCTTCAGCGCCGAGGTTCTCTTTTTCCGCAATACGACGGATAAGGGGTGAGAGGAATCTTCCCGATGGGGTATGACTTGTTTGTTCCGGGGGAAGAGGGATCTCCTCGGCTTCAGCAACCTTTTCCAACCGCTTTTCCTGTGCCGGAGATTCTTTTTCCTCTGATACAGGTTCTGTTTTCTTTCCGGAAGGAGTACTTTTGATCCTTTCCACCTCTTTCCTGACTTCTTCCGTAGCGGAACTTTCCATTTCCTTTTCGGTTTCCAGTCGCGCAATAACCTGCCCAACCTGAGGGGTTTCACCTTCCCTGACCAGAATCTCCTTCACCACGCCGGAGTACGGGGAAGGGACCTCCGAGTCAACTTTGTCTGTGGCAATTTCAACCAGCGAATCGTCTTCATTCACATGGTCACCTTCCTTAACCAGCCATTTGGTAATGGTTGCTTCAATTACTCCTTCTCCCATGGCAGGGAGCATTATTTCTACTTGAGCCATGAATAGTAATGATTGAAATGTATGTAAAATTTATTCTGCTAATGATCACTAAAATCAGAACATTTAAATATAAAAATACTAAAATAATAACAGAATTACCTGTCCAAATGTTTACGGGCCTTCCAAATAATTTTTATATCCGTGGCCGGACTGTAGTCTTTGGCGTAAACAAGATTCCCTCTTTCGATCACTTCTTTTTGTTCCGTATCGGGGGGCAGTGTATACAATATTCCCGGACGGATATCGGGAAGTGACTGATCCTCTGTGTTATGAAGAGGATAAAATCCTACCCAGCTGCATTTTCCCAATAGAACCAGGAAAATATTCCTGAGCAGTCGAAGCGGTTTGCGGAAAAGGAAAAAAGTAATCGGGAAACAAACCAGAAGCAGGACGGAAAGTGTCATATCCAGCAACCGTTTGTTCCTTCTGGAAGAGGCCTGGGTAATGGTATTGAAATGAAGCAGGAAGAGTTCCCCCGGGGTGTGGATGGAGCGACTGCCAATGACCGACGCACTTTCGGGAGGGGCTATTTTATACTCGACCGGAAACCGGTTCAGCCGGTTCATGCAATGAATGATTAAACCGGCAGGGATATCCCGGGCACAGAAAATCACTTCGCAGGCCTGATGAACCCTGATCATCTCTTCCAGGTCGGCTGCCAGATCTGATGCATCAGAAGAACCGCCCGGGGGTGAAGCCACACCGGCCAGTTCACAGGATGTTCCGGAAAGATTTATCAGCTCGTAAACCCGCCGGGCTTCTTCTTCGCTTCCGGCAACCAGTATTCTTTTCTTTCTGTCACCGGCCAGCCTGAACTGGGTCCATGGCATCCAGTGCATCCCGAGCCTGAAAATCAGAAGAGTTCCCAGGGTCCAACCACTTCCTGCCAGGATCAGCATACGGGAAAACCTGAAATGCTCCGGGAGAAGGGCATAGATTATCAGGATGGTAACGGTTCCGGCCAACCAGCCTGCTGCTATACGTGAAAGGCGTACCGGCGGGTCGTATCCTCCGGCCAGGAGAAGGCTGATCAGCCAGATCATGATCATGCCCGGGACCAGAAACAGGTAAAAACCATCAGGATAACTGCCTCCTTCAGGGAATCGGATCTTTTCCCACAGCGGGGTTAGTATCAAGAAACCGGCCAGAATCAGCAGGGCATCCATTGCCGGAAACAGGATCCTCATAAAAAAACGCCTTAGGATTGATAACCCTGCACGGCAATATATGGCTCCTTTGATCAGAAAGGAAAGCAACCGGGCATGGGGGGATGTCAGGTGCTTTTCTGCGAAGATCAACATGGCCCGGTAGAACAGGATCACATACTGAATGCTCGATTTTTTTGTGCTTTCTCCCTTGTAATGTATGATAGAGGTCTCGGGGAAGTATATCACCCGGTAACCTGACTGCAGTATCCGGTACGAAAGATCAATATCTTCCCCGTACATAAAATAGTCCTCATCCAGCAATCCCACTTTGTCCAGCACCGTTTTTCTGATCATCATGAAGGCGCCGGTAAGGACTTCAATATCAGTTGTTTCAAATTCGTTGAGGTGCCCCAGATAATATTTGCCCAGGGTTTTGGATTTCGGAAACAGCCGGGTAAGTCCGGATAATTTGAAGAATGCCACCGAAGGGGTGGGTAGGGCTCTTTTCGATTCGGGTAAATATCTTCCTTTTCCGTCTACCATCCTCACGCCGAGTGCCCCGGCATCAGGATACTGATCAAGGTATCCTATGCATTTTTCCAGCGTATGTTCCCCAACCACGGTATCAGGATTCAGGAGAAGCACATATTCGCCTGAGGAATGCCGGATGCCCTGATTACAGGCATGAGAAAACCCTGTGTTGTTTCTGTTTTCAATGAGAATGACTCCGGGGAATTTTTCCCTGACCATCCGGCAGGAACCGTCCACCGAATGATTGTCAACCACAATGATTTCTGTTTGTATTTTACCGGCTGCTTTCTGAACGGAATGCAGACATTGTTCCAGGAAGAACCTGACGTTGTAATTGACAATGACAACGGATAGCTTCATCGGGATCAAAAATAGGTACTACCCCTGTCATTTCAAACGAAGTAACCGAATGGAACGCGTATTTTTTTCAGGCGCTCTCTTCCAGGGCTTCCCTGATCACACCGGCCAGGCGTTTTACCCCTTCCACATTTTGTTCCTTCGAAACATACGAGAAATTGATGCGCATGGTATTTTTCCCTGTTTCGTTGCAGTGGAATACCGAACCGATAACGAATGCCACATTTTTTTCCACCGCTTTCAGGAACAACTTTTGTGCATCCAGGTGGGGAGGGAGGGTCAGGAACAGAAACAGCCCCCCTTCGGGTTCTGTCCAGGAGACTCCCTCCGGCATATATTTCCGGAAGCTTTCCAGCATCAGATCCCGTTTTTCCCGGTATGAGGCGATGATCTTCTTCAGGTTCTTTTCAAACAGGCCCTTTTCCAGGTACCTGGCGGCAATTTTCTGCACAAAGGTAGGGGTGCACAAATCGGCCGATTGCTTGGCCATGACAAACTTATCAATGATGTCAGGATGGGCGATGACCCAGCCGATACGGAAACCGGGTACAAATGTTTTCGAGAAAGTGCCCAGGGTGATCACCTGTCCCTTCCCGTCAAGGCCGTAAATCATCGGCTGGTGTTCCCCTTCGAAGCGGATTTCGCGATAGGGACTGTCCTCGATAATGAGCACATCGAATTCATGAGCAAGACTGATGATTTCTTTTCTCCGGAACTCGGGCATGGTAATGCCGGCCGGGTTCTGGAAATCGGGAATGATATATATGAATTTGGGCTTTTTCCCCTCACTCTTCATTTCCGACAACACCTGCCTGAGTTCATCACTGCGCATTCCATGCTCATCAAACGGTATCCCTATCATTCTGGCTCCGTAGGAAGCAAAAGCGCTGATTCCTCCCAGGTAGCTCGGTAATCCGCAGATGATGGGATCGCCCGGATCAATAAAAATTTTACCCAGTAAATCCAGGCCCTGCTGGGAGGCTGTTGTGATGACCAGGTTTTCCAGACCAATATCCAGTCCGTAGCTGCGGTACCTTTTTATCAACTGTTCCCTCAGCAGTGTATCCCCTTCGGTGGTACTGTATTGTAGTGCGGCGGCACCATCATTTTCGAGAATCTCGTAACAAATTTCTTTTAGTTCTTCAATGGGAAAGGAATCGGGAGAAGGCAAACCGCCGGCAAATGAAATTAAACCGGGTTTCTGGGTTAATTTCAACAGTTCCCTGATTTCCGATTTTTTCATGTTCCGGGCAACCGTTGAAAATGTCCCTTCAAGATCTGGAATCATGGCAGGTAGATTTTAATGTGGGTTGGTTATTCTATTTGGATTTGGTGCATGCTAAATTCCGAATAGTTTTCATGAAGACAAAAAAAACCGACCTGTTATATACCATATCAGGACGGAGGAAGAGGGAAAACAGGAGAATATCAGAATATATCAGCGGGAAATATCTCCCCGGAAAGGCTGCCGGTTAATGATGGACCTTCCCAGTGTGATCTCATCGGCATATTCCAGTTCATCACCGAAGGATACGCCTCGGGCCAGTATGCTGATCTCTATATCGTAGTTATGGAATTTCCGGTAGAGATAAAAATTGGTGGTATCTCCTTCCATGGTAGTGCTCAGGGCCAGTATCATCTCTTTCACTGCTCCCTGTTTTATTTTTTCTTCCAGCTTGCCGGTTTCAAGGTCTCCGGGGCCAACACCGTCCATGGGAGAAATGATCCCTCCCAGTACGTGGTACAATCCGTTATATTGCTGGGTGTTCTCAATCGATATTACATCCCTGATACTTTCCACCACGCACACAATATGACGGTCGCGACGCGGATTGGCGCATATTTCGCAGATATCGGTATCGGAAATGTTGTTACACTCCCTGCAATGTTTGATCTCTTTCCTGAGCCGGATCATGCTTTCGCCGAAACGGGTCACTTCTTCCTCGTCCTGTCTTAGCAGGTATAATACCAGCCTGAGGGCGGTTTTTTTACCTATGCCGGGAAGCTTCGAGAATTCCCTCACAGCTTCATCCAGCAGTTTTGATGAATATTGGTGCAACACCTGAACCTGTTTTTTGCGATCTCCAAAAATAATGAATTAATGAGTGATCCGGCAATTTTTTCTTTCGCATGTTTTTAGTATTCTTGCAGCGTCCAATGAATATTCGGGCATAACATCCCTGGCAGCCTATGAAACCCATTGGTGTCATTCTAATAATACTTCTGTATTTCCTGGTCCTTCTCATTATTTCTTATTTCACGGGCAGAAAAACTGACTCCGCAGGATTTTTTATCGGGAACAGACAATCTCCGTGGTATGTGGTAGCTTTTGGCATGGTGGGAGCCTCTCTTTCGGGAGTGACTTTTATTTCAGTACCGGGCTGGGTGGGCGATAGCCAGATGTCTTACATGCAAATGGTGCTGGGTTACCTGGCGGGATATGCCGTAATAGCGGAAGTACTGATGCCACTGTATTACCGGTTGAAGCTGACATCTATTTATACCTATCTGCAGGGAAGATTCGGATTCTGGTCATACAAAACCGGTGCTTCTTTTTTTCTGTTATCCCGTATTATTGGGGCATCGTTTCGTTTGTTTCTTGTTGCCAATGTGTTGCATATCAGTGTTTTCGGTCAATGGGGGATTCCTTTTTCCGTAACGGTAACGGTCACCATCCTGTTTATCTGGTTGTATACTTTCCGGGGAGGGATCAGGACCATTATCTGGACCGATACCCTGCAAACCCTGTTGATGCTGACTGCGGTGGGTTTCAGCGTTTACTATATCAGCCGGGCCCTGAACCTTGATGTGGAGGGTATTTTCAGAACAGTGAAACAGAATGATTTGTCGCAGGTATTCTTTTTTGGCGACTGGAATGATGAAAGGCATTTTCTGAAGCAGTTTTTAAGCGGGGCTTTTATTACCATTGTCATGACCGGACTTGACCAGGATATGATGCAGAAGAATCTCAGCTGCCGGAATATCCGGGAAGCAAAAAAAAATATGTACTGGTTCAGCATGATTCTGGTGCCGGTGAATCTGTTATTCCTTTCGCTGGGTGTTTTGATCTATTCCTATGCTGCGCAAACGGGTATGGACCTTCCGGCGCATCCCGACGATCTGTTTCCCCTGGTTGCCCTGCAGCAGGGACTGGGGCCCGCCCTGGCGGTGCTTTTCATCCTCGGGCTGATTGCCGCTGCCTATTCCAGTGCCGACAGTGCCCTGACAGCCCTCACCACCTCCTTCACAGTGGATATTCTGAATCCGGGGGATATACCCGAAAACAGGATGCGCCGGCTGAGAACCCGTGTACATATCGGAATTTCTTTCGTACTTTTTGTCGTGATCATGATCTTCAGGCTGGTCAATGACCAGAGCGTAATCAGTGCCCTGTTTACGGCAGCCGGTTATACCTACGGTCCTATTCTGGGGCTTTATGCATACGGATTATTGACCAGGCGAGAGGTGCACGACAGATGGGTCCCGGTGGTAGCCCTGTTATCACCGGTTTTGTGCGGAGTCCTTTCCGCATTTTCTGAAGAATGGTTCCGGGGTTACCGTTTCGGTTTCGAAATACTTATTGTGAACGGGTTCATTTCATTTCTTGGATTGTGGCTGATCAGCCTGAAACCCCGTACACAATGAGAATCCTTGTTCAAGCCTGACGACGAGAGAAACGGGATGTGCCGGTTAGTGATTTTTTTCCGCCCGGTTCCTCTCTCCGTTGGTATAGGAATAAATTTCCAAGAGAAGGGATTCGTATTTCTGGTAAATAATTTTACGTTTCAGCTTCAATACATTGGATAATTCACCGGTGGCAATGGACCATTCTTCATGCACCAGCCTGAACCGCTTGATCTGTTCATGAAAGGCCAGTTTTTGATTGATCTCGTTAACTTCTTTCTGGTACCGGGCCACTACTTCGGGGATTCCGATCAGTTCTTTATTGTCGCGGAACTTGATCTTATGCAGAAAACACCAGTTGTGCAGGAATTCAAAATTCGGCACGATCAGCGCACTGGCAAACTTTTCATTTTCGCCTACCACCATGATCTGTTCAATGAAAAACGATTCCTTGAATTTGTTCTCGATCACCTGCGGTGCCACGTATTTGCCGCTGGAAAGCTTGAATATTTCCTTTTTCCGGTCGGTAATTTTCAGGTACTTGCCATCAATGATCTGACCTACATCTCCCGTATGAAACCAGCCATCATTGTCAATGGCCTCATCGGTCATTCTCGCATCTTTGTAATAACCCAGCATAACATTGGGCCCCTTGCACAGGATCTCCCCGTCTTCGGCTATTTTGACATCCACACCTTCAATGACCGGTCCCACGGTGCCGATCATGATTTCATTGGTGTTGTAATTGTTTACCGCAATGACAGGTGAAGTTTCGGTCAGGCCGTATCCTTCCAGCACCTTGATACCTGCTGCCCAGAAAATGGTGGCAATGCGGGGCTGAAGGGCTGCACTTCCCGACACGATTATTTTGATGTTTCCGCCCAGCGCTTCTCTCCATTTGCTGAAAATCAGCTTGTCGGCTATTCTCAGTTTAAGCCTGTAAAACCAGGAGTTCTGGTTGTGCAGTTTATAACGCAGTCCCAGATTCACCGCCCAGAAAAAAATGCGCTTTTTTATGCCGGGAAGGTCCTTTCCTTTTCCGATGATCTTGTTGTATACGGTTTCCAGCAAACGGGGCACACTGGTAAAGAGATCGGGTTTGATATCTTTCAGGTCATCCACAATGGTTCCCAGGCTTTCTGCGTAGTAAATGCTGATACCCTTGTACTGGTAATGGTAATTCAGCATTCTTTCGTAGATGTGGCAGAGGGGCAGAAAACTCAGGCTTTTCGATTCTGGCCCGAAAGGATGAACCTTGATGGTTCCCATCACATTACTCACCAGATTCCGGTGACTCAGTGCCACTCCTTTGGGAAGCCCGGTAGTGCCCGATGTGTAGATCAGGGTAACCATATCGTTTTCTCCAATACTGTTCCTGATCTTCTTCAGTTCATCCCTGAATTTCTCTTCATTTTTCCTTCCCAGTTCCATCAGTTCCTTCCAGTTTCTGGCTCCTTCTACCTCGTTGAACGTATAAATATCCTTCAGGCTGGGAGCCTTTTCCATCAGCGGGCGGATCTTTTTATACAGGGCCTGGTCGGATACGATAATCAGTTTGGGTTCGGCATGATTGAAAATATATTCGTACTCTTCGTTACTCAGGGTAGGGTAAACCGGTACATGAACAATACCCGCCTGGCTCATGCCCATATCGGCAAAATTCCATTCCGGCCGGTTATTGGAGATCATGGCCACCTTATCTCCGGGCTGCAATCCCATGGCCAGCAATCCGTAGCTGAACAGGGTGGCTTTTTCGAAATATTCACGGGAACTGTAAGTTGCCCAGTTTTTGTTGACCTTCCCCGCCAGGGCTACCTCTTTGTTATAGCTCTCCAGAGCATGATCCAGGATGTCGAACGTACGTGTTACTTTCATATCGGGTGGTTTTATGCCCAAATATAGAAAATATTTTTACCGGAATTCGACCGCCTGTTCTTTGTTTGGGGAAAATATAAAATGAAGCGCTATAACTAATAGAATAACAACATATTGGATAATTTAAGAAAAATGAAAAATTTCGACTGCTTTTCGAATCAGAAAAGACTTTCGATCTCCCTTCGGTATTTCTCATGAAGAATATCGCGTTTTAGCTTCATGCTCAGGGTGATTTCCCCTGTTTTGATCCCCCAGCTGTCGGAAAGAAGTACATACTTTTTAATCCTTTCGGTCTCTCCCAGCTGCCGGTTTTGTTTTTCCACTTCCCGGTCCATCATGTTTATGACCAAAGGATGGGAGATCAGTCCGGTAAGGCTGCCGGGGACCTGCAGATAATTTTCTTTAAGCCAGTTTTTCAGCCGGCCGGGGTTCGGACAGATGAGGGCTGCTACATATTTTTTCCCTTCGCCCACTACCAGGATATGATCGATGAAAGGGGATTCCCTGAATACATCCTCAATGTGCTGCGGACTGATGTATTTTCCGTAGGAGGTTTTGAAAATTTCCTTTTTTCTTCCGGAGATGATCAGAAAACCGTCTTCCGTCAGCATGCCCATATCCCCCGTATGGAACCATCCGCCGGAATCAATGGCTTTGCGGGTGGCGGCTTCGTTGTGCAGGTAGCCTTTCATCACATTGGGCCCCCGGCACAGGATTTCGCCGTCGGGAGCAATCCTTACCTTTACCCCGGGAATGGGAGGCCCTACCGTTTCCAGGCGGTGTTGCCGGGGAGGATAACGGTTCAGACTGACCAGGGGGGAGGTTTCGGTCAGGCCGTAACCCTGACAGGTTCTCAGTCCGGCTGTCCACATGAACCTTTCGATTTTCAGGGAGCAGGAAGCACCACCCACTCCTATAAAGCGTATCCTGCCCCCCAGAAAATTCCTGATGTGCCTGTAAACAAGCAGATCGTAAAATTTCCTCCTGATCCTGAATCCCAGGGACTTTCGATGATCGGGCGGGTATTCCCCAGTCAGGACCATGGCCCTGCGGTAAATATGACCGCTCAAGCCCTTTTCCCGGCTGGCTTTTGTGATAAAGCCCTCTTGTATCTTTTCCAGAACACGAGGTACAGTCACAAAACCGTTTGCCCGTATTTCTCTCAGATTGTCGACAATGGTGCCAAACCCTTCAGCGTAGCAAATGGTGGTGCGGCAAACCTGAAACTGATAATTGGATGTGCGCTCGTAGATATGGCACAGGGGCAGGAAACTCAGCACCCTGTCAGCTGGTCCGAGGGGATGCAGGGTGGAGGAGGTGAGGATATTGCTTACCAGATTCCTGTGGGTGAGAAGTACTCCTTTCGGATTCCCCGTGGTGCCTGAAGTATAGATCAGGGTGACCACGTCTTCCTCTGTTATTTTTCCCCTGATCCGTTGCAGCGCTCCTTCCTGTTTCCCTCTTGCTTTCATGCCCAGTCTGGTAATTTCCTGCAAAGAATGCGGGATGCCCGTTTGCGGGGAGAAAGAGTACAACCCGGCGCCCGGGTTTGTCTTCTGAAGAACGGGCTGAATACGGGCCATGAGGGTCTCATCTTCAACAAAAACCAGAGAGGGAACCGACTGGGATAAAATATATTCCAAATCCGCTTCTCCAAGGTATGGATATACCGGCACGTGAATTACTCCGATCTGCCTCAGCCCCATATCCAGAAAATTCCATTCGGGGAAACTGTGCACCATGATACTGACAACCGTATTGCCCTTCCGCAGACCCATGGCCAGCAGCCCCATACTGACCAGATCAGATTGTTCCGCATATTCCCGGCTACTTACGTATTTCCAGCACCCGTCCTTTTTTTCTCCGAATACATCGGGTTTGTGCCCTTTCTCTTCGTATTGTTTCAGAATGTCGAATACTCTTTTCATCCGGCGATCCCTGATGCTTAAATATACGAAAATTTGCACCTCGGGCGAACGGTTCGGAAGAATATTGTGTAGTTTTGAATTGACAATCAATCTGTGGTGAACATGAAAACTATATGCTTGACAGGGATCCTTCTTGCCGGCAGTGTCTTGGTACAGGCCTCCGGGAAACCGGCCTGCCGCCTGTTTACCGCTCATGGCATGGAGGTGGAGTATTCGCTTATGTTACAGGAAATGACCGGGGCAGATATGGTCTTTTTCGGCGAATTGCACAACAATCCTATTGCTCACTGGATGGAAATTGAAATGGTAACGGACCTTTACCGCGAAGTGGGAAACCGGCTGATGCTGGCTGCAGAAATGTTCGAAGCCGATAACCAGTTACTGCTCGATGAATATCTCAGCGGATGGATCAGCACCGGTCGGTTTGAAGAGGACGCCAGATTATGGAAAAATTATTCAACCGATTACAAGCCGCTGGTTGAATTTGCCCGGAAACACCAGCTCAGGTTTGTTGCCTCGAATGTTCCCAGACGGTATGCTGCCATGGTGGCGGCCGGAGGCTTTGAAGAACTGGAGAAACTTACCTGCGAAGCGCTTTCCTGGATTGCCCCCCTGCCGGTTCCTTATGATCCGCAGGTGGGCTCGTACAGAAAAATGCTCAAAATGGATCACGGGGGAGGTATGACGAGTGATCATCTGCCGAAGGCTCAGGCATTGAAAGATGCTACCATGGCACATTTTATCCTCGCAGCCTGGGAGCCCGGGCAACTGGTTTTTCATATCAATGGCTCCTATCATTCCGAGAACCATGAAGGAATTCTCTGGTACATCGAACACTATCGCCCGGGAACGGAAGTGGTGACTGTGGCTACCGTATTGCAGGAAAATACGGAAGAACTGGATGAAGAACACAGGGGGAAGGCCGATTATCTGATTGTGGTGCCGGCAAACATGACCACAACCTACTGACCTGACCGCTGACCGTAATTTTGTCAGGTTGATGTAACCATCGAAACGGCTTTTTCCAGCGCACGGTCCAGCCCGGCCGGATCTTTTCCTCCTGCCGTGGCAAAGAAAGGCTGCCCGCCGCCGCCACCCTGTATTTCCCGTGCCATTTCCCTGATCATGTTCCCGGCATGAAATCCACGGTCTTTGACCAGATCGTCGGAGATCATGACCGAAAGAAGAGCTTTTCCCTCCGATTCGGTGCCAAGCACCAGGAAAAGAGGGGAAATTTCCTGTCTCAGCTGAAACGAAAGGTCGCGGAGTTGTCCGGCATCTTCCACATCAATGCGTTCGGCAATGAGATAAATACCGTCTATTTCACGTGCCGAGCCCCTGAGCCTTTTTTTGATCTCATGCAGGCTTTCCCGGTGAAGGCTGGCTGTTTTCTTCCTCAGTTCCTGGATTTCTTCCTGAAGTTTTTTTACTGACTGTACCAGCTGACCGGATTTTACCCGAAGCAGGTGCTGGAGTTCTTTCTGTGTATTTTCCAGTTCGCGGAAATACTCTTCGGCTTTTTGCCCTGTTACGGCTTCAATCCTCCGGATGCCAGCAGCCACAGCCGATTCGGAAACGATCTTGAAAATACCGATCTGGCCGGAGGAATGCACATGGGTCCCTCCGCAAAGCTCGATCGAATCGCCGAATTTCACCACGCGCACCTCATCTGCGTATTTCTCCCCGAAAAGGGCCAGGGCACCCAAATTTTTTGCTTTTTCCATTTTCATTCCGGAATGCACTTCCGAACGGATATCCTGCCTGATCATCCGGTTTACCCGTTTTTCGATCTCTGACAGTTCCTCTTCCGTTACCTTTCTGAAATGGGAGAAGTCGAACCGGAGGTAATCGGGATGTACCAGCGAACCCTTCTGTTCCACATGCTTGCCCAGCACTTCGCGCAGGGCATGATGCAGCAGGTGGGTGGCCGAATGGTTCCTGGCGGTATTTTCCCTGAGTTTCCGGTCGACAGTGGCATGGAACGTGCCGGCAGGTTCCTGCGGCAGGGTGTCGGTGATATGCACCACCAGCTCGTTTTCTTTCTGGGTGTCGACAATCCGGATCTTTTCCCCTCCGGAGGAAATGTATCCCGTATCGCCTACCTGTCCCCCTGATTCGGCATAAAAGGGTGTGCGGTTGAATACCAGCTGGTACAATGTTTTCCCCTTTTTCCGGATTTTCCGGTACCGCGTGATCAAAACATCGGAAGCCAGATTGTCATACCCGGTGAATTCCGCTTCTTTCTCATCGTGGACCCTGACCCAGTCTCCTGTTTCCACCGAAGCTGCGTTCCGGGAACGTTCTTTCTGGGTTTTCATTTCACGGTCAAACTCCTCTCTGCGCACCGAAAGCTGATGTTCTCTCAGAATGAGCTCAGTGAGATCGAGGGGGAAACCGTATGTGTCATATAATTCGAAAGCCGCTTTTCCGCTGATCGACCTTTCTCCGGTAGCCAGGGTTTTCCGCACCTGCTCGTCCAGTTTGCGTATACCTGTTTCAAGTGTGCGTAAAAAGGATGATTCTTCTTCTTTGATCACTTTCATAATGAGTTCCTGCTGCTTTACCAGTTCAGGATAATCGTTTCCCATGGTTTCGACCAGCGTGGGAACCAGACTGTAAATAACCGGATGTTCCTGTTTCAGGAAAGAAAAGCAGTATCGCACGGCCCGGCGTAAGATCCTTCTGATTACATATCCAGCTCCGGTGTTTGAAGGGATCTGCCCGTCGGCAATGGAAAAGGAAATGGCCCTGAGATGGTCGGCCACCACCCGCATGGCTGTGTCGGTTTTCAGATCCTCTCCGTAGGAATGACCGGTACGGAATCCGATCTCACGGATAATGGGCTGGAAAAGATCGGTATCATAGTTCGATGCTTTATTCTGCACAATCCGGCAGAGCCTCTCAAAGCCCATGCCGGTATCCACATGCCTGGCCGGAAGCTGCTCCAGCTTTCCGTCGGCTTTTCTGTTGAATTGTATGAATACCAGGTTCCATATTTCAATTACCCTCGCGTCGCCGGCATTTACCAGTTCATGTCCCGGTTTTTCCGCCTTCTCGCGGTCGGTTCTGAGGTCTGCATGAATTTCCGAACAGGGGCCGCAGGGCCCGGTTTCCCCCATTTCCCAGAAATTGTCCTTTTTTGATCCCGTAAGAATATGATCGCCGGGAAGATGGTCATGCCAGAATTTCAGGGCTTCCTCATCCATGGGGATGCCTTCAGCCCGGTCTCCTTCAAATACTGTGGCATACAGGTTTCCGGCCGGGATTTTCAATACCCCGGTAAGGAATTCCATTGCCCAGGCAATGGCTTCTTTCTTGAAATAATCGCCGAACGACCAGTTCCCCAGCATCTCGAACATGGTATGGTGATAAGTATCATGTCCAACCTCCTCCAGATCGTTGTGTTTTCCCGAAACGCGAAGGCATTTCTGGGAGTTGGCCACACGGCTCGATGGGTGAGAACGGTTCCCCAGAAAAATGTCCTTGAACTGGTTCATCCCGGCATTGGTAAACATCAGCGTGGGATCATTCTTTACTATCATGGGTGCCGAAGGAACGATCTCATGGCCCTTTCCGGTAAAAAAATCAAAAAATGCCTTTCTTATCTCACTTGCTGTCATATCAAACTGTGTGTAAGGCGAATGGAATATATTATTTAATAAAGGAATTTATGTATTTTCCGGTCAAGGTTGTAAAATTAATTTATTTAAATTAGTTTTGCTCTTTTTGAAATAGTTTTTTATTAATTTTAAAAGCAAATAAGCAATTGTATGCCGAAGCAAAGGTACAGGTATAATCCTGAATTGCTCACCTATGAAAAGGTATCTCCGTCGGTGAGGCAAAAATTTTTCCGGTTTATTACCTACTTCATTGGCAGCATCCTGGTGGCTATAATATACGGCCTGCTTTTCACCACTTTTTTTGATTCACCTGAGGAAAGACTCCTGAAGAAGGAGAATGAACAACTGGTGTTGCAGTACGAGATCATGAATGAAAAGCTTAGCCAGATGGAAAAGGTGCTGGCCGATATCCAACAGCGGGATGATAATATTTACCGGACGATCTTCGGGGCCGATCCCATTCCGACTTCCATCAGGGAAGCCGGATTTGGCGGGACGAACCGGTATACCAGTCTGGAAGGGTATCAGAATTCCGAAATTGTTATTGAAACTGCCGCCCGGCTTGATAAGATCACCAAAAAGCTATACGTACAATCGAAATCCTATGATGAGGTGATTGACCTGGCGCGGAACAAAGAGTTGATGCTATCCCATGTCCCGGCCATTCAACCTGTTTCGAACAAGGACCTGACACGCACCGCTTCCGGCTGGGGATACCGGATACATCCCATTTACAAGATCAAAAAATTCCACTACGGTATCGATTTTACCGCTCCCACAGGCACCGAAATCTATGCCACAGGCGACGGCGTGGTGAAGGAAGTTATCTCTTCCCGGCGGGGGTACGGAAACCATGTTGTCATTGATCACGGTTTCGGGTTTGCGACCCTGTATGCCCACATGAGCCGGTTCAATGTGAAAAAGGGACAGGAAGTGAAACGGGGCGACGTGATCGGTTTTGTGGGTAGCACCGGAACCAGCACCGCTCCCCATCTGCATTATGAAGTGCACCAGAACGGGAAGAAAGTAAATCCGATCAATTATTTCTTCAACGACCTGTCTCCTGATGAATATGACAGAATGATCGAAATATCCATGAATTCAGGTCAAACGTTTGATTGATCTGAATACCATGGAACAAAGATATACGGCAGGAAAGGGCTCAGTCTTTTCCTGCCTTTTTTCGTGCATAATGATACGGTCTCGTTCCGGTTTGCTCCTGTTCCTGCTTGCGGTGTCTGCCGGGCTCCATGCCCAGGTGCCGGATACTCTCCGCATCGGGGTGTCCGATACCCTGAGGCTATTCTCGGCCGACACTATTACCATCATCGGGACAGAGGATACCCTGCATATTGTTCCAGGCGATACCCTGGTGATCGCCGGGCAGGGCGAATTCGTGGCTTCTGTTCCTTTCGATACACTGGTTATTGCCGGGGTGGGAGATATCATGCTGGGAACCGATTATCCTTCTGAACGGTATCTTCCTCCCGGAAAAGATTGTTTTCCACTGATGCAGGAAGTAAAATCATGGCTTGAAGAAGCCGATGTGGCGGTGGGAAACCTGGAAGGGACTTTTGCAGGCGAATGCGGTGAACCGAAATTCTGCCGCGATACCCTGAATTGCTATGTGTTCAGAATGCCCGAAGAATTTGTGCACTGTCTGGTGGATGCGGGATTCGACCTGATTAGCGTGGCCAATAACCATTCCAATGATTTTGGCCTTGCCGGAAGGAAAAATACGGGAAACGTGTTAACGGAAGCCGGCCTTGCCTGGGCAGGTTTCGATCATGTTCCCTGTGCCCTCTGGGAAAAGGACAGTGTCAGGTACGGGTTCTGTGCCTTTTCAACTTCTGGTGGCACTCCGCTCATTCAGGATCTGGAAACGGCTGCCCGCCTGGTGGCGCAAATGGACAGTCTGAGCGATGTGGTGATCGTGTCTTTTCACGGAGGTGCCGAAGGGAAAGATCATGAGCATGTTCCCCGTACCACGGAAGAATTTCTGGGTACAGACCGGGGCGATGTATATGCTTTTGCCCATGCGGTGGTGGATGCGGGAGCAGATGTGGTATTCGGCCACGGCCCCCACGTGACCCGAAGCGTTGACCTGTACCGCGACCGTTTTATCATTTACAGCCTGGGGAATTTCTGTACCTGGGGACGGTTCAACCTTAGCGGACCCAACGGGATTGCCCCCATTGTCAGGGTGAAAGTCAACCGCCGGGGAGAATTTCTGGAAGCTCAGGTGGTGCCCGTATACCAGCCGGGATGGGGTGGCACATTTCACGATCCGGAAAAAAGAGTGATCAGGAAACTGCAGGAGCTGCTCGAGCATGATTTTCCTGAAGTTCCCCTGATGATCGATGAGGAAGGGATGATCCGAAAAACGGGAGGGTAACCGGATTATTTCTTTTGGTCTTTTTCTTCATTGAATTGTCAGAGAATTTTTGTTACATTTATATCCCTTATTTGAACAGCGGAATGCCCTATAAGGAACCCAAGGTTGAAAAAGTATTTTACACCATCGGAGAGGTGGCCGAAATGTTTCATGTAAACACCTCGCTTGTAAGGTACTGGGAGAAGGAATTCGATATTATCAAACCTAAAAAGAATAAAAAGGGAAACCGACTGTTCACTCCCCAGGATGTGCAGAATTTTCATCTTATTTACCACCTGGTAAAGGAGAAAGGGATGACCCTGAAAGGTGCCAGAAAGAAACTGCGTGAGAACCGTGAGGATACTGTAAACAATTTTCAGGTGATCGAAAGCCTCCAGAATATCCGGAAAATGCTGATCGATATCCGCGATTCCCTCTGAGTGCTTGCTGATAACATGCAAAATAACAATATCAAGATCCATGAAGGTAATTGAGCTGGTGGAATTCCTGGATGCATTTGCCCCTCCGGGTTTACAGGAATCCTATGATAACGCCGGACTGCTTCTGGGCGATCCCGGGGCAACCCTGTCGGGTGCTCTGATATCGGTGGATGTGACCGAAAAGGTGATTATGGAAGCGGTAAAGAAAAAAATGAACCTGGTAGTGGCACATCACCCCCTGATCTTTCAACCGCTGAAGAAGATCACGGGATCCGGTCCTGTGGAAAAAGCCGTGATAGCTTCCCTTCGTGAAGGGGTGGCAGTATATGCCGCCCATACCAATCTCGACGCGGTACATGGAGGCGTGAACGGACGTATTTGCCGGAAAATCGGACTGCAAAATTGTTCGGTTTTAAAACCTGAACGCGGCAGGCTGAAAAAACTGGTGTGCTTTATTCCGTCCGGTCATCTGGAGTCAGTCAGCCGGGCGGTATTTGATGCCGGCGCCGGCCATATAGGAAATTATGACCGGTGCGGATACCACACAAAAGGGGAGGGGACCTTCCGGGCTCTTGATGGAGCCGATCCTTACGTGGGTAAAACAGGAGAGATACACACTGAACCCGAGGTCAGATGGGAAACGGTTTTCCCTTTCTTCCTTCAGAGCCGGGTGGTGAAGGCCATGATCGACGCCCATCCCTATGAAGAAGTGGCATACGATATCTATCCCCTGGAAAATGAATGGCCGGGAGCAGGGCAGGGAATGACCGGCTCACTGGAAAAAGAAATGACAGAAAAAGATTTTCTGAAGTTCCTGAAGGATGTTTTCCATATCCCCTGTATCCGGCATTCCCCGCTCAGGGGGAAAAAGGTGAAAAAAGTGGCCGTATGCGGCGGTAGCGGTAGCCACCTTACAGAACATGCCATTGGTACCGGTGCCGATGCCTTTCTTACGGCAGATATAAGCTATCACCGGTTTTTTGATGCCGACGGGAAAATTCTTCTGGCCGATATTGGCCATTATGAAAGCGAACAGTTCACAAAAGAGATATTTTATGAATTAATAAGTAAAAAATTCCCTAATTTTGCAGTTCAATTTTCTGAAACCAATACGAATCCGGTAAATTATCTCTAAACCATGGCCAAAGAGAAAAATCCTACCTCCACAAAGGAAATGACAGTTGAAGAAAAACTGAAAGCCATTTATGAATTGCAGCAGATAGATTCGGCCATCGACCGAATAAAAACCCTCCGTGGGGAGCTTCCCCTGGAAGTACAGGACCTGGAAGATGAGATTGCTGGCCTGGAAACCAGGATCAGGAATTACGAAGATGAAATCAAACAACTGGAAGCTGCTATTGCAGGGAAAAAGAATGAGATCGAGGAGGCCAGGAACCTGATCAAAAAATACGAAGAACAGCAGATGAACGTGCGGAATAACCGCGAGTTCGATTCCATTTCCAAAGAGATTGAATACCAGACCCTTGAAATTGAGTTGTGTGAAAAACGGATCAGGGAATTCACCGCCCAGGTAAAAGAAAAAACTGAAATTATCGAAGAATCAACACAGATTCTCAATGAGCGGAAAGTCGACCTGGAAAATAAAAAGAAGGACCTGGACGATATTACAAACGATACCAGAAAGGAAGAAGAAGAGCTGATCAGGCGTTCGGAAGAGTACCAGAAGATCATCGAACCCCGTTTGCTTTCCGCCTATAAGCGTATCAGGGCAAATGCCCGGAACGGCCTGGCTGTGGTAACCATCGAAAGGGATGCCTGCGGTGGGTGTTTCAACAAAATCCCACCCCAGCGCCAGCTGGATATCCAGTCGGGAAAGAAGATCATCGTATGTGAATACTGCGGACGAATTCTTGTGGATATCAAAAAACCGGAACCTGCAGAAAAGACCGGCAAAAAATAACCTCCCTTTCCTGCCCGCTCTTTTTTTTACCAGGAAGAGTCCTGACCCTTCCGGAAGAAAACGCTGGCTGCCGTTGTCTGCTGGTTCCCCATTTATGCGGCTCCCTGCCGCAACACTGTCGCATGCGGTCGTTTCTGTAATTTTCATTTTCAGCTGCACTTTGCTGCCATGGAAAGTCTCCTGTCAGAATAGCTTTTTTTCTGAAGAGGAAATGCTCCGGGCAGTGCTTCATCCGGGCAAGGAAAGGAGGGTGTTTGGTCGTTCACTGCATGATACGTCACTTTCCCCGGTTTATTATACACATTATTCTCTGGCCGTGCAAACGGTGTTATTTCAGGACCCTGTGGATTATGATTTTTTTCTGAAAGGAGAGGGCGAAAGGATGGAACTCTTTGTGCGTAATGCTACCCGTTCCACCGGTTCATCTCTCCAGCTCAGTGCCATGTACCTGCAGTCGGCCATGGTGTATCTTTGTTTCGGGGAAGAAATAAAGGCTGGCCGGCGTATTTTGCAGGCTTTCCGAACCTTCACGGCTATTCCCGCTGCGCCTGCCGATCCACAATATCTGAAGACAAAAGGGCTTTTTATTTTTCTGGCCGGCAACTTTCCCCGTCCACTGATATCTTTTCTTCCTGGCATGTCTTTTTCCCCGGAAGGGCATGCCCCCTACCTGGAAGAGGCTGCATCTATGTATCCTGAATGCAGTATCTTCCGCCGGGAGATCCAGGTGCTCCATGCCCTTTGCCTCCTGGCGGATGACCAGCCGTTGATGGCCGGTTCCCTGGTGGGTTCTGCCTGTGGTGCGGAAGCCTTACCTGCCCTGATCAGGCTGGTTTCTTTGAAAAAAGCCGGAAAAAATGAAGAGGTGATCAGGGAATGCGGTTACTGGACCATCCGGTCTGACATTCCCTGGTTTGAGTATCTGATGGGAGAAGCCTGGCTCAGAAAAGGCATTGAAGAAGCAGGCGCCTGCCTGGACAGGTTCCTGGAGAGTTACCGGGGAGGTCACTATAGGAAGTCGGCCCTGCTGAAACGGGCATGGGCTGCTTTGCTGCTTGGAAGGGAGAACGAGTACCTGCATTTCATCGGCCGGGTGAAAACCGAAGGATATCAGGTGACAGAAGCTGACCGGCAGGCTGTGGCTGAGGCGGGTTATTCCACGGGTGTTCATCGCGGGTTGCTTCATGCCAGGCTGTTGTTTGACGGGGGGTATTATTACGAGGCTCTGCAGGTGATGCAACACATCCGGCCGGAAGAGATAACCCGGTCGGGACGTTTTGCACTGGAATATACCTACCGTATGGGACGTATTCTTCAGAAACTGGGGAAGGATGAGGCCGCATTGAAAAGTTTTGACCAGACCATCGGGATGGGGATGGAAGCTCCCTGGTATTATCCGGCCTATGCTGCCTGGCAGGCCGGACAGATATGCGAAAAAAACGGATACACCCGGAGGGCCGGAGAATATTACCGGCTGTGCTTACGGATGAAAACCATGGAATACCGTTCGTTCATCCGCAGAAAGGCCCGCCGGTCGCTTCGGTCTCTGGCAGGGCAGGAGACAGGAAACAGCTGATTACCAGCTTCCCCCGGCCCCTCCTCCGCCGAAGCTTCCGCCACCGAAACCACCGAAACCACCGCCTCCGCCGAATCCGCCCGAACCCGAGCTGAAATTACCGAAATGTCCACTGTGCGATCGTCCGGAGCTTCCCAGAAGGAAAAGGGCGGCCCAGAAGGGCAGGTCGCCTCCCATGGTACGGTAACGGCTTTTCCGGCTTCTCAGGATGAATACGATAAAAAAGATGAGGAACACGAGAAGGCCCCAGCCGGCGCCGCTGCCTTCCGTCTGTTCCATGTATTCCCTGGCCGTAAATTTCCCTTCGGTAAGGGATATCAAAATGTCCACCCCGCGTTTGATGCCTTCAAAATATTGGTTCTGCTCAAAAAGAGGGATCATTTCGGTTTCCACGATCCGTTTGGCCACGGCATCGGGAACGTATTCCTCAACCCCGTAGCCGGTGGCAATGAATACTCTCCCCCGGCTTTCTGCTGCTTTTGGCCTGACCAGCACCACAAACCCGTTGTCGAATCCTTCCTGTCCCACTCCCCAGGCTTCTCCCAGCCGGAAGGCATAGTCGGAAATGTCATACCCTCCGAGATCGGGGATGGTTACAACGGCAATCTGGGTTGAGCTGGCACGGTCGAACTCTACCAGCATGGATTCCAGTTGGGCGGCTTCCGGCTCTTTCAGAATTCCGGCCATGTCGTTCACCAGCCTGGGTGGCTGGGGTCGCGGAGGGATATCCTGTGAAAGGCCGGGGGTCAGTAACGCGATGAGCATCAAGCCGGCCAGAACCCGTCTTTGCACTTCCTTAAATTTTTCCACTTGATATTTCATTGGATAATTCATTGATGTCGTCTTCCTGGTATGGAAAATATTCTTTCAGGGCTTCTCCCGCCATTCTGATCCCTTCTTCCAGTCCCTCGGCAAACCTGCCTTCAGTAAAATAATCCTGCATACGGTCCCTGGCCCGGTCCCAGAAATCATCGGGGGTTACGGCATTGATACCGGCATCGCCCAGTATGGCAAACTTTTTGTCTTCCACAGCCAGGTAGAACAGAACCCCGTTCCGGAGTTCGGTTTTATGCATGCCCAGTTTTTCGAAAACATAAGCTGCCCTGTCCAGTACATTTTCGTCGGGGCAGTGCTTTTCCAGGTGTACCCTGATCTCTCCCGAACTGGTGGTTTCCGCTTCCCTGATGGCCGTCAGGATTCTTTCCTCTTCCTGTTTTGAAATAAAATCGGATGGTTTCATAGGCAATGCTAAAATTCAACGGTCGGTACTTCCTCGGCACCCGGAGCCGCTTCGAAATAGGTTTTTTTCTCAAATCCGAAAATAGCCGCCGTGATAAGCTGTGGGAAACGCCGGATGTAGGAGTTGTACTGCTGAGTTACTTCATTGAACCTTCGGCGTTCCACCGCAATCCGGTTCTCCGTTCCTTCCAGCTGTGCCTGCAACTCCAGGAAATTCTGGTTGGCTTTCAGTTCGGGATAACGTTCAACCGTTACCAGCAGCCTGGAAAGAGCCGAGGATAAACCCTCCTGGGCCTGTTCGAACTGCTGCAGGGCCTCGGGGTTCAGATTGTCGGGCTGAATGTTTACCGATGTGGCCTGCGCCCTGGCTTCAATGACCCGGGTAAGGGTTTCCTGCTCAAAATCGGCATACCCTTTCACAGTGTTTACCAGGTTGGGAATCAGATCAGCCCGGCGCTGATAGGCATTTTCCACCTGGGCCCACTGACTGGCCACCTGTTCGTCCATAGTTACCATGCTGTTGTATCCGCATCCCGTGAACAGAGGGGCCAGCATGACTACCGGAAGGATGGTCAGCAACGAACGTCTTTGCATCTTTTTCATCGGTTATTGTGTTAAATGATAGTTAAATATAATTAATATATAAATAAATAAATTAAATAATTAATTCAATAATATTAATATTGTAATAAATATAATTCAATATTAGATAAATAATTATCATTCTCCCGAAAATCAGGCAAACTGGGAATGGAAAAGAGAGATGAATAAAAATTATTGGGAAATTCTTTCATAAAATGGTTGCTTTCCCTCACCAGGTCATTATATTGTGATACCGCTGCTTTCATCTCATGGCTATGATTGATATATTCCTGCAGGATCCGGTAATCTGCTGTCCTGTTTTCGTTTCCGGTCATTTTCAGTGCCAGGGAATCACAATTTTCCAGAAAGCGGGCAAGCGGTCTTGTATTGGGAACCCCGTTGATCATCTCTTCGGGCAAGACAGGCAGGCCGGGTTCCTGCAGCTTCTCCAGCAGGTGAAGTTTTGTTGCCGAGAGGTCATGGATAGCATTCCACTGCTCCATACACAATTGCTGCCGGTCGAGAATGGCATTTTTTCCGCTGTGTACTGAAAAATATGCCAGGAGCAGGAGAAGAACCGCTGCCAGTGCGGTCAGCAGCATGTTTTTCAGGTAAACACGCACGTATGAATTTTCCTTATTCATGGGTTGTTTTACACTGTTATCCGACTAAATTCTAAAGTCGGTATTTTTTCTTTTGTAATGCCCATAAACAGGGCATTGGTTTTTCATTTTTCAAATTGACCTCCCCCCATATCTTTAGTAAATAGGGCCA
>DSCJ01000100.1 GCA_011049175.1 Bacteroidota bacterium | reverse complement strand
TTGTCGCGCCCCTCGCGGGCGCGTGGATTGAAACTCTATGGCGGAAATTAACCTCAAATTAACAACAGTCGCGCCCCTCGCGGGCGCGTGGATTGAAACGTTTACCCCGGGCGCGACTTTCAGTCGAACCCGGGGCAGGTGCAACTTCAAAAATATTTGCTTACTTTTGCTGGAGATTTTGGAGGAAATATGAACCAGGGTCAGGAAGCTTTTTTTGATGAGGAAGAATCGGGCGAAGTATTGCGGAAATTCGAAAGAATGCTCCGGCGTCATGAACGGTACTTCTTCGATGTGCACGAGTTCGAAGATATTATCGACCACTATCTCGATAAAAGCAATTTCAAAAATGCCATGGAGGCCGTGAAGCTCGCTTCACACCAGCACCCCGGATCCACTGCCATCCTCCTGAAAAAAGCACAGGTGTATTTCCAGAAAGGCCAGGCCTCCCGCTGCATGCAGGTACTGAACGAACTGGAAAAGCTGGAACCGGCGAACCATGATATCTACCTCCTGAAAGGGAATGCCCTGATCCTGATGAACCGCCTGGAAGAGGCCATCAGTCAGTTCGACTATGCCCTGGCCCTCCCGGGCGCCGATAAAGGGGAACTTCTCTATCAGATCTATCTCTCCCTCGATCACTTTGGGCACTACATGCTTTCTGTGAAATACCTCAGGCAGGCCTGGGAAAGGGAACCGGAAAATACTGCCCTTCTGTATGATCTGGCTTCGGCTTATGAACGGATCGACCAGCTCGAGGAAAGCGCATCCTTTTACGAACAGTACCTCGATGCAGAACCCTTCTCGGAATCAGCCTGGTATAACCTGGGAATGGTATACAACCGCATGGAAAAGTTCGATAAGGCGGTGGTGGCTTATGACTATGCCATTGCTATCAACGACCGGTACGCCGCCGCTTTTTTCAACAAGGGCAACAGCCTGGCCAACAGTGGCGATTATTTTGCTGCCATTGAAGTGTACCGCGAATACATGAATCTGGAAGATGATAATGAATCGGCCTACTGTTACCTGGCCGAATGTTTCGAAAAAACGGGCCAGTACGACGAAGCCCTGAAAAACTACCGCAAAGCCCTCAAGATCGATCCGTATTACCCCGACGCCTGGTGCGGGATAGGTATAGTATATATGTTGCAGGACAAATTTTATGAAAGCCTTTTTTACCTGAAAAAGGCCATCAAACTCGAAGATTCCAATCCCGAGTTCTGGTTCTACCTGGCCGAAGTGAATGAAAAACTGGAATTTTTTGAGGATGCCCGCGAAGCCTACCGGAAAACCACCGAACTTGATCCCTATGATACCGATGCCTGGATGAATCTGGCCGAGCGGATTTTCAGGGACGGTGATACCGAACTTGCCACACAAACACTTCAGGAAGCGTACGAGTATAATTACGACGACGCACACATCATATTCCGGCTGGCAGGCCTGTACCTTTGCCAGCATAAGCTGGATCCCGGCCTGTCACTTTTTGAAATCGGACTTTCCAGGGACTATCAGGCCTTTCCCGAAGTATTCCATTATTGTCCCGGCGCTTCCGAAATGGATGAAGTGAAGCAGCTGATGCTGAAATACAAGCCAAACTGATTCCCCGTTTCTTTGTATATTGCACCGGCGAACGGAATCATCCGGCCGGGAAAACCGTGAGGATATGAAACATTATTTTTCCCTGTTCATGAAAGGGGCGGGCATGGGCGCTGCCAATGTCATTCCGGGCGTATCGGGCGGAACCATTGCCCTGATCACCGGGATTTTCGAAGAGCTGATCACAAGCATCAAGTCATTTGACGCCAGGGCTGTGGGATTGATCTTCCGCGGAAAATTCCGCGAGTTTTCCCGGTATGTGCATCTCGATTTCCTGCTGGCGGTGTTCCTGGGAATAGGGGCCAGCATCATATCCCTGGCCCGCCTGCTGGGCTTTCTGTTCGAAACCTATCCGGTGCAGGTATGGGCGTATTTTTTCGGACTGATCCTGGCTTCCGTATATTATGTGAGCGCCACCGTTCACCGGTGGCGCCTGCCGGTGATCCTGTTCTTCCTTTCGGGAGCCACCCTGGCTCTGCTCATATCATTCCTTTCTCCTGCCACGGAAAACCAGAGTTTCATCTATCTCTTCATTTCAGGCATGGTGGCCATGTGCAGTATGATCCTTCCCGGCCTGAGCGGTTCGTATGTGCTGGTGCTGTTGGGGGAATACGAGCTGGTGATGATCCATGCGGTGAATGAATTCCGCCTCGATATCCTGATCCCTGTCGTTGCAGGGGCTGTTGTTGCCCTGTTGCTGTTTTCAAGGTTGCTTTCATGGATATATAAAAAGTTCAGGGACCAGACCATTGCTTTGCTCAGCGGTTTTATCCTGGGATCGCTTGTTACCATCTGGCCATGGAAAGAGGCTGTTTACAAGACCGATGCACTGGGTAACCCGGTGTTCCATGGAAACGGGGAACCGATCATTCAGGGCTGGCATTGGATGATCCCGGATGAATTCAGCGCCGGCCTGGTCATCACCCTGCTGGTAATGCTGGCCGGGATAGTCAGTATGGTCGGGATCGAATACCTGGCACGGGATAAAAACCAACCGGCATGAAAACTTACGGTTTGATAGGGAACCCGCTCACCCACAGTTTTTCCGAAGCGTATTTCAATGAAAAATTCAAAAGGGAGAAGATCTGTGGCGTGCGGTACCGCAATTTTCCCCTGGCCGATATCCATGATTTCCCGCACCTGCTGGCGGCGGTACCCGATCTGGCCGGGCTGAATGTTACCATTCCCTACAAGGAATCGGTGATTCCCTTTCTCGACGAACTGGATCCGGAAGCCGAAGCCGTGGGGGCTGTGAATGTGGTGTGTTTCCTGCCCGACCGCAGAACCCGTGGTCACAATACCGATGTGACGGGCTTCAGAAAGGCACTGGAGCCGTACCTGAAGCCCGTTCACCGAAAAGCCCTGATCCTGGGTACCGGCGGAGCCTCACGGGCCGTGGCACGGGTACTCGAGAAGATGCATATCCCTTTCCTGTTTGTTTCCCGCACCCCGGTGAATGAGCAGGAAACCGGTTATGGGGATCTGAATGAGGAGATCATTCGCAGCCACCGGCTGATCGTTCAAACCACCCCCCTGGGCATGGCACCTGATACCGGCCGATGCCCGCCCATTCCATACCATGCTCTGGGAAATGACCATTTACTGTTCGATCTGATATACAATCCGGAAGTTACCAGGTTTATGCAAAAGGGAGCGGAACAGGGCGCTGTGGTGGTGAATGGACTGGAAATGCTGAAAATACAGGCAGAGGAATCATGGAAGCTGTGGAATAACGTTTCCCGGTCAGTTCCGTAAAAACCATAAATATGTTGTTACTTTTATGTGAATACATCCAATTTCGCATCCATGAAAATAATCCGTTATGCATTGCCCGCCCTTTTCCTGTCGGTCCTGTTATACGTGCTTCCGGGTCAGTTTTACCGGCAGTATTCCATACACCGGGAGATCAACCTGCATCAGCCCCCTGATAAAGTTTTCAATATGATGATGAATCCGTTCAGCTTTCATCAGTGGATACCCGGGTATAAGGGTATCCAGCCGGTGGCGGGAGAACTGGCTGCCCCGGGAAGTATCAACCGCCTCATCCTGGAACGGAACGGGCGGGAAATAGGCCTGATACAGCATTTAGAGGTCATGGACCGGCCGGAAATCCTGGCGGCAACCTATGAATTCAAAACCATGCAGATATCTACCCGTATTGAACTTGTTCCCATGCCTGGCGGATGCCGTATGGACGTTGTGGCGCATCTGTCGGCACGGGGCTGGACGGGAAAAGCTGTTTTGTTCTGGACACGAAAGAAGATAGAGAACGAACTGTTGCTGGTACTGGATAACCTGCAACAGCTCATCAGCGGGAATTAATGCAGGTGAAGCACACAGATGCCTTTCGGTGAAAAATAATGGTAAGTTATGTCCGGAATTGTCTGCGGCTTCACAACTCACCGGCTCTTCCCCATCAATAACCTTCATGAACATTTCTGTGGCAACGGTTGTTGAACCTGTATAACCATTTATGATGCATCATGGCTTTTACACTGCAACCGGGTGAACAGGCCCCGGATTTCCGATTGCCCGCTACCGATGGAAAAACCTATTCTTTAGGCGATTTTAAGGAATTTCCATGGCTGGTCATATTCTTTACCTGTAACCACTGTCCCTATGTGCTGGGTTCGGATGAGATAACCCGCCAAACTGCCGGTAAATATGCCGGCAGGGGTGTGAAATTTGTTGGTATCAATTCGAACAGCGCCAACACCTATCCTGAAGATGATTTCGACCACATGGTGCGGAGGATGGAAGAGTACCGTTTCCCATGGGTATATTTGCGTGATGAAACGCAGGAGGCAGCCCGGAAGTACGGCGCCCTCCGAACGCCTCACTTTTTTGTGTTCGACCTGGAAAGGAAACTGGTTTATACGGGAAGGGGTATTGACAATCCCCGGGACCCCTCGCGTATGCAGGTGAACGACCTGGATGGGGTGCTGGAAGATCTTGTCTCGGGGCGGGAACCCCGGGTACATATTACCAACCCCATTGGCTGTAATGTGAAATGGGAAGGAAAAGACAGGCACTGGATGCCGCCCGAAGCCTGTGATCTGGTATAAAAAAAACCGGCTTTTGCCGGTCTTTTTTTTATCCGCAGGGCGGATGACATATATATTAATTGTGCCTGGGAGGCTGTTTTTTCAAAAAACAATACAATGGGTAGATGAGATGAAACCTCAAATGGTTGCGTGGGAAAAAGAAAAAAACTATACCAGATTCATAATCAGTATATTATCAAAGATAAATCTCCGGTGGATATTCGATCCTGGTAAGATACAAACCATGGGCCGGTGCAGATGCACCTGCCAGGCTTCTGTCTTCTGAATCCATGATCCTTTGCCATTCATTGGATAAAATCCTGCCTTTCCCCGTTTCGATCATGGTTCCCACAATGGCTCTGACCATATTCCGCAAGAACCGGTCGGCAGTAATTCTGAAAATCAGGCGGTGGTCATGTTCCAGCCATTCTGCTTCCGTCACCCTGCAGATGTAGGTTTTCACCTGGGTATGGCTCCGGCTGAACGCTTTGAAATTGTGTTCCCCTGTCAGCCACCGGGTAGCCTCCCGCATAGCCCTGAGGTCGAGTGTGCCGTAATAGAAATGGGCCAGCCCTGTGAGAAAGGGATCTTTTTCCCTGGAAAGGAGATATTCATACGTGCGGGATGCGGCATGAAAACGGGCATGTGCATCAGGTTTTACCGGAATGATCTTTTGCACGGCGATATCGCCGGGGAGCATTCCATTCAGGCTGTACACCATTTTCTCTTTCCGGTGCAACCGGGCATGGCTGGTATCGAAATGTGCCATAAAAAAGCGGGCGTGCACTCCCGTGTCGGTACGGCCGGCTCCGGTAACCCGGATTTCTTCTCCCAGCAGGGCCGAGAGGTTATTATCCAGAACAGACTGTACCGTGACGGCATTCGGCTGGATCTGCCACCCGTGGTAACGGGTTCCGAGAAAGGAAAGTTGTATGAAATAACGAAACAACGGCATACAGTCCAAAGATAATCAAAATGCAGGTGCGGCAGCCGATCTGCCGCATTTTCATCCATTCTGTAAATCTGTCAGTCCGGTCGGGCAGGGTTTAACATATTTTAACTTGACAATCCGGCAATAATCCTCAAATTTGCGGTACCCGGAAAAACCGGGATTGAAGAACCGGGATTGGTATGTTATTTGGAAAGTGACTGTAAAACCATATCTTTTCACCACAAGTCAACCCATTATGATGGAAAAAACTGCAGATATCAGGGAAATCAATGAACGGATAGAACAGGAAAGCTCTTTTGTAGACATGATCCGGCAGGAGATGAAGAAAGTGATTGTGGGGCAGAAACACCTGCTCGACAGCTTGTTGATCGGTCTGCTTTCCGACGGGCACATCCTGCTGGAAGGCGTGCCCGGGCTGGCAAAAACCCTGGCCATCAACACCCTGGCCAGAACCATCGATGCCCGGTTCAGCCGCATCCAGTTTACTCCCGATCTTTTACCGGCCGACCTGATCGGTACTATGATCTACAGCCAGAAAGCGGAAGAGTTTCAGGTGAAAAAAGGGCCCATTTTTGCCCATTTCATTCTGGCCGATGAGATCAACCGCTCACCGGCAAAGGTGCAGAGCGCCCTGCTGGAAGCCATGCAGGAAAGGCAGGTAACCATCGGGTCGCATACCTACCCGCTGGAACAGCCTTTTATGGTGATGGCTACCCAGAACCCTATTGAACAGGAAGGAACCTATCCGCTACCTGAAGCCCAGGTTGACCGGTTCATGCTGAAAGTGGTGATCGGGTATCCGGGAAAGGAAGAGGAACGCCTGATCATGCGGGAAAACCTGGCCATGGAATTTCCTGCTCCGTCCACCGTAATGAAACCCGATCAGATCATGCGGGCAAGGAAGGTGGTAAAGGAGGTTTACCTGGATGAGAAAATCGAAAAATATATTCTCGATATTGTTTTTGCTACCCGTAATCCGGCGGAGCAGGGACTGGAAAAATATATGCCGCTGATTCAATACGGCGGTTCACCCAGGGCAAGTATCTACCTGGCTATGGCTTCAAAGGCATACGCTTTTATAAGGCACAGGGGGTATGTGATCCCCGAGGACGTGCGGGCTGTATGTCATGACGTGCTAAGGCACCGCATCGGACTCACCTATGAAGCCGAGGCAGAGAATGTTACGGCCGAGGAAATCATTACCGGTATTCTGAATCAGGTGGAAGTGCCCTAAAAAACATCAACATGAAATATCTGTTCCTTACCGGCATGCTGATCCTCTGTGCCTCCGGGCTATGGGCCCAGGATTACCTCGGAATAGAAGGTTCCGAGCTTGTGCCCCTTATGAAAAAGGAGCATCCCGAGTTTCTGTGGCAGGATCAGGTGAGGAACGACCGCTTCAGGTACCTGAAGTTTGTGGATGTGCGCGATAGCCGTACCTGGCTGTTTTTTCTGGATGAGAACAACCGGTGCCGGGTGATCAGAATGATGCACGATTATACGTACCTCGACCAGACGCTTGAGTGGCTGAATGAACGGTTTACGGAAGCCGGTACTGACCGGTGGGCCGGCCGCCAGGATAACGGAAACCTGGAGGTGGAAATGCTCAGAGGGGAATGGTTTTTTACCGTTACCATGAAAGAAAGGGAACCATAAAGGAAGCAACGGTGTGGAAACGAGTGAACTGCTGAAAAAGGTCAGGAAGATTGAGATCAAGACACGCGGTCTGAGCCGGCAGGTATTTGCCGGACAGTACCATAGCGCCTTCAAGGGGCGGGGAATGATGTTCAGTGAGGTACGGGAATATCATTACGGTGATGACCTGCGGAATATCGACTGGAACGTGACCGCCCGGTTCAATCATCCCTACATAAAGGTTTATGAAGAGGAGAGGGAGCTTACCGTGATGCTGCTGATCGATGTGAGCGGATCAAGGGATTTCGGTACCCGTCATATGCTGAAACGCGACATGGTTACCGAAATTGCAGCCGTTTTGTCGTTTTCGGCCATACAGAACAACGACAAGATCGGCGTGATCTTTTTCACCGACCGGGTGGAAAAGTTCATTCCGCCTAAAAAGGGCAGACAGCATATCCTCCGGGTGATCAGGGAGCTGATCGATTTCAGGCCGGAAAGCCGGCGTACCGACCTTACCGAACCGCTGCGCTTTCTTACCAACGCCATCAAAAAGCGGTGTACGGCATTTGTTATTTCCGATTTTATGGATCATGATTTCGAGAGTCCCCTGCAAATTTCCGGAAACAAGCACGATATGGTGGCAATCCGGGTATACGATCACCGGGAAACCGAGCTTCCCGATGTGGGGCTGGTGCAGATGCGCGATGCGGAAACCGGCGAACAGATGTGGGTGGATACCTCCAAACGGTCGGTAAGAGAATTCTATTATCAATGGTACCTGAAGAAACAGAAAGAAATTAACGATATCCTGGTAAGATGCGGAGTGGACCACATAGCCATTCGTACCGATGAGGATTATGTGCCGCCCCTTATTCAGTTGTTCAAAAAACGGGAGAGAGCATGAGGTATAAACGGCCACACAGTTTCTGGCTGACAGGCCTGCTTTTATTGCCGGCCTTTCTTCATGGGTTGGCCTTTCCTCAGGAAAACAGGCAGGATATTCCCCGTGTCAGGGCCCGTCTGGATACAACCTGCATTCTGATAGGCGACCAGATTCGTTACCATGTGGAAGCCTGGGTGCCCGCCAACAGCCGGGTGGTATTTCCCGCTTTGAACGATTCCCTTACCCGGGGGGTGGAGGTGCTGGAAATATTCCCCTCCGACAGCCAGCGTCTGGACCATGATGCGATGCATTACCGGAGCCGGTATCTGATCACCTCATTTGACAGCGGTTTTCATTTTATTCCTTCGCAGCCGGTTGTGGTGATGCACACTTCGCGTACTGATACCCTGTTTACCCGGTCGCTCCCGCTCGAAGTTAAAACCCTTCCGCCTGACAGCAGCGTGGTTCTTTACGATATCAAATCGCCCTACGGTGTACCGCTCACGCTGCGGGAGCTGCTTCCGTATATCGGTGCAGGAATCATTCTGGTATTGCTGGGGTTCCTGGTTCTGCAATTCCTGCGCAGAAGAAAGAAGAGGGAAACAGGGGAGGAGCAGGAGGTTATTCCGCCCGAAGCGGCTCATATCATTGCCATCAGAGAACTGAAAGCTTTGGAGAAAGACCGGTTGTGGCAGCAGGGTAAGGTGAAGGAATACCATACCCGGCTTACGGAAATACTCCGGAATTACCTGGAATGCAGATACGGTATTCCGGCACTGGAACAAACCACCGGTGAGATTATGGATGCACTGGATACCCGTTCAGGTATTTCGCAGAGAAACAGTGAAGATCTGCGTGAAATACTGGTCCTGGCCGACCTGGTGAAATTTGCCCGGGTAATTCCCGAACCCGATGAAAACAGGATGGTTTTTGCCCGTGCCATACGTTTCGTTCAGGAAACCATTGCCGTGGATGTACATGAGGAAGACGAAAACGTTCACGGCCTGGAAACCGGGGAAACCGGCGGCAAAGCTGCCCTGCCGGCTTCCGGAGAGGGAAAGGAGGTGATGCGATGAATTTACACCAGTACTTTGCACAACCCGGCTGGCTGTGGTTATTGTGGCTGCTTCTGCCCATGATCCTTTGGTATGTGTGGAAGAAGAGGAAATCACATGCCAGCCTTCTGGTGACAGCCACGTCGCCTTTCAGGGAGAAGAAACCCTCGTGGAGGGTGTGGGGCAGGCACATTCTGTTTGTTTTCCGGATGCTGTCCGTGGCCCTTCTGACAGTGGTTCTGGCCCGTCCGCAATCAACCGACCGGTGGGAGGATGTTTCCACCGAAGGAATCGATATCGTTATGGCGCTGGATGTTTCGAGTTCCATGCTGGCCAGGGATTTTTCCCCCGACCGGCTGGAGGCGGCAAAGGAAGTTGGCGTTGAGTTCGTATCGGGAAGGCCGTACGACCGCATTGGCCTGGTCATATTCAGCGGTGAAAGTTTTACCCAGTGCCCCCTTACCACCGATCATGCTACTGTGATCAACCTGCTGAATGCTGCCAGAAGCGGCGTACTCGAAGACGGCACAGCCATCGGAATGGGACTGGCCACTGCCATCAACCGATTGAAAGACAGCGAGGCCCGGTCGAAAGTGATCATCCTGCTGACCGACGGGGTGAACAATGTGGGAGAGATTGATCCTCTGACGGCGGCCGAGATTGCATCCACCTTCGGTATACGGGTGTATACCATCGGGGTGGGAAGCCGGGGTACGGCGCCATACCCGGTACAGACGCCGGGAGGAATGATTTTCCGCAATATGGAGGTGGAAATCGACGAGGAAGTATTGCAGGAAATTGCCTCGATGACAGAAGGCGCCTTTTACCGGGCAACAGACAAAGAAAAGCTGAGAGACATATACCGGGAAATTGATCAGCTGGAGAAATCGAAGATCAGCGTAACAGAATATCGTCGCAGGCAGGAAGAATACATGGGATTTGCCGCTGCGGCAGTCCTGCTGGTCATGCTCGAATTGTTGCTGGGTTTAACCGTATTTAAAAACTTTCCGTGATGGTGGAACAGGGTATATTCCGGTTTCAGCAGCCCGAGGTGTTGTATGCATTGCTGGGAGTCCCGGTTTTGCTGGTGGTTTTCTGGCTGAGCCGCTGGTCACAGCAAAAGAAGGTGAAAAAATACGGCGACCCCCACCTGGTAGAAGGGCTCATGCCGGAAAGATCATTGTCACGCCCGGCCTGGAAATTTTTTCTGGTGCTGCTGGCGTGGATATCGGGCGTTTTTGCCCTGGCACGTCCCCAGTTCGGGTCGAAACTGGAAGAGGTGAAACGGAAAGGGGTGGAGATCATCATCGCTCTGGATGTTTCAAACAGCATGCTGGCACAGGATATCGAACCCAGTCGCCTGGAAAGGGCAAAACAGGCCATTTCCAGGCTGGTTGACCAGCTGGAAGACGATAAAGTGGGACTGATCGTTTTTGCCGGCGATGCCTATATTCAGGTACCCATTACCGATGATTACCTGGCAGTGAAAATGTTCCTTTCCGGAGTGGGGCCCGAAATGGTTCCCCGTCAGGGAACTGCCATCGGTCCGGCCATCGATCTGGCCCTGAAATCATTCAGTCCGGTAAGCGATGCCGGGAAAGCCATCATCATCATTACCGACGGGGAAAACCATGAAGGCGATGCCCTGGGAGCAGCGGAAAAGGCGGCGGAAAAAAACATTGTGGTGCATACCCTGGGCATGGGCCTGGAAAGAGGAGCCCCCATTCCCATGGATCCCGGGGCTCAGGTAAAAACCTACCGGAAAGACCGGGAAGGGAATGTGGTGATCAGCAAGCTTGATGAAGCCCTGCTATCGCGAGTGGCTGCTGCAGGAAAGGGAAAATATGTGCGGGCGAACAATATCCGGGTTGGACTGGATGTGCTGATGGAGGAGATCCGGAATATGGAACAGACCGAAATGGAAATGCGTAAATTTTCAGAGTACGAAGAGCGGTTCCAGTACCTGGCAGGATTGTCCCTTTTCCTGCTGCTGCTCGATTTTGTGATCCTGGAAAGAAAAAACAGGTGGTTATCGAAAATCCGTTTATTTGATGAAGAAACCTGAAACCATGATAAAAAACCGGTTCATAATGTGTTGTTTTCTTCTGGCCGGAACCCTTTCCGGATGGAGCCAGACGGAAAGGAAATACATCCGGGAAGGTAACAGGGAATTTAAAAATGGTAATTTTAGTGAATCGGAAATTCTTTACAGAAAAGCCCTGGAAGAAAACAACGAAATGTACCAGGCTGAATTCAACCTGGGGAGTGCCCTGTATAAACAGGAAAAATATGAGAATGCAGGCAATTATTTCAGCCGTGTGCCGGAAGAAGGCCTTTCGCCGGACGACCGGGCGAGGTTTTATCATAACCTGGGGAATTCCATGCTGAAAAACGGGCAGATCAGGGAAAGCATCGAAGCCTATAAGGAAGCTTTGAGGAATCATCCGGAAGATATGGAAACCAAGTACAACCTGTCGGTTGCCCAGCGTATGCTCAGGGAACAGCAACAGCAGCAGCAAAACCGGCAGGGGGGAGAAGATCAGCCACAGGACCGGCAGCAACAGGATCAGCAGCAACAACAACAACAACAACAGGGACAGCAGCAGGACCCGGAGCAACAGCCGCAGGAACAGCCACAGGAAAGTGAACCGGAGCAGGAAAGACAGCAACCCCGGCAGGTTCCTCAGCGGATAACGGAAGCGGATGCCAGGCGCCTGCTGGAAGCACTGGCCGCCGATGAAAAAGAAATCCAGGAAAAGGTGAAGAAGGCCGAGGCAAGAGCGGCACGCGTCAAAGTTGAAAAAGAATGGTAATGCAGGAATTATTTAACAGATGCAACAGGATAGGCATGCTGGCCGGTATGCTCCTGATAGCGGGCATCTGGCCCCTGGCAGGATTTGCCCAGGAGGTGGAGTTCCGTGCTTCTGCCAGCCCCCGGGTAGTGGAAACGGGAGAACGGTTTCGGGTGTCCTTTTCGGTAAATGCCGAGGGGGAAAATTTCGAAGCTCCATCCTTTGAGCATTTTGCCATCCTGTCGGGTCCCAATATGTCAACCAGTACCTCGGTACAGATCATCAACGGACAGATGACCCGTACCGTTTCTTACAGCTATAATTTTGTGCTTCAGGCAGTGGAAGAAGGAACATTTACCATCGGGAAAGCCCGCGTCGAGGTCGAGGGAAAATCTTACGAAACGGAAGAGATTACTGTGGAAGTGGTGAAGGGATCGGCTCCTTCCGCCCCGGCCACCCCTGCTCCTTCAGCAACCCCCGAAATAAGCGGGGTAAAGGACGAAGACCTGTTCGTGCAGGTAATAACCGACCGGAAGGAAGTGTACCAGGGTGAGCACCTGATAGCTACCGTCAAGCTGTTTACCCGCCTGGATCTGTCAGGTATCGGCGACCGGAAGTTTCCATCTTTTTCGGGTTTTCTGCAGCAGGATATCGAACTACCCGATCAAAATTATCTTCAGAGGGAAGTAGTCAATGGAAAGGTATACGGAACCCTGGTTTTGAGGCAGATAGTGCTGATCCCGCAACGCAGCGGAACCCTTACTATCAACCCCATGGAACTGGAATGCCATGTCAGGCAGCGGGTTAGCAGGGGAACAGGCAGTATTTTCGATGATTTCTTCGACTCGTTCCGGACTGTGACGCGAACGGTCAGCAGCGATCCCTTGCAAATTCGTGTAAAACCCCTTCCCGATGAGGCTCCCGCATCGTTTGAGGGGCTGGTTGGCCGGTATACACTGGATGCTTCGGTTGACAGGGAAGAGGTGGTGGCTGATGAAGCTGTTACCTTTACTCTGAAGGTTACGGGAACGGGTAATCTGAAACTTATGTCACCCCCGGCGGTGAACCTGCCGCCCGATTTTGAAACTTACGACCCGCGAGTGACCATGGATATCAACCATACTGTTTCGGGATCGAAGGGGACGAAAAGTTTTGAATACCTTATGGTGCCCAGATCACCCGGAGCGTACAGAATACCTCCTGTTGAAGTGAGCTATTTCGATCCGGAAAAGGAGCAGTATGTTACATGGGAATCGCCCGCGTTCAACCTGAAAGTTGTGCCACGCGAACCGGGCGAGGAAGGCACGGTGGTAACCGGTTTCGGGAAGGAAGATATCCGGTTTATCGGGAAGGACATCCGATTTATCAAAACGGGGGATATTCCCCTCAGGCAGGATACGAAAAATCCGGTCGGCCAGGTTTGGTTTTACCTCACATATCCGCTGGTAATACTGGTGTTTATGGCGGTGTTGCTGCTGAGAAAAAGAAGGACGGAAATGATGAGGAACACCGAGCTGATGCGGAACCGTAGAGCCAGCCGGCAAGCCAGGAAACGCCTGAAGCTGGCGGCAGATGCTCTTAAAAAACAACAGCTCGACCGGTTCTATGAAGAAGTATCCAGAGCCTGCTGGGGGTATCTCAGCGATAAGCTTTCCATCCCGCTGGCAGAACTGAACCGGGATAATGCCCTGGCGGCGCTTGCCCTACATGAAATTCCCGGTGAGCTGGCCGGTGAATATCTTGATACCATCGACCATTGCGAACAGGCCCGATACGCCGGTAAAACCGCTCTGGATGATCCCGGCCAGGTGTACCGCAAAGCCATGAAACTGATCACCGCACTGGAGCAAAACCTGAAATGAGGAACCCATGAAACGAATTATAGCCATTCTGCTGCTGGCATGCATTATTTCCGGGGTCCGTGGTTCGGGACCCCGCGATTGGCTGGAAGAAGCCAACAGGGCCTACAGTGAGGGCGATTATGCCACGGCAATTGAGAAATACACGCAGATCATCGACAGCGGGTATGTGGCCGCCGGGGTGTATTATAACCTGGGAAACGCGTATTTCAGGAACCACCGCCTGGCCGATGCAATTTTGTATTATGAGCGGGCAAAACTGCTCAGTCCCCGTGACCAGGATATTCTGTTCAACCTGGAACTGGCCGACAGTTATGTGAAAGACAATATTGAAGAGCTGCCCCGGCCGTTTTTTTCACGCTGGTATTTTGCGGTGGTCAGGGCACTGCCTCCGGCCGTGTGGGGTTGGATCAGCCTGGGAACCTTTGTCCTTGCATTCCTGTTTTTTTCTGTATATTTATATTTTCACAGGCGGGGTATCAGGCGGTGGAGTTTGCGGGTTGCGGTGGTGATGTTGCTTTTTTCCGTATTTTCCCTGGTCTTTGCCCGCGAACATTACGGGCTGATATACGTAAAACGGAGGGCGGTGATCTACCAGCCTTCCGTCACCGTGAAAAGCACCCCCGATGAAAGCGGGACCGACCTTTTTATCTTACATGAAGGTACCCGTGTAACGGTGGAAGACAAGATGGGGGAATGGCATGAGATCAGGATCAGCGACGGGAACAAGGGATGGATCCCCGGTGAGGCCATCAGAGTGATATAAAAACGGAAACCATGAAAAAACAGGGTATTGTTGCAGCGGCACTCCTGGTCAGCGCCATGCTGTTTTCCGGCTGTACCAAATGGGACAAGGCCGAGGGCCCGACCGATATCCGGGTCAAAAACCTCAGTGCGTATGTTTTTGATAACGTTCATGTGGATACGGGGCACGGCGAAAATGATTACGGAACCGTCGGTCCCGGCCAGGCCACGGAATACAAACGGTTTGAAAAAGCATACCGTGAAGCCCTGATCACCCTGGAAATTGACGGTACACCCTATACCTTTACCCCGGTTTCATATACCTATGAAGTGTATCTGGGAAAGGGAAAATTCACCTATGAGGTATGGGTGGAAGGGGAAGGAGAAAACCTTTCCCTCGATATGGAAGTGAATGCCGATGCCCCGCTGGATTAAAAGCAGGTTCTTATGAACAGCTTTTTACTCGTAGTTCTGGCGCTGGCCGGATACATTGTGGCGTATCATACTTACGGGAAATGGCTGGGAAGTAAAATATTCCGGCTGGCAGATACCACCCCCATGCCTTCCCATGAATTGCATGACGGCGTGGATTTTGTTCCTGCCAGAAAGCACATACTTTTCGGACATCATTTTACCACCATAGCCGGGCTGGGACCTATTGTCGGACCGGCCATCGGTATTATCTGGGGATGGCTGCCGGCGTTTATCTGGGTATTTGCAGGTTCCATTTTTATGGGAGCCGTGCATGATTTTTCCACCCTGGTGATCTCGGCCCGCCATCAGGGGAAATCGCTGGGCGAGCTGACGGGCGACCTGATCAGCCCCTCAGCCCGTTATGCTTTCCAGTTCATGATGCAGTTCCTCCTGTTTATCGTGCTTTCGGTTTTTGTCATGATCGAAGGGGTGCTGTTCGGTATGTATCCCGAGTCGGTGATTCCCGTATGGCTGCAGATCCCCATTGCCGTATGGCTGGGATGGAAAATCCGCTCGGGAAAGAATGACCTGCTGTATTCCCTGATGGCCGTTTTTCTCCTGTATCTGACTATTATTGCCGGAGCCTACCTTCCGGTGAAAATATTTCCCCTGGCGGGGTCTCCGGTCAATACCTGGTGCCTTATCCTGTTTGTATATGTATATTTTGCCTCGACGGTTCCGGTACAGAAGCTCCTGCAGCCACGTGATTACATCAATGCCCATCAGCTGATTATTGCCATGGGGCTTATGTTTCTGGGATTGGCCATTGCGCATCCTCCCGTTTCGGCTCCGGCTGTCAATCCTTCTGCCTGGGCTCCGGGGTCGGACGTGCCTGCCCTGATGCCCATTCTGTTCATCACCATTGCCTGCGGAGCCATATCGGGTTTCCATTCCCTGGCCAGTTCAGGCACCACGGTAAAACAGGTTGACCGGGAAAAAGACACCCTTTTTGTAGGCTACGGGGGAATGATCTGGGAAAGTTTCCTTGCCGTGCTGGTGCTTATGGCCGTAGCTGCCGGCCTGGGGATGGGAATGGAACAGGAGGGGATACTGTATACCGGCCGCGAAGCCTTTGATCATCACTATTCCTCCTGGGCTTCGGCCGAAGGCCTGGGGGCCAAGCTCGGGGCATTCATCACCGGAGCGGCCAATCTCTTTCATTCGCTGGGTATCCCGGTCAATGTGGGGCAGACAGTTATCGCCGTTTTTATCGTGAGCTTTGCCAATACCACCCTCGACAGTGCTACCCGCATCCAGAGGCTTTCCCTGCAGGAGATCTTCAGAAACCGTCAGGGTAAAGTGATCAAACCCATAAACAACCGGTACGTGGCGACTTTTCTCGTGGTACTGGCGGCCGCCCTGATGACTTTTGCCGATGAGGCGGCACAGGGGGCCATGAAGCTGTGGCCTTTGTTCGGTTCGCTAAACCAGTTGCTGGCTGCCCTGGCCCTGGGAGTGGTGACAGTGTATCTTTTCAGGAAAAAATGGAATATCTGGGTGGCTTTCGTTCCAATGGTACTGGTGCTGATCTTTACCCTGTGGGCTATGTTCGAAAACCTGATCCGTTTTATCGGGGCAAATAACCTGCTTCTTACCGTCATTTCATGTATCATTCTGCTCCTGACCGCCTGGTTGCTCTATGCCTGTTTGATCTCGGTTGCCGGAGCCGGCATAAAAGGCGCCGGGTCGAGGCGGCCGGGAAAATAAAAACTGCCATACCTCCCCCAAAGGGAACATCACACTGAATGAAACCAGATTTATGCAGGAATTTCTTCTGAAAACAGCCGATCTTTTTTTCCTGATCTTTCACACGGGAATCACCCTGTTCAACCTTACGGGATGGATCTGGAAAAAACTGAGGAAATGGAATCTGCTGACCCTTTTGCTGACGGGGGGTTCGTGGTTCCTTCTGGGAATATTTTACGGAATGGGATACTGCCCGCTGACCGACTGGCATTTCAGGATCCTGGAAAAAATGGGTGAAACCGGTCTTCCCAACTCCTATCTGAAGTATCTGGTTCACCGGCTCACGGGCTGGGACCCTGATATGTTCTGGGTGGATACACTGACTACCACCGGATATTTTCTGGCCTTGATATGTTCTGTGTATCTGAATGTTCGGGATGTTCGCAAAAATAAATAACCCTTCTGCGGCCTTTCCCCTCTTGCCCTGTGAACATTTTTCTTTCCGGTTTGTTGATGTGAAAAATACGGTCATGAAAAGATTATGGATTGTATGTACCCTTCTTATCGGTGCATTAACCATTCAGGCACAGAAAAATATGAACTTTTATTCATTTACGGTAACCACCATTGACGGACGTGACCTGGTACTTTCAGAACTCAGGGGGAAAAAGGTTCTTGTGGTCAATACGGCTTCAAAGTGCGGGTTAACCCCGCAGTTTGAACAACTGGAAGCGCTCTACAGGCAATATGGCGACAAGGGATTTGTTGTTATCGGCTTCCCGGCGAATAATTTCTTAAACCAGGAACCCCGAAGTAACGGGGAAATTATTGAATTCTGCAAAAAAAATTACGGGGTAACTTTTCCCATGATGGCCAAGATCTCGGTAAAGGGAAAAGACATGCACCCGCTGTACCAGTGGCTTACCAGCAAAGAAAAAAACGGGAAAATGGATTCGGAAGTACAGTGGAATTTCCAGAAGTACCTGATCGATGAGAACGGGAATTTGTTGGATGTGGTTCCCCCGCGTGTGCGACCCGATGATGAAAAAATTGTGAAATGGATCATTGGGAAATAATAATCAAATAATCATTTTTCTTTGATTCATGGTTAGGTTGGTTAGTTTGTTAAGGAAGGCCTGTCGGAAATGACAGGCTTTTTTTGGCCTGGTAAAAGAAAAACGGATGCCCGCCAATAAAGGTATGAATATCCTGTCGGAATATAGAAATAAATCTATATAGGTAACTACGTAGATATCTACGTAGTTACCTACGTAGATATCTACGTAGTTTGAAGCACAGCCCAGGGTCCATGGGAATAACCGGATATGCATACGGTGGAAGAGCGGTGAATTGGAGGGAACTGCAGGAAAAAACCGGGTTACAGGCCTGAAACCCGGTTTTTCCGTTGAAAAATTGAGGAACGGAACGGTTTTCTCGCCCGGGAAGTTTAATTTTGCACCGGATAAACCGCAAAACCATTTGTCATGACGAATGCCGATATCTTTGATCTGGTTGTGATGCCTCTTCTGATCTTCATGGCCAGAATAGCCGACGTTTCTATTGGTACCATCCGGATCATTATGGTTTCCAAAGGAAACCGGACACTGGCTCCCATTCTGGGGTTTTTCGAGGTGCTGATCTGGATTCTGGCCATCAGCCGTATCATGCAAAACCTCGATAACTGGATCAACTATGTGGCCTATGCGGCAGGTTTTGCCGCAGGCAATTACCTGGGGATGCTGCTCGAGGAAAGACTGGCCATGGGAATGCTTCTGGTGCGGGTGATCACCCAGCGCGATGCAAGCCGGCTGATCGCTTCCCTGCATGAAAGAGGCTACGGAACCACCTCGGTAGATGCCCGGGGATCGAAGGAACAGGTGAATGTGATCTATACAATCATCAAACGGGCGGATATGCCGAAGGTGATCGAGGTGATCAACCATTTCAATCCCCGTGCCTTCTATTCTGTGGAAGACATCCGCTACGTCAGGGAAGGGGCTTTTCCCATGGGCCGCACAAAAACCCGGCTGGGTTTGAACCCCCTGAAAACATGGAGAAAGGGAAAATAGATATTAAAAGGATATTGCAGGCATGGCAGAAATATAACACGGTAGGATCATGGAAAAAAAACAACATCTGAAACCCTTGAAGACTCCCGTTTACCGGGATTCGGGATTCCGTCTAGATGATGCAACGGTTACCGCCAGCGCATTCCGCGACGAACAGGAACAGGAACGAAAACCCGGCTACTATATTTATTCCCGGTACCGGAATCCCACCGTGGTGGCGGTGGAAGAGCAATTGATGAATATTGAGCAGAGCGAATGGGCCCTACTGATGCAGAGCGGAATGTCGGCTATCGATACCGCCCTGTCGATTTTCCAGGAAGCCGGCTCGGATAAACCCTGGTTATTTTTCAGTGAAATATACGGCGGCACCAATACTTTTGTTGATGAAGTGCTGATCAAACGCCGGGGAATCAGGGCCGAACGCCTTTTTCCCGAAAACAACCGGTACGATCCGTCGTATTTCCGCCGCCGGATGGAGGAAACCCAGGCGAGCCTGGTATTCCTTGAAGTGGTGACCAACCCCATGCTGATGGTTACCGATGTGCCGGCCATAATTGACATAGCCCATGAAATGGGCGCCAGGGTGGTAGTGGATAATACCTTCGCTACTCCGTATCTGTTCAAACCCCTGCAGGCAGGAGCCGACCTGGTGATTCACAGCGCCACCAAATACCTGTCGGGTCATGGTGATGTGACCGCGGGTGTCATTTGCGGGAATCTGGAAAACCTGTTAAAGAAGGCCGTGGAATACAGGAAATACGTGGGACATATGATCAGTCCCGACGATGCCTACCGCCTGGGAACCCAGCTCCGAACCTTTCCCCTGAGAATACAGAAACATGTGGAGAATGCGGAAAGGCTGGCACATTTTCTCGATGACCATCCGGCCGTGGAAGCTACCATCTATCCCGGACTGGAGCATCATCCGGACCATGCCCTGGCCAATCGTTTGTTCGGGGGCAGGGGATACGGAGGGATGATCACCTTTGATCTGGCAGGGAAAAATGCCGGTGAAAAGAAAAATCGGCGGGACCGTTTTATCCATGCCCTGCAAAACACTGTTCCGCTGATCCCTTCCCTGGGAGATGCCGACAGCACCCTGCTGCCCGTGGAGCCTGTATGGGGTGATAAATATCCTATGCCAGGCCTGATCCGCCTGTCGGTCGGGACAGAACCCTGTGAGGAACTGGAAAGGAATATCGGGAGAGCGCTGGATGCTCTCTGAACCCTGACACGGATCACGGCATGCTGAAAAGACTTTATCCGGAACTGAATGATCTGGAGAGGCGTACCTTCCGGCTGCACTTCGTATATGCCAGCCTGGACGGTTTTATTCTTGGGCTGTTTATCCTGAACGAGTATGTATTTCTGAAAAGTCTCCGGGGCAGCAGTTACCAGGTGGGCATGCTTTTTCAGTTTTCGGTAGTGGTACTGATTTTTCTGTTATTCTTCAATGAATTTCTGAGAAGGACGGGCAACAAGCGTAAAATGCTCCGGTGGACGGCCGTCATTACCCGGTTGCCTTTGTTTTTCATGATACTGTTCCCGGCAGAAGCAGAGGGGGTAACCGGCAGGCATCACTGGATATTCCTTCTCTTATTTCTAGTTTACTACATGGCAAACCCGGTGCTTTTTCCCACCATTAATCTCATTTTGAAAAGCAATTACAGGCATCAGCATTTCGGTGCCTTGTATTCCTTTTCCACTTCTTCTTCCAAACTGCTGATGCTGCTGGCCACCTTCGGTTTCGGGCTGGTGCTTGACCGGGATCCTTTTGCTTTCCGGATGATATATCCCATAGCGGGTGCACTCAGCATGTTTTCCATATTCATGCTGGCAGCCATCCCTTTCCATGCTGTTCCGGCAAAGAGAAAACGGAAGGGTTTGTTTTATGCTATGGGCGATTCACTGAGGACCCAATGGGACATTCTGAAAAGGAACAAACCCTTCCGCGACTACGAGATCAGCTTTATTTTGTATGGATTTGCCTATATGAGTACGTTTGCTGTGATCACGATATTTTATGAACGAGAGCTTCACCTTTCCTATTCCGGTGTGGCTTTTTATAAAAATGTATTCAATATACTCGCCATCGTATTCATTCCGGTATTCGGGCGTTTGATCGGGAAAACCGATCCCCGCCGTTTTGCTGTATGGTCATTTTTGATGATGGCTCTTTACATATTCTTTACCGGTCTTACCGAATACCTCCCCTGGAAAGCTGATATTCTGGGCATTCAATGGTATTTTTTCCTTTTCCTGAGTGTGATCTTCAATGGCCTGTTCATTGCCATGAATACCCTGTTGTGGCATATCGGATCAGCCTATTTCAGCCGGGCGGAGGAAGCGGGCGATTACCAGGCCGTTCATGCTTCGCTTACGGGGGTGCGGGCTCTGTTTGCTCCTCTGGCAGGGGTATGGTTTTATGAAACTATAGGCTTTACATGGACCTTTGCCATTGCAATCCTGGCGCTGATTGCCGCAATGGTTGTGAATCACATGTCGGTTAAAAAGTTGCGTTTGCTGCAGGTGGTGACGGTTTCAGAAAACATCCACGATCCGGAATGATTTTCCGTTGAAAGTAAAGGTTTCTCCTTTCTTTTTCCCTTCCATGGCTTTAAAAAGGGGGACCATAGGGGAAATGGCAAAGAATTCGTCCCCGTCAAGGCATACCTTTCCCAGGCCTATTGATACGAAAAGCCGGTTCTGGTCGGTGATCACTACCGAACCGAATTCCGCACAGGATTTCGCTTTATGCGTATCAATCCGCTCAAGTACTTTCCTTTCCTCAATAATTTTAGCCAGCTGACGGGCAAACATGTCCCTTTTTTCGAGCATTTGTGTGCGGTAGGTATCGGTCATGTCCATGGCATGCTCGTATTCGTTGGCTGTTTCCTGAGCTTCCTTCATCAGCGCCTTATTGTGCTCCTCGATCTTTACCTGTTCAGCCAGGCATTTCTCAACCAGCCGTTTTTTCATCTCAAGACGCTTGTCCATATTCTTGCATTTTTATTATTCAAAAAAAACTGTTCCGTACCTCTCCCGCATGATTCAGATTCGTATGAATGGATAAAAAAAACCGGAAATCGACAGGGATTAACCGGAATAATTCGCGGGATGGAGACGATTAATTCTCTCTGATTTTATACTTTTAGGAATTCAATCTTGTGCTAAATTAATAAAAAATAAACATAAAATGAAAACAATAACCTTTTTAACGTTTCTGTTTTACATCATGTTTCTGCCGCTTTCCGGGCAGAACCGGGAGAAACCCGACTGGGAAGGCGGCTTCCCTGACGGATGCACTTCCATTACCGCCGGCAGGCTGGCCACAGCCGATGGCTCGGTGATTACCTCACACACTGACGACAGCCATCGAACGCGGTCATGGATGGATATTGTCCCTGCCATGGATTACCGGCCGGGGTCGTATGTCGTTATGCGGAAAAGGTCAGCCGACGACAGCCATGCCATGCCTACCTATCGGCATGATTCCATCGGGGTTATCCCTCAGGTTTCCCATACCTATGCCTACGTCAATACAGCCTATCCCTGTATGAACGAACATCAGCTCGGGATCGGGGAATCCACTTTCGGAGGCAGGGAAGAATTGCAGTCGGATGCCGGGTTGATCGACTGCCAGCGTTTATGTCAGTTGCTGGTGGAACGGTGCACCACCGCCCGGGAAGCCATTCGTACTGCCGGTGAGCTGCTGGCCAGGTATGGTTGGAACGATGCCGGGGAAGCTCTGACCATTGCCGATAAAAATGAAGTGTGGCATCTGGAGATCGTGGGCCCCGGGAAAGGCAAAGTGGGCGCCGTGTGGGTGGCGCAGCGGGTTCCCGACGAGCATGTATCGGTCAATGCCAATGCCAGTACCATCAAGGAAATCAACCTGGATGATCCCGATCATTTCATGGCTTCCGAAAACATTTTTGAGGTGGCCAGGGAAAATGGCTGGTGGAGTGAAGAGAACGGCCCTTTTCGTTTTTGTTATGCATATGCCCCTGAAAGCCGCACTTCCCTGGCTGCCCGGAGACGTGAATGGAGAGTGTTCGACCTGCTGGCCCCCTCCCTTCAGCTCGACCCCAATGCCGAAAATTATCCTTTCTCCGTTAAACCCGATGAACCGGTAACTCTTGAAAAACTTGTCAGTATTTTCAAAGATTATTACCAGGGAACGGAATTCGACATGAGAAAAACCCTTACCGTGACTGACGAGGAGGGCCGGTCGGTCATTTCCCCGCTGGCCAATCCGCACATGCCATATGACATGAACCGGCTTTTCCGCATCAATGGCGGCTGGGGCTGGAGGGGGGAAAGGACCATAGCCCGCTGGTACACGATGTATGCCACCATTATTCAGTGCCGCAACTGGCTGCCCGATGAGATAGGAGGAGTGGTGTGGCTGGCTCAGGACAACGTGGCCAGTTCCATTTATATCCCGGTATACGGGTGTGTAACCGATTTGCCCCGACCGTACAAAACTCCGGGCCGGATCAACGGATATACCCGTGAATCGGCCTGGTGGGCTTTCAACAGGCTGGGTACTCTGGCAGCCCAGCGGTGGGGCGACATGCACAAAGAGGTGGATGCCGTGTGGGATCCCTGGCAAAAAGAGCTTTTCGAAAACCAGGAAGAGGTGGAACGGGTTGCCCTGGAGATGTACAGAGCGCGCAATCCCAGAAAAACCATCGAGTTCCTTACGGGCTATACCATGGAATGGGGAGATAAAGTGGTGGAAAAGGCCTGGGAACTGGGCGATATGCTGTGGACCAAATACGATGAATTATTCTGAAAAAACATGAAATTCAGCTATTTACAGGTTATGAAGAAGGAGAACAAACGAGGATTTGCCAGTGACAATAACGCCGGAGTGCATCCCGATATCCTGGCCGCCATGACAGAGGCCAATCACGGACATGTGCCCGGTTACGGGGATGATCCGTATACCAGGAAGGCAGTGGAAAAGATCAGGGAGGAATTCGGGAAGGATACCGAAGTATTTTTTGTTTTTCTGGGTACCGGCGCTAATGTGCTGGGGCTGGCAGCCGCCACCCGTTCCTATCATTCGGTGATCTGTGCGGAAACGGCCCATATCCAGGAGGACGAATGCGGAGCTCCGGAAAAGTTTACGGGCTGTAAGTTGTTGCCGGTGGAAACCCCTGACGGAAAACTTACCCCGGAGGGTGTGGCCGGGCATGTGTATGGCATTGGGTTCGAACACCATTCCCAGCCACGGGTTATTTCGATAACTCAGGCCACGGAAATGGGAACGGTATACACGCCGGAAGAGATCAGGGCCCTGGCCGATTTTGCACATGCACATCAAATGGTTCTGCATATGGACGGTGCCAGAATAGCCAATGCTGCCGCATACCTGGATGTTCCGCTCAGGGGAACCACACGGGATGCGGGAGTGGATATCCTATCGTTCGGGGGGACCAAGAATGGCATGATGTACGGGGAAGCTGTTCTTTTTTTCAATCCTCTGCTGGCAAGGGAATTTCAGTTTATCAGGAAACAGGGAATGCAGCTGGCCTCAAAAATGCGGTTCATTGCCGTTCAGTTCGACGCCCTGTTGAGTAACGGACTCTGGAAAAAGAATGCCCTGCATGCCAACCGTATGGCCCGGAAACTGGCCGAAGCCGTGAAAGATATTCCCGGGGTGAGCCTTACACAGAAAGTGCAGTCGAACGGGGTTTTTGCCATGGTTCCTCCGGAATGGATTCCCCCGTTGCAGAAGGAATTTTTCTTTTACGAGTGGGATGAAAAAAAATCTGAAGTCCGGTGGATGACCTCCTGGGACACCCGCGAGGAAGATATTACCGAATTTGCAGGGCTGGTGAGAAAACTGGCCGGGCAGTGAAAACCGAACAGGAAATACCATGCCGCGGATCGTATGCCATTGCCAGGAAATTCCCGAGGATGAAATCATCCGGGTCATGCGCGAGAGGGAACCGCAATCGCTGGCACAACTCATTATGTTTACGGGGGCGGGGGCCGGGTGTGGGCGATGCATTCCCGATCTAAGAGCCCTGCTCAAATCCCGGTCGCACCGTTCTTCCGGTAAAGACAACCCCCCTCAGGGCAATAAAAGGGAACTGTCGCCGTAACTCAGAAAACGATACCCTTCTTTCAGAGCATGCTGGTAGATCTTTCTCCAGTCATTTCCCGTGAAGGCGGCTACCAGCAGGATAAGAGAACTCCTGGGCATGTGGAAATTGGTGATCAGACCGTTCACTACCCGAAAAGGATAACCCGGAACGATCATGATGCGTGTGGAACCTTCGAGCCTTTCGAGTCCGTGCCTGTCGAGCCAGCCCAACAGGTTCTTTAGGGCCTGCTTTGCCGAAACCTTCGGGGCGGCGTTATAAGCATCCCATTGTTCCAGATGAAAGGGATATTCCGGTTCCTTTTTTTCTGCCAGGCTGTTCCCTATCCAGTAAAGGCTCTCCAGGGTCCTTACCGAGGTGGTCCCTACCGCTACGGTGGTGCCCGTGTGCCGGTAAAGTTTTTCCAGGGCAGGTTTTGTCAGTGAAAAGTGTTCGGTATGCATGGCATGCGACCTCAGGTCCTTTCCTTTGATGGGTTTGAAAGTGCCCGCTCCCACATGCAGGGTGAGGCTTATCACGGGGATCTTTTTTTCTCTTACCGATGTATCTACAGATTCCGTAAAGTGCAGCCCTGCCGTTGGAGCCGCTACCGATCCCGGGATGCGAGAATAAATGGTCTGGTATCTTTCTGCGTCAATGTCTTCCGTTTCCCGCTGCAGGTAGGGAGGGATGGGGATGACCCCGGCCCGGTCGAGCACTTCACCGAAGCTGTATCCTCTTGTCCACCTGAAACGCACATGAAATGTCCCTTCCGCCCCGGTTTCCTTTTCCGCCCTGAGTGTGCAGGTATCCTGCTGCATGGGAATTTCCAGGGTCAGCTCCTTTTCTTTCCATTTCCTGGCATTGCCCACGATGCATTTCCATCGGCAGGAGCCGGTACAGGAAAATACCTGCTGATAATCGGGCGGGTCGACGGGATCGAGCAGGAACACTTCAATACGCGCTCCGGTAGGTTTTTGGAACAGCAGCCTGGCCCTGATCACACGGGTGTCGTTTCTTACCAGCATGCAGCCACCGGGCAGATAGTTGGTAAGGTCTCTGAACCGGGCATTCCGTATCTCTCCCTTCTGGTATACCAGCAGCTTACTCCGGTCACGTTCTTCCAGCGGGTAACGGGCGATCTTCTCCGGGGGAAGTACATATTCATATTCCTCCGGTTGAACAGCAGGGATTTTCTTTTGTATGGCGGGTGGCAGGCCGTATGGCGATTGAATAGCATTCATTGCCCAAAATTAGCTAATTTTGCGGGTAACCAGTAAACAGAAAGACATGAAATTCAGGAAAGGCGACAGGGTAAAATTTTTGAATGATGTGGGTACGGGAGTGATCCTGGATTTCCCCGATCAGAATACCGCCCTCATTCTCCGGGATGATGGTTTCGAAGTGCCCGTGCTTGTGAAAGAACTGATTGCCGTATCGGGGCGGGGTCCGGATGAATGGAAGGAAGAAAGGGAAGAAAAGGCGGAGGCCGGTTCCCTGCCGGGAAAAGAAACGGACAGGCCGGGGCAGCCGGAAAGAAAAGAAAAAGGGAAGGTGATAGAAAAGGATATGGATATTCATCCTCTGAAGGAAACGGGGGAAGCCGTTCCTTCAGATGCTTTTCCGCCGAAGGTTCTTCTGGCCTGGGTAGCCGACAGGCAGAAAGCCCGTTATGTTCTTTATCTGGTCAACGATGGCGAGCTGCACCTGCTGTATCTGGTCCGTTCCCGTGAATACGGAGGTTATCGCCTGTTGCGGGCCGGCGAGCTCGGACCGGGCACCAAGGTACGGTTGCTGAAATGCCCGGCCACGGAATTTGAAAAAACGGAAGAAGTCAGTGCCCGGGTACTGGTATTTCATCCCGGTGCCCCTACACCCGATTATCCTTCGATGGAAGGCAGATGGGAGAGGGGTAGCCGGAAGGCAGCCGTGGAACTGATGTTCAGGAAAAACGAATATTTTGAGGAACCTGCCTGGTTTGCGGAACTGAAACCGGCGGAAAAAGCCGCCGGCTGGAAGGGCATGCTCCTGGAACAGTGGCAGGAAGAACGGCAAAAGACAGCCCGGAAGGAAAACAGTATGGAAGCGGTGAAGGGCAGTATAAAAAAAAAGGAGGACCGGCCCGGGTCTCCTGTCGAAGAGGTGGATCTGCACCTGGAAGCCATTGTGGATCAACCGGAAGGCCTGGAACCTGCAGAAGCTTTGGAGATTCATAAGAACCGTTTCATTACCGCTCTGGAGGGAGGGATCAGAAACGGGGTGAAGAAAATAGTATTTATTCACGGAGTGGGTGACGGGAAACTCAAATATGAGATCCGGCGGATCATTGACCGGCAGTATCCCCGCTTACGTTACCAGGATGCCTCGTTCAAAGAATACGGTTACGGCGCTACCCTGGTGGTTTTTCCCGGGCACACGCGGCACTGAACACCGAATGTTTCAGCAAATAATCCGTATCTTTGTAAAGGCAGCAGACCGTCCTGTCGCGGCCCGTTTATTGCGGGCTGAGGAAAGTCCGGGCAACACAGGGCGCCCCGCTTCCGAAAGGGAAGATGCCCGTGAGGGCATGGAAGTGGAGAAGAAAATAACTTCCTGTTTGTGTATCTCAGGGTTTTCCCTGATAACAGGCAGGTAAAGGTGAGAAGGTGGGGTAAGAGCCCACCAGTTCTGCTGGTGACAGCAGAAGCTGTCCACCCCGGGGGTTGTAAGACCATGTATACCGGCGCTTGAGGGTGGCCCGCCCGATGCCGGGGGGTAGGTCGCTTGAGCCCGGCGGTAACGCCGGGCCCAGATAAATGACAGGAACCCGTACCGCCTCTGTCTCAGAACAGGTGCGGGTACAGAACCCGGCTTACAGGTCTGCTGCTTTTTTTATTTAACAGGCCGGGCGAAAATTTCGTCGTTGAGCGCCACGTCGAATTCCACTTCATCAATGACCAACAGGGCACTCTGACCCATGGAGCTGCTTTCTACATTCATGGCCACGGGAATTCCGCTCACCGTTTTGTAATTGGTATAGACCTGTGTTCCTTCCACCGGACTACCGTTCATGAGGGTTTGGGTAACCTCTTTCATCAGAAGGTAATTATCGGCATCCAGGTAATAGGTAACCACATCGCCGTTTTTCTTTGTGAGTTTGACGGCGTACGCAGATTTTCCGTCAACATCCTGTTTTCCCAGCAATTCGGCGGCATGCCCTTTTTCGGCATACTTCCACAGTTCTCCCTCGAAATTTGCCTGGTCTTTCAGACTGGACAACTGTTCGCTGGGCAGATCCTGAATACCGGGACCGGCAAAAGGAGCCATCATCCAGCCTCTGCTGCCGTCATAGGCTGTAATCATCTGCTGCCCCTGGATATCCATCTCCATCCTGATCTTATTGGGCTTTTTCATTTTGATAACCATGGGCATTTCCATGCCCATTTGCAGCACACGCGCTTTCATTACGGTTGTTTGAACTTCCAGTGTTTTTTTCTGGTTGACGGCTTCAAAATGCCGGTTCAGTATCTGCTCAAGGGTTTGTGCCTGCAAACCGGTGAACAGTAATGTGCATAGCATAACTAGCACAATGGTGGAAATTTTTTTCATGGAATAAGGAGTTTATTTATGAAACGGTTTTATGACAGATAAAAGTAAAAAAATATTTATGGCTTACTTCCCTGAAGGCAGAAATATTTTCGGAAATGAGAAAATTCATGGCACAGCATCCGGTTCAGGCAGAATGCACGGCCCGGTGAATCGTGATAAGTTTGTCGAGTACATCGGCCATACTGTGGAGGGGCAGCATATTGGCTCCGTCGGAAAGGGCTCTGGACGGTTCGGGGTGCGTTTCCATGAAGAGCCCGTCTACTCCGGCCGCAATGCCTGCCCTGGCCAGGGTGGCAATGAGGGCCGGTTGCCCGCCGGTTACCCCCGATGGCTGGTTGGGTTGCTGCAGGGAATGGGTCACATCCAGTACCACCGGATACCCGAATGCCTGCATCACAGGGATGCCCCTGAAATCCACCACCAGATCCTGGTAGCCGAAGGTTGTTCCCCGTTCGGTGATCATTATTCGGTTATTGCCGCAGGAGGATACTTTCCGTACTGCAAACTCCATGGCATGGGGCGACAGGAACTGACCCTTCTTGATATTGACTGGTTTTCCCGTTCCGGCGGCTGCCTGCAACAGTTCGGTCTGCCTGCACAGGAAGGCAGGTATCTGGATCACGTCGACATATTTGGCAGCCCGCCGGGCTTCCTCCACCGAATGTACATCGGTCAATACCGGAATGTTGAACCGCTGTCTTACCTCGCTGAGTATCTCCAATCCTTTATCATCGCCAATGCCTGTGAAAGAATCGGGACGCGACCGGTTTGCCTTTTTGTAGGAAGCTTTGAATATGTATGGCACAGACATTTTATCGGTCATCGCCGTCATGGTTTCAGCCACGCGAAATACCAGATCGCGGCTTTCAATCACGCAGGGTCCGGCGATCAGGAAAAACAAGCCTGAACGGGTGTGTTTCAGAAGAGGAATTTCAGGAATCATGCCCACATGCTTTTGCCTGCCAAGATACGAATAATTAGCGTACTGCCTGACTTCCTGTACCCGGCTCTTTTCCTACTGTGCGGCAGCCACGATCTTTTCCACCTGAAGGGTATTGGCCAGGCCGGTTACGGTGGCTTCATCCTCAATGCCTGAGCACCGGAAGGTAAGCAGAGACGAACCGAAGGGCATTTGAATATCCCAGCTTACTTTTCCGGTATCGTCGGTGGTTCTGGTCATAAGGGCCTTGTAATTGCCCAGCCTGATTCGTTTCTGGTTGGGATCGTTCTGCATGATCACCGGCATGGAAAGAATGGTATTGATACCTGATAGCAGGGGGGAGTCGCTTACAATCTCCACCGAGGCATTTTTCTCCCCGTTCCGGTAATTCCTTTGAACAAATAATCCGGCTATTCCCATAGATGTGCCTGTAGCGTCATCTTCTTCCGCCACCATGGCCATATCTCCCATGGATGTTGGCAGCAGATCGAGTATTTCTTTGCCGATGGTGTGATTGATACCGTTTAGGGCTTCTTCCAGCGCATAACGCGCGTTTTCAAGCTGACCTGCCTCCCAGGCCGCCAGCGCTTCGTTTAGTTTTGCCGGAACATCCTGAGCTTTTCCAGTGAAGGATGCAGCCGACAGCAGCACGAAGCTGAAAATACAGGTTAAGGTTTTCATTGTTCTCCCAGTTGTTTTTTCATGTTATTGATATCGAATTTTCCTGCAGCATTCATCATGGCTTCCTCACTGGCAAAGTTCACACCGTTCACCACCATGATAGACGACTGGCCGAACGGAACACTGAGGGTATAACCCGTATGATCGTCATATTCGATAACTGCCCGGTGTCCCTGGAACTGAATGATTTTCTGCCCTTCTTCGGTGGTGGTAACATTCCCCGAGGCCAGGTACATACCGGTTGCCGAAAGCAGGACCGAGTTATTACCTAGGGTGATGCGAAGTTCCTGATCGTTGCTCCGGTAAACCCTTTCAATGATCAGTCCTGTGAGGGTAACTCCGGTACTGGCCACCTGGTCTTCTTCGGTAACAGCCTGAAGACCGCTAATACTTTGCGGAAGGTTTTCCAGCACCCGGTGACCCATGGTCATCTCCACACCCAGCAGAGCCTGCCTGGCAGAGTAGCGAGCATCCCGGTAGTTCTTTGAACCGTAAGCCGTTTGTGCCAGCCTGATGTTCTCGTCCACGTCGGGAATCTCCGTACTAAGGCCTCCTCCCTGGGTATTGCTCATTCCCGGTCGGGAAGGATCCTGAGCAGGAGGGGTTTCACCTTCTTCTTCACCCAGCGCTTTTTTGATAATCTCATCCTGGGCTTTTTCCCTGAGTTTGCGTAATACACCCTGGGAAAGGGCATGTTGTTCTGTCAGACCGGCCAGCAACAGGAACATGCCGGTAATTAGTAAATAATTTTTCATGGCGGGGTTATGATTATTAAAGAAACGAAAATAGATAAAAATGACTAATAAACGGTCAGGTTTGTTGATATATTCTTACTTATGTGTAAAACATTTTCCTGGTATCAGGGAGTGATCTTCAACTGGCTGAAATACCATATCACCAGGGCCAGGCTGACGAGTGTGAGGGGCAGAAAAATGGCTAACATGCCCGTATTGAGGGGCAGGTTGCCGGCAAAACCCTGGAACCATTCACCGAAGGCCACTGACAGGCATATGGTAAATGCCTTGATAATGGCTACACCTCCGAGAATGTTTCCTGCCGGCCGGTTGGCGAACAGCAACCAGGCAATGATGACCAGGGCGGGAAAAACAATGCACAGGTCGAGTATGAATACGGCATAGGTATCGGAAGGGGTATGAGCAAGGATATCGGGGAAGATCAGCGTTAGCCATACCGGTATCAGAACCAGCGGGATGAGCAGAAGAAAAGCGGCCAGGGATGCCCTGAGGGGTTTGGTCAGGGAGGTGGAGGAAGCTTCATCCCAGCGAACTGCCAGGAGCCCGTATATCATGGTATACAGTGAGAGCCCGAATATGGCGAGGTACATAACATACAGGTCGGTGTACTGACCCTGGATCACATACAGGCCGTAACCGTAAAAAATAAAACTGATCAGGCCCAGGTTCAGGATCAGAATTTTCAGCGACGGCTTTCCGAGGAAACGGATGGTCAGGACCAGCAAGAGCAGGGCGGTGGGCACCAGAATGATATCCTGGGCCAGTGAACCTGTAACAAGGAAGGATGAAATGGTGCCGGCTTCTGCCACATCGGTATACAGCTTCTGATTCAGTATCCCTCTGAGGGAGGCATACAGGGTAAGTAATGCGGAAAGTCCCGCAAGAAAAGCTGCGATCCGGCCTTTTACATGATGGTTCATTGATTTTTTTTTTGCATAAAAATAATGAACCCGGCCAAGCATTCAAAAAGCCACACCAAAATTCCATTTACTCTTTCTATCAGTGAGAGAACTGATCGCCGGGTGAATACCTGTTTTCAGCGAACACCAGTTGTCCCCTAACCGAAGGTGACATGCCGGGCAGATGGTTGCCCTGGAATCCATAGGCATCTTTTTCGTAGCGGGTGCGCAGCATCACCATTTCCATGCCCGGTCTGGTTTCTTTGAGGTAATTGACTTTCAGAAGAATGGGGTAGTGATCGCGGTGAAAATCTACCGGAAAGGTGTCCATCATCCAGTCGATATACCGGGTGGAAGTGACATGCCGGTTCAGGTCCATATCAAAATAAGCCGGCTGTATATGGAATTCTTCTCCTTTTTCCACAGGGGGCATCTTCTGAGGAAACTCTTCCAGTGCATGCTTGTTTTTCAGCCGGGTGAGGGATTCGGCTTCGAATCCCCGGTACAGCCCGGGGCGTTTGGTTTCGGTGTCAATGGCCAGCCAGCCCGAGGTGGCCCGGGCCACGATCTTCCCGTTCCGGTCACGAATCAGGAAATCTCTGATATAGAGTATCTTTTCAACATCTTTCGGCCAGGTTTCCACCTCCACCGTTTCGTACCAGGTCAGAGGCCGGATCATCTCCAGGTTCATGCGGCTGAGCACCCAGAATAACTGCTGCTTTTTCAGATGGCCGAATCCGAAACCCAGGTTGTCGGCCGACTGGATGGCCGACTGGATCAGAAAGTTCAGCAGGGCGCTCAGCCTGATTCTGCCATACATGTCGGTGTCAGCCGATGTGACAGTGAATGGAGTGTGAAGACAAAGTTTGTTTTCCTGCATCAGTCAATGGCAAATACCCCCTGGTCGATTTCCGACCGGTTATCAACTTCCTGTACTTTCATGACCAGGGTTTGCTGCCCCAGGCTGGTGGTCATTTCAAAAGGATACACCACTCCGTTTACTTCCCGGTAGTTACCGTAGTCGTTTACCTGTGAATTTTCGCCCACGATGGTCACCCTCCGAAGCCGGTATCCGGTTTCCACCGAGAAATAATCTATGGTTTCGAGTCCCAGGGGGTTGGTTATCTTTACCGTGTAGGTCTCTTTTCCGTTCACTTTTTCCATACCGGTAAGTTCTGCCGTATAGCCCAGTTCATGGTAACGGAGTTCGGGGTTCATCACAGCCTGAGCTTTCATTTGTGCCAGGGCGTCTCCCTGCAGTTCCTGTACCTGCTGCATGGCCACCACTGCTCCCCGCTTCCCGTCGAAAACCTGTTTCATCAGGGGGGCGCCGTTCATACTCATTGACATGGCGTACAGGTTGGGGGCTTTCTGATAGCTTACCGCTTCGATGGTCATACCCTGCACCTCGGCCGACATGTGAATGGTGAGGTTTTTTATCTGGTCCAGCCTTTCGGCTCCACCCACTGCCTCAACGTACCGGTCGATTACATCCCATGCTGTGAGGCCTTCCGGGAGTTCACCGGATGCTTCTGCGGGCTTTCCGAAGGCATCGTAAAACTCTACCATTCCGTTTCCTGCCAGTTTTTCAAGTTTTCCGGCCACTTCACCGCGGTTTCCCGCTACCACCAGGTAAGCGTTGTGCGGCAGGATATATTTACGTGACATTTCCTGTACCTGTTCAGGTGTTACAGCTTCCAGTTTTTCCAGATAGGTGCTGTAATAGTTTTCCGGAAGGTTGTACAGCCGGGTATTCAGGGCAAACCGGGCAACGGTCTGCGGGTCTTCCAGCGAACGGGCAAAGCTTCCGCTCATGACATTTTTCACCAGTTGCAAATGCCCGTCATCCACTGGTTCGGTACGCATTCTTTCCATTTCCTTCAGTATTTCCACGAGGGCGCTGTCGGTTACCGAATTCCTTACCGAGGTGCTGGCGGAAAAGTATCCCATCAGTTTATCAGTGTTGAGGGTGGAACGGGCGCCGTAGGTGTAGGCATGGGTTTCACGAAGGTTCTGCATCAGCCTGCCGGAGAAAACCCCCCCGCCCAGTATGCTGTTGGCAACGGCGGCCGGAATGGCATCGGGGTGGCCCGGAGACAGTTTTACCGGATAAGTTACCTGTATGACCGATTGTACGGCTCCGGCTTTGTCAACGAAAGCCACCCGGTTGGTTCCTGGAGCAGGGGGAAATTCATGTTTGTGCTCAGGCACCTCTCCCGGTTCCCAGCTCCCGAAATATTTTTCAGCCAGTTTATGGGCGTTTTCTGAATCGATATCTCCCACAACAATCAGGTATGCCGCGTTGGGTCTGAAATAGGTCTGGTAGTATTGAACCAGGTCGTTCCGGGTGATCCGGCTGACCGTTTCTTCGGTCATGAGTTCACCGTAGGGATTGTCAGGCCCGTAACGCAATACTTTGGCAACATTTTCAGCCATGGTACCGGGGTCGTCGCGGGTGGATTGAAGGGCGGAAAGAAGCTGCTTCCGTGTTTTTTCCAGTTCATCTTCGGGGAATACCGGATGAAGAAGTATCTCTGACATCAGGGAGAGGAGCGTTTCCGTATGCCTGGAAAGGCAGGAGGCGGAAATACCTGTGGCAGAGGTGGACAGGCTGGCTCCAATAAAATCGATGTTTTCGTCCAGTTCCTCTTTGCTGTGCCGGGCGGTTCCTGCTCTCAGTAATTCACCGGCCACACTGGTATAACCGGCTTTTTCACCTTCCGGAACGGGATCAATATCCAGTGTGATACGGAATGACACCCTGGGCAGGCTGTGGTTTTCCACCACAATGACCCGGAGGCCGTTTTCCAGCGTAAAAAATTCATGAGTTCCCAGTTGAATGCGGGGTGGAGGGCCCGGTTCGGGAGGACGGCTCCTGTCTGCCACCTGGGGCAATACTGTGCTATGAGCCAGGATGAATGCAAGAAGAATGAGAGAATATTTTTTCATTTCAGGTTTGAATAATTGACGGGTTTTACTGGTTTTCTTTTTTCCCGGGCAGGTAATACAATACTACCCTGTTTTCAGGGTTAAAGTATTCCTGTGCCACCCTGCGGATATCTTCCCGGGAAACGGCCATGTATTTTTCGATTTCAGTATTGATCAGCCCTGTGTTTCCGTAATAGGTGTAATAGGTCGCCAGATTATGGGCCCGGCTGGCCATGGTGGCATTGCTGCTTACCATGTTGTTTTCGATCTGGTTCCTCAGCTTTTCATATTCGCGTTCCGTGATCAATTCGGTTTTCAGGCGGTTTATTTCTTCATCAATCGCTTGTTCCAGTTCAGCGGGATCTACCCCCATATTGGGTATTGCCAGAATGATTGACAGGCCCGGCCCTTCAAAGGGAAGGGGAATGGCGGCAATTTGAAGCGCCAGTTGTTTTTGGTCGACGATCGATTTGTACAACCGTGAGCTCTGCCCCGATGAAAGCAACTGGTTCATCATTTCAACAGCATAGGCATCGTGTGAGCCGGAGGCGGGGATATGATATCCCTGGAAAATGGCGGGAAGCTGGATATTGTCGTATATCGTGTCCCTGATCTCTTCTGTTTGTTGAGGCTCTGACATATCGGGCCTTTCAATGGGGTATTCGCCCCGGGGAATATTGCCGAAATATTGTTCAATGAGGATTCTGGCGCTGTCGGGTTCAAAATCCCCCACCAGGGTCAGCACAGCATTGTTGGGTACGTAATAGGTTTCATAAAATTTACGGAATTCATCGTAGGTAGCGGCATTCAGGTGTTCCACCGATCCGATCACCACCCAGCGGTAGGGAGACCGTGTGAATGCCCGGCGCATCATTTCATAAAGGAAAGTTCCGTACGGAGTGTTATCCATGGTTTGCTTCTTTTCTTCTTTCACCACCCCTCGCTGGGTTTCAATCCCGGTTGAATCGACTTTCAGGTGAAGCATCCTTTCCGATTCCAGCCACAGACCCAGGGCAAGCTGATTGGAGGGAAGGAGCTCATAATAGTATGTCCTGTCGTTCGATGTACTGGCATTCAGGGTTCCTCCCGCATTTTCCACAAACCTGGAATATTCGCCCCTGGGAATGTTGCGGGTTCCTTCAAACATCAGATGTTCAAAAAAATGGGCAAAACCGGTCCTTTCAGGATCTTCGTTTTTGCTGCCAACATGGTACATAAGAGTTACCGCCACCATAGGGGTGGTATGGTCGGGACTCAGGATCACATGCAGACCGTTGGGCAGGTCATATTCTTCAAATTCAATCCTGACATCCTGTGGAAAGGCGCTGAGAATTCCTGCCAGGGCAAGAACCAGCAACAGCAATGATTTTTTTACAGTCATATCATTTCAGATAATTAGTAAGCACGGTGTGCGGGGAATTAAGTATACACCGTAAAACGTTACAAAAATAGATTTTTCCCTTAAAAAACAAAACCGCAGAAGCCAGATGATGAAAGAGATGTTCCATAAAATTTAAATTGTTATTTTTGTTGGAGCAGGTAAAAATATGAATAAGAACAAGGAACCGGCGATCTCGCAGGAACAAACCCGGCTGGCCAGGTTTGCCCGGGCCATGGGGCACCCGGTAAGGGTTTACATTCTGAAGCACCTGTCGAACCGGTCGTGCTGTTACAGCGGTGATTTGTCGGAAGTACTGCCCATTGCCCGGTCCACCCTGTCACAGCATCTGAAAGAATTGAAAAATGCCGGGTTGATACAGGGGGAAATTGAAGCGCCGCGGATCAGGTATTGCCTGAACCGTGAAAACTGGGTGGAAGCAAAAAGGTTGTTTGCGGAATTGTGGGGTGAATGAATTTTCCGGAGGTCTCCGTGCAGACGTGCGAAAGGTTTACCGGGAAACCTTATTGTATTGGGATTCGGGCTTTGGCATCCTGGAATTTGTCGGCTTCCCGGTGAATGCTTACTTTTATCTGCCGGTTCATTGGCCGGAAAGCCGAACCAAAACGGTAATATCGTGCAGGAAGGGGCACAAAGTAATATCAAAGGATTCGACAGATGCTGAGGAGGGTGTTTTCTGTTATGCTCTGGATGGTTGTGGCCGGATATGTTCCGGCTCAAACCGATACGGTTCCCGTAACGGTGAAACCGCATGCACTGGGCGCCGACGATCTGGTATTTCTTCCTGATTCGGCTCGATTGAAAATGGTGCGAACCGGCCGTATCTCGCGCAATCTGGAAGAACTTCCCCTTACCGTATACATTGTTTCTCATGAGGAAATTATTCGCAATCAGTATACCAGTCTTATGGATGTGCTCAGTTCCCTGCCGGCTGTCAAAACTTCCCAGCCCGGATCGGGCGAACTGGGTGAAAGTTTTCAGATCAGGGGCCTGACCGGAAACCTGTATACCAAGATCCTGATCAACGGAATTCCCATTAAACCCTCTGTGGTATCGGGTATGCCCGTGGGTAATCAGTTGCCTGTAAGGCAGGCGGAAAAGATCGAGGTGATTTACGGTACGGCTTCGGCCATGTACGGAGCCGATGCGGTAGAGGGTGTGATCAACATCATTACCCGGGAAGCCGATAAAGGAACCATGGTAGGGGGCGATATCAGCCTGGGACCCGACGGGTACAATTATATCAATTTCTTTCTGGGCGGCAAAGGAGGGAAAAACAACAATATCCTCAAATACAGCTTTTACGGAAGTAAATATGAATACAACGACATGAACATCCAGTACCGGCTGGAAAATGTATATAATCCGCTGAATTATTATCAGCAGAGGAAACAAACCTTTCTGATCGGCGGGGAAGAATACGAGCCTCTTGAAATTACGGAAACCCTGCTGAGTGAAAACGGGGTGGATCCGGAGGAATTCAAAAAGGTTTGGTACGGGCCGCAATACGAAGGGAGCATCAACCGTCCCGATATGGAATCTCTTTCTGCCGCTTCGCACATGATCGGGGTACAGATGGAATTCAGGGGTGTGCGCCTTTCGTATGATAACATGTACCGCCGTACCCACAGTTCCATTGGCCTGTCGCCCGTATTCTACAAGTACAACAATCCGCAAAATTACTGGGGCGAATCCATTCAGCGGACCACCCTGAGCTATACCAAAGCCTTCGATTATTTTTCCACCCATACCCTGTTATCGGGGCTGGTATACCGTATGGACAATAATTCCAGCCAGGGTGTCACCTTTCTGGAAAACACCGACAAAGTATACCGGTATTCTGCTTCGAACGATTTTCTTTTCGAACAAACTTTTACCGTTGTTCCGGTAACAAACCTGGAACTGGTGGCGGGATTATCCTATCAGAAATCGGGGAACCTGCCCGTGACCAATTATCTGATGTCGCCCTTCGACAGGAGTGATTATTCTTCCTTCAGTACCCGGGTGGTATCAAGAGATACCCTGTTGGGTTCTTTCGGACTCAATCCCATCAGTTACAGCAACCTGTCAGGGTTTCTTCAATATTACTTCGTGCTGAACCGGTTCCGGTTTCTGGGCGGTTTGCGATATGATAAAAATTCCCTGTATGGCAACCGTTTCAGTCCGCAGATGGCGGTTTTGTATAAAACAGGGGGCCATGCTTCGTTCAGGTTATCGGCGGGTACGGCGTACAAATCACCTCCTTCTTCCATTGCTTTTCAGTCGCTGGCTTTTCCGGTGGCTTCGGATCAGATCCATTACAAGGTGGTGCCCAACCGCCATCTGGAACCCGAAAAATTCAATACACTGGAGCTGGGGATCCATACCCGGTTGCTGAAGAAGCTGGAACTGCACCAGACCTTTTATTATTACAGCATCAGCAATCACATTATTCCTGAGAAGAGGCCGGCATCGCAGTTTACCCTTCCCCGTGCCGCGAACGATTCGGTATTTATCTGGATGAACAGCCGGGAATCGCTGTCGAATGTGTACGGAAGTCAAACCACCATCCGGTACAAAAACATCGTACCTTCGATCAGGATGGACGGGGAGATCAGCCTGTCGTTGCTTGAACGCCGTGACCGGTTGCCTCAGGTGGAAGAAATTGTGGAGGAATATTTCCGTCTGATGCCACGGCATGAAGGGAAACTCAAACTTTCTTTCTATCCGGCCAAAAACCTGTATGTGAATGTGGAAAGCCAGTGGATGAGCAAATGGCTTCGTTTGCTCATCCCTTTCGAGGGATTGTACAGCCGGCTGTTCAAGGATGTGGACGGATATTATGCCATGAATGTGATGGCTTCGTATAACCTGAGTCCCGAACTCCGCGCCTTTATCCGTGTCACCAATCTGTTTGACGAGGCCTACGGAGGTGTGAATGCCACCCTGCTGGAAGAAAATCTGGTGTATAATCCACAGATCCGCCGCAGCATCCGGATCGGATTGTCGTATAATCTGAATTAGTGAACTGATGGCATGAACTCCCGGTTTTTCATACTCACCTCCCTGGCTCTCACACTGGCAGGAATTTTCTGCGGACAGAACAAAATCCCCGACCTGGATTCCGGAGATGCCGCCCTTTATCAGAAGCCCGACTCAGTAGTGGCCAAAACCCTGTATCAGCGGGCCCTGTATTATTTCAGGGCGGGGGATCTTGAAAGGGCATTCGACCGTGCCACGGAAGGATTGCAATATGCCATGCGGTCGGGACATATACCGGCTGAACTGAACATATTGAACCTGCTGGCCGACATATCTGTGACGGAAGGTCATCCGGGGGATGCTATTCCCTATTCGATTCGTGTGGCCGGCATCCTGGAGTCAAAAAACGATACGGCCGGGTGGAGGGCAGAGTGCCTGCAACTGGCAGGTTATTACAGCATGGAAGAGGTATATGCCAAAGAGGGGGAATATCTCAGAAAAGCTTACGAGCTGACCGATGTCGCGGATCATGAAGAGAAATCCATGCTGATGGAAGCCCTGGGAGAATCGGCTATGAAGGAGAATATGCCCGATTCAGCCGCCCGCTGTTACCGGTCGATGGCCGAACATGCCCGCCGCGCCGGAATGGACGACACACCTGCGGTTGTTTTACAGGCTGAAGCCTGGAATGCCGCCGGAGAATATACCGAAGCCCTGGCGGCCAACGAAGCCTTGTTGCTGCGGTTCGAAACTACAGGCGAAGAACGGCAGATGCCGCCCATTCTCAATAATATGGGTTTCAATTATACCCGCATGGGAAATTACCGGGCAGCTCTGGATTGTTATCTCGAAGCTATTGAACTGGGCAAAAAGGCCGGATTACCTGCGGCCGATAGGGCCCTGCTTATGACAAATACCGCTACCTGCCTGCATAATATGGACCAGCAAAAGGAAGCCCTGGAATATTTCAGCAATGCCATTGCCCTTCTGGAAGAGTCGGATATGCCGGCTGAAAAATCGAGGATTGAAAATATGGTGGCACGGATCCATTATCACAGCGGCGATCTGTACAATGCGGGAGCTTTCTGCAGACAATCCATTGAGTCGGCAGTTCGTGCAGATGACAGACAAAAACTGTCTGAGGCATACCTTACCTATTCCAGAGTGCTCAGGGAAGGGAACGATCCGATCCAGGCCCTGGAGTTTTATGAAATGTATCTGGGCATCAGGGATTCTATTGAGCTGGAAAGAAGGATACGGGAACAGGAACTGGCGGGGAGGCGCTATGAACTGGAAAAATCGGAGAAAGAGCTGAAATTGAGACTGAAAGAGGAGGAGGTCAGGGAGTTGGCTATCAGGCAGCTGACTTTGCAACTGGAAAAAGAGGAACAGGAAAAGGAATTGCTGCGGCGGGAAAAAGACCTGGAACAACTGGAAAGGGAAAGATTGCAGCAATCGTTCGAACTGGCCAGGCAAAAGCATGCCATAGAGCAGCGGGAAAGAGAGAACCGGATCCTGGAACAGGAAAACCGGATCATTGAACTGAGGCTGAGAGAGGAAGAGCAGAAACAGCGGGAACAGGAGCAGGCCATTGCCCTGCTCGAGCAGCAGAAGAAGCTGGATCAGCTGGAGTTGGAAAGGCAGCGCACCACGAGAAAAGCCATGATCCTGATCATTGTGCTGGTAGTTCTCGTAGCTCTGGTGATTCTGGGAAGCCTCATTTCAAGCCGTCACAAAAATGCACTCCTGGCCCGGCAAAAAAAGGAAATTGAAGAAAAAAATACCGACCTGGAGCAGAAAAATGAAGAGATCAGTGCCCAGCGCGATGAAATTGAAGCCCAGCGGAACATGCTGGCGGACCAGAACGAAAAGATCGGGGAAATCAATTCCGAAATCACCAAAAGCATTGAATATGCCCGCCGTATCCAGTCGTCAACCCTTCCGGGAACAGAAGGCCTCACCACCCTTTTCAGGGATCATTTTTTGCTGTTCCGTCCCCGGGATATTGTGAGCGGCGATTTCTACTGGCTGGCTACCCTGGAAAATTCCACCGTGCTGACTGTGGTCGATTGCACGGGGCACGGTGTTCCCGGAGCGTTCATGAGCATGCTGGGTATGTCGCTGCTGAAAGAGATTGTGGTGAAAGAGTACATTACACAACCTGCCGTTATTCTGAGACGCCTGCGCAAGGAAGTGATCACAGCCCTCAGTCAGAAAGGAACTTCAGGTGAACAACGCGACGGAATGGACCTTTCTCTTATTACCGTTCACCATGATACCGGAATGATGGAATTTGCCGGAGCCAACAATTCCCTTTACCTGATCAGGAATAAAGACCTGGCACCTCCGGAAGTATACAAGGGACAGCCCATGAAAAACGATCAAAACGGCGATGTGCTGTATGAAATACCGGCCGATAAAATGCCCATTGCCCTGTATGACCGGATGGATAAGTTTACCAATCATGAAATCCCTCTCATGGAAGGCGACCGGGTGTTCCTGTTTACCGACGGATATGCCGATCAGTTTGGGGGCCCCGACGGAAAGAAATTTATGTACAAACCCTTCAAACGTATGTTGCTGGCCCATGCTTCCCTGCCTATGAAGGAACAACTGGAAATCATTACCCGTAAGCTGGATGAATGGATGGAGAATTATGAGCAGATAGACGATATTTGTGTCCTTGGGGTCAGAATATAACTGCCCGCTGTGTCAGACCATTTCCCGTGTTTTTTCATATCCTTCCGTTTTTTTCCGTTATTTTCATTGTATATTCGTTCTCTGAATCCAATATTTCATTATCTGTGGTATGGAAAAGATACTGATCACCGGAACTGCCGGTTTTATAGGTTTTCACCTGGCCAACCGGCTGGTGGATCAGTCATTCGAGGTCATCGGACTGGACAATATCAATGCTTACTATGATGTGGCATTAAAACATGCCCGACTGGAAGAAGCAGGCATTGATACTGCCAGTCTGGAATACGGGAGGATTACCAGGAGCAGCAGGAACCCCGCCTACCGGTTCATAAAACTCGACCTGAAAGACAGAGAAAGCATTCTCAAACTGTTTGAAGAGCACCGTTTCGACCGGGTGGTACACCTGGCCGCCCAGGCGGGTGTGCGGTACAGCCTGAAAAACCCGCAGACATATATCGACAGCAATATTACCGGTTTTTTAAATATACTGGAAGCATGCCGTCATTATCCCGTAAAACACCTGCTGTATGCAAGCAGTTCCAGTGTTTACGGAAGCAACACCAAACAACCCTTTTCAGAGGCCGACCGGGTGGATACGCCGGTCAGTCTGTATGCCGTGAGTAAGAAAAGCAATGAACTTATGGCCTATTCATACAGTCATCTGTTTGGTATTCCGGCTACCGGATTGCGCTTTTTTACCGTATACGGACCCTGGGGACGGCCCGATATGGCCGCCTTTCTTTTTACCGAACGGATTCTCGGCGGACGACCCATCGAGGTGTATAACCAGGGAAATATGAAAAGGGATTTTACCTATATTGACGATATAGTAAAGGGAGTGGAAGCCCTGCTGGGGAAAGTCCCGCAGGGGAAGCCTCCTTTCAGAATCCTGAATATTGGAAATTCGCGGCCCGTGGACCTGATGCATTTTATCCGCACACTGGAAGAAAAGCTGGAAACAGAAGCCCGGAAGGAATTCCTTCCTCTGCAGCCGGGCGATGTTCCGGAAACCTTTGCCGATACCACCCATCTGCATGAAGTTTGCGGTTACAAGCCTTCTACTTCTGTGGAAGAAGGAATCGGTCAGTTTGTCGACTGGTACCGGGGTTTCTACCGCAGATAAGACGGGAAAGAATTCCGGCCCGGGGAAACAGTACAAATCCGGACACTGTATTGTGCGGAAACGGACGGTTTTCTTCGGCTGTAATTTTTACATATACCTGAATAGTAGAAAGTTGTACGACGGGGTATAATTCTTGTATTTCAGCTGCAGAACTGCCCGGGACATGATAGGAAATTATTTAAAAGTAGCCTTTCGTCAGATGATCAGGTACAGGTTCCATACCCTGGTGAACCTGACCGGTCTGGCGGTGGGGATTGCCTGTGTTTTGTTCATTTCATTGTATGTGTACGATGAAATGAGTTATGACCGGTTCTTTATCAAAGGAGAGAATATATATCGCGTAGGGCAGGAGGGAAGGATTGGAGAGCGCGAAATTCTTGTTGTCACTACCCCTTCTCCTCTGGCACAAACCCTGAGGGAGGAATTTCCGGAAATACTGGCTGCTACCCGTTTGTACAGAAGCATCAATACAGTATTGAGCTATGGGGAAAAAAGTTTTCTGGAAAACAGGTATTACTATACCGACCCGGATTTTTTCAAGGTGTTTAGCTACAGACTATTACGTGGCAACCCGGAGAATATTCTTCAGGACCCCCACACCATGGTGATCTCCGAATCGGCCGCCCGGAAATACTTCGGTAACGATGATCCGGTGGGAAAGGTGTTGCATGAAGCCGACGGAAATGATTATACAGTAACAGGTGTCATGGAGGATGCACCGGGTAATACCCATCTCAGGATCGATTTCCTGGCCAGCAGCAGTACCTTCCCCCTGCTGGAAAATAATAACTGGCTGATTGATAATTTTTACACGTACATCCGGGCCCGTGACGGAACCGAACAGAAAGAGCTGGAAAGAAGGATCAGGCTGCTCCTCGACCGGTATTTCGGTTACCAGCTGGTTAAAAGCATGGGGTTGGAAAACAGCGGTGAACTGACTGGAACTTCGGTGCATTTTTTTCTCGAACCGGTTCGTAGCATATACCTTAACTCAAAAGCGCCCATGCAGATCGAGCCGGTGGGTAATATTAGCTACATCCGTTTCTTTTCTCTGCTGGCTGCTTTTATCCTGATTCTGGCCTATGTCAACTTTACCAGTCTTTCCACAGCCCGCTCGTTCACGCGGGCAAGGGAAATGATGGTGCGAAAAGTGATGGGTTCCCAACGCCGGCAGATCATCTGGCAAATAATGACCGAATCGGTTCTGCTGAGCCTGCTGGCATTCTTTATAGCACTTACCCTGGTGGAACTGCTGCTGCCCATTTTCAACCGCCTCTCGGGGAAAAGCCTAACCATGCTTGCCTTCGAGAACTGGTTGCTCCTGCCTTCGGCTGTAACCCTGACTGTTCTGATGGGTCTTTTTTCCGGAGGTATTTCCGCCCTTACGTATTCTTCTCCCGGGATACTGCACGTGCTCAGGGGAAAGATCCGGCTACGGCCCCGACATATGTGGTTGAGAACCGGGCTGGTAATTTTCCAGTTTTCCGTGGCCATCGGGCTGGTGATCTCTACCCTGGTGATATATCAGCAACTGCAGTTTATTCGTGAAAAGAAGCTGGGGTTTGAACGGGAGAATGTACTGGTGGTTGACCGGGCTTACGGACTGGAAAGCAAAATGGAAGCATTTGCCCTTGAACTGAAAAAGCTTCCGGGGATATCGTCCTCCTCGTTGATGAGTACCCTGCCGGGTATGGACGGCTGGAATACCGTGATTGTAAGAAAGCATCAAGCTCCTTCCGACCAGGTGATTCAGGCCAGGCTTCTGGCAGGAGATAACGGAATGTTTGAAACACTTGGATTGAAACTGATCGAAGGAAAGCCTTTTGCTTCGTCTTCCTATTCCGATACCATTTCTGTTATACTGAACGAAACGGCCGTGAACAATCTGGGGCTTGAGTACCCGGTGGGCGAGTACCTGCATCCTGCCGGATCATGGAACAAATATACCATGAAAGTTACTGGCGCGGTAACTGATTTTCATTTTCGCCCTTTGAATGAACCCATCGGAAACCTGATCATAACCGACCGCTGGATGATGACCCCCCGCTACGTGGTGGCCAGAATCGATCCGCAATACAAAGAGTTTACCCTGAAGGAGGTGGCTGACAGGTGGGAACGCATGACCGCCGGCCAGCCCTTCAGTTATTTTTTCCTCGACGACAGCTTCCGGGAATGGCATCAGTCTGAAATTCGCATGGGTGAACTTTTTACCATATTTTCAGTGCTCAGTGTGATCATAGCCTGTGTGGGTCTGCTGGGGATGGTTTCTTTCCTTGCCGGCCAGCGCACCCGGGAAGTGGGTATCAGAAAGGCCATGGGGGCAGGTCCCGGCCAGATCATCAGGATCTTTCTGCGCGAATTTTTAATCTGGTTCCTCGTAGCTGCTGTTCTTGCCTGGCCGCTGGCATACCTGGGTATGAAAAACTGGCTCCAGAATTTTCCGTACAGGGCATCATTCCCATGGTGGACCATGGGGCTGGCGGCGCTTATCACCGTTGTGGCTGCCCTGCTTACGGTAGGATATCAAACCTGGATGGCTTCCCGCCGCAGGATTACCGATACCATCCGGCATGAATAGCTGGCACGGCCTGGCATATCGGCCTATACATGCTTCAGCTTCCATTTTCCGCGCCTGAACAGGATCCATGCCAGCAGACTCATCAGTGATTCCGACAGCACTATCGAAGTGTAAACGCCGTCCTGGTCCATGCCCAGGGTGAAGGCCAGAAAAGCGGCAAGAGGAATTTCGATGAACCAGAAACATATAAGGTTTAGAATGGTAGGAGTAAAGGTGTCTCCCGCTCCATTGAATGCCTGTACCATGACCATACCCAGAGCATAGAAAACAAAACCGTAACTGATGATGCGCAGACATTGCGCTCCGGCTTCAATTACTCGTTGTTCGTCAATAAAAAGTCGGATCAGCAGCGCCGGATTGATTATAAGAAACAGGGCTACCAAACCAAGGAATATCATATTGATTTTGCTGGTTAGCCACACCGACCGTTCCGCCCTCCGGGGCTGCCGGGCTCCCAGGTTTTGCCCGGTAAGTGTGGCTGCTGCATTGCTGAGTCCCCATGCAGGAAGCATGCTGAAAAGGACGATCCGGATAGCAATGGTATAACCGGCAAGCACCTCACTCCCGAATTCCGCTATGATACGGATCAGCCCAATCCAGCTGGAAGTGGCAATAATATTCTGGCCGATTCCGCCGGCAGAAATCCTGATCAGCTTCATGGCTACCGAGGGAGCCGGTTTCATGTCACCTGGCCGTATCTTTACCCGGGTGCTGCCCCGGTACAGTTTAAAAAACTGATAAATAACGGCCAGCCCTCTTCCCATGGTAGTGGCAATGGCCGCTCCTTCAACTCCCCATTCCGGTATTGGTCCAGGCCCAAAAATAAACAGGGGGTCAAGAATCAGATTCAACCCGTTGGCAAGAAACAGAACCCTGAGCGAAATGGCTGCATCGCCGGCGCTTCTGAAAACGGCATTAATGATAAAAAGCCACATAATCACCAGGTTTCCCCCGATCATTATCGAGGTATACCGGTATCCCTGCTCGGTAATTTCCCTGCTGGCCCCCATCAGATGAAGAAACTCCCGCGAAAAGAATATACCTGCCAGGGCGATGGGAACCGAAACCAGAAAACCCACGAAAATGGCCTGCGTGGCAGCGGTGGATACACCTGTCCTGTCTTTCTCTCCTGTGCGGCGGGATACCAGTGCTGTAGTGCCCACTCCCAGACCGGCTCCCAGCGCATAAATCACCGTCATCAGCGATTCGGTAATACCCACCGTGGCCACGGCATCCGATCCGAGTTTCGATACGAAGAATATATCAGCCAGTGCAAAAACCGATTCCATTATCATTTCCAGGATCATAGGCACCGCAAGAAGCAGAATGGCACGTCCCAGACGCTCCCGTGTGAAATCCATTTCGGTGCCCCGGATGGATTCCCCGATATCCGATGCGAAACGGTAAATGGCTGAACGGTCCTTCCTGCGGTTCATAACGGTAAAGAAAATGTTCGTAATACTACGAATCTTTTTAAAAATACGCCAACAGACCCCCCTTCCTTTGACGGTTTTTTTGTTTCTTTGAAAAATAATCTGAAACGGGAAAATATGTTCAGCACCGAGTTCAATCATTTGCTGCAATCCATAGATTCTGAGTTTTTTGCATGGCTGATGAAAACTATCAGCTATTTTGGAAATACCTTCGTGATCATCCCCCTGCTGCTCATTCTGATGTACGGGTTTCACTTCAGAAAGGGTTTTGTCATGATCCAGGTTACCGCCTGGGCAAGCCTCTTTATTGGGTTTTTCAAAAACCTGTTTGCCCTTCCCCGCCCCTTCGATGTCGATTCCTCTTTGATGCCGTTCGGCGCAGAGTACACCCTTCCGGCCGACCGGTTCCGGTCAACAGGAAGTAACAGCTTCTGGGGGACACTGCCTTCCGAAATCGTTTTGCATCTCAGGGAGGCAGGGCTGTCAAACTACGGATTTCCATCGGGGCACGTTACCATTTCCACCACCTTTTTTGGCACACTTTTCCTTCTGTACCGGAATACCTGGGTGCGTATCCTGTCGGTGTTTTTTATACTCTCCATGCCTGTATCACGGATTTTCCTGGCACGCCATTTTCTGGCCGATACCCTGGGAGGCCTGGCCCTGGGAGGCATGATCGTTCTGATAGCATGGTCTGTACTGCTGAGACCGCCTGCTTTCAGGAAGTTTCTGGGAACCCGGTTCATGGCTTTCTTTCATTTCAGGGTCCACTGGGTGTGGTGGCTTGTTCTGTTTGTTCTGCCCGCGGCAATGCTCTTTTTTCCGGAAACACCCGTTGACCTGGCCGGTCAGCTGATCGGGTTTAACCTCGCTTTTGTGCTGATCGTTGCCGGAGGTTTTCCCGAACATACAGGACATGCCGTGCATGCCCTGTTCCGGGTGCTGCTGCTACTGGTTCTCATGGGAGGTTTGATTGTTCTCCGCACCTGGCTTGCTGACCATTGGGCTTTTCTGGAAACCTCCGGGGGAGAATTTATTTCTGCTTTCCTTGTGATGTTTCTCGGTATATGGACAGGAACAGGCCTGTGTATTCGATGGGGATGGTACCGGCGTCGTACGGCAGCATTATGAAAAAAACAGGATAAGCTTCCGTGAAACAGATATTTCATTAATTGGATAATGTGTGGGGATTATTATCTTTAGAGGAAGTAAATAAAAAACGTTAATAACCTGATGCTATGATCCATCATGTGGTTTTCGGGCAAACACCCGGCGGAAAAAAAGTGGAAAAGCTCATTCTGAGGAATAAAACCGGATTGAAACTGGAACTGATTACCTACGGGGCGACTATTTCTTCTCTGGAAGTCCCGGGCAGGAACGGTAAATCGGAAGATGTGGTGGCAGGCTTTGACAACCTCGGGGCATATCTGCATGAACATCCTTATTTCGGATGCATGGTGGGCCGGTATGCCAACCGCATTGCAGGAGGGCAATTTGAACTGGACGGTGTGACCTATTCGCTGGCCCGGAATAACGGAGACAACCACCTGCACGGAGGCGTGGAAGGCTTCGATAAAAAAGTATGGAATATCATGGAAGTGAATGACCGGCCCTATCCCTCGGTATTGCTCAGTTATCGCAGCGAACACCTGGAAGAAGGATACCCGGGAAACCTGGATGTGCGGCACCGCATTACCCTGGGGCCGGGAAACCAAATCACCCTCGATACCGAAGCCCGGACCGACCGGCCTACCATCCTTAATCTGACCAACCACAGTTATTTTAATCTGACTGCTTTCCGGAAAAATATTTATGATTACCAGGTAATGATCCATGCCCGGTCCATTACCGAAGCCGGAGAAGGACTCATACCTACCGGTAAGTTTCTGGATGTTCGCGGCACACCATTCGATTTTACCATGCCTACGCCTGTAGGGAAAAATATTGACCGGGTGCCTCCTGGGTATGACCATAATTATGTGATCGACAGAAAAGAAGAAAATGTGCCGGTCCCCGTGGCGGAAGTGTATGATCCCCTTTCAGGCAGGGTGTTGAAGGTTATATCTACCCAGCCCGGTGTGCAGTTCTATACGGGAAATTTTCTCGATGGGAGCCTGAAAGGAAAAGGGGGAGTATCCTACGGCAGGCATTCTGCATTTTGTCTGGAAACCCAGCATTTTCCTGATTCTCCTCATCATCCGCATTTTCCATCTACCGTGCTGCGTGAAGGGGAGCTGTTTAAACATAGCACGATTTTTGCTTTCCATGTGAAGTAATCATCTTAGGCATACTGAATAATGAAAAGGAGGTTTTCTTTCGGGCAAGGATTCTGGATACCTTTTGTTTACACGCTTTCTTTGCTGGCGATTTCCCGTGGTTTACCGGCCCAGAAACTGGAAAAGATCCACCTGGATACAAGCCGGGGACTGATGGCCACCCGTGTTGAGTTTCCCGGCGAACAGGAAATATCCCTGGATTCCCCGGTGCCGCTTTTTACGGTCAGACTGAACGGGCGTATCTACAGTTCAGCTTCCCTGGCAAGGGTGAACGGCGACACGGGTTCGGTGAACTACCTGTTCTCCAATGGAGTGTCGTGTACCCTCGGGGAAGAGAATGATTTCAACCATGGATGGAAGATCAGGCTGGCAATCAGAAATTCAACTGCCGACACCGTGAGGGTGGCCGACCTGGTGCCTTTCGGAATGGATCCTGAGCATGTGTACATTACAGCCGCCGGCCTCCCGGGGCTGGCCCGCACACAGCTTTTTGTTCCGGAAAGACCTCCCGTTGGGGTGATTGTACCCGACAATGCCTGGGAAATGGGATACGGAGCTCTGCCCCTGGAAGAGAATGTTTCACTGGTGGCCCTTGCCAGAAGAACCGAGGTGCTCGATGGGGAAAGAAGAAGGTATGAAACCATCCTGCCGCCCCGGTCAGGAGTGGCTTATACGCTCTGGGCCGAGACCTGCGAAGGCCCATGGCAGAATGGTCTGAAACGGGTATTCGGAGAGAGATACCTGTACGATCTGGACTACTTTGATGATTACCTTTACCGTAGAGAAGACCTGCAGTGGATACGGCAGTGCTATGTTATTGTGCTTCAGTTTGCCTGGGATCAGGAATTCTATGACAGGGAAAACGGTAAATTTACCTTTTACGAATTTCTGAAAAAGGGGGAAGAACTGTTTGGAGGGATCGATGTTTTTGGTATCTGGCCCACCTGGCCCCGACTGGGGATTGATCAGAGGAATCAGTGGGACCTGTATGCCGATTTGCCGCTCGGACTCGAAAAACTGCATGAACTTGCCCGCTATGCCCGGGAAAACGGCACACGTTTCTACATTGCCTACAATCCCTGGGATCAGAGTACCCGCGAGGAAGACCATTACCGGGGAATGGCCCGCCTGATCGAAGCTGTGGATGCCGACGGAGTGGTGCTTGATACGCGGGGAAGCTCCAGTGTGGAACTGCAGCAGGTGGCCGATGAAGTGAAACCCGGTGTGATCATGTACAGCGAGGGAATGGCCGTTCCCCGCGATATGCCGGGGATCCTTTCGGGAAGGGTGCATGATGCCATTTATATGCCTCCTCCCCTGAACCTGAACAAGCTGATCCGTCCCGATCATGCCATTTTCCGGGTGTGTCAGCTGAGCCAGGGAAGGCTGCACCGGGAAATTGCCATCTCTTTCTTTAACGGAATCGGTACGGAGATCAATACCTTTGCCCCCGGCCGGCCCGGGTGGATGGAAGAAGAATTCCGGTACCTGGGTGAAACCACCATGATCCTGCGGAGAAATGCTTCGGTTTTTACCGCTCCCGATTGGACCCCGCTGACAGAAAGCCTGGCTGATTCCATATGGGTCAACCGCTGGACCAACGGGGAGAAAGTTCTGTATACCGTCTTCAGCCTCAGGCCTGAGGGACATTCCGGCCCCCTGGTCCGCCTCGATGATCCGGGTCCCTATCATTACATCAGTTTGTGGAACCACCGGGAAATTGAACCGGTGAAGATCAACGGACATTTTTACCTTCCGGTCGAAATCGAAGCATTCAATGAATCGTATTTGGGCACCCGCCGGGAAGGCAACGTGGAATGCCTGGCAGCATTTCCGGAATTGCTCAGGGTGGAAAGAAAGGGGGATTCTCTGTTCTTCCAGGCCACTACCGGCGATCGTATCCGCCTGTGGAAAGGAAAACCATCCTGGCAGGGCCGGTATGTCGATTTTCCCACCGGTTTCTGGGAACTCAGCCTGTTTAAGGAGTTCGGAAGATATACCGGCGATTATGTTTTGCAACTCTATGAAGGAGAAGAACTGCTTGACGAAAGGGTGATCACTTTCGATCATGGAAAGCCCTGGCTGGTGAGCACGGTGGAAAAAACCCGGGTTGTGAACAGACCCCCTGCCGGCATGGTGGAGATCCCTGCCGGGGTGTTTGAATATTCGGTATATCACGATGACAGTTTTATACCCTATCCCGATTATGCAGAATCGGAAACGGTGGAGATGCCCAGGTTCTTCATGGACAAATACCCGGTAACCAATGCGCAGTTTCACGAGTTCCTGGTACAGTCGGGCTACCGCCCCGACGATCCCGCCAATTTCCTCAAACACTGGGAAAACGGGATATATCCCCCGGGAACAGAGAATTATCCCGTGGTTTGGGTCAGCCCCGAGGATGCCCGTGCATATGCTGACTGGGCCGGGAAAAGGCTTCCAACCGAAAGGGAATGGCAGTATGCCGCCCAGGGAACCGACAAACGTTCCTGGCCCTGGGGGGATGAATTCCATGCCACCCGGTGTAACAACGCATTTGAAAGGCCTACCCCCGTGGATGCTTTCATGAAAGGAGCCAGCCCCTTCGGAGTGGTTGATATGGTGGGAAATGTGTGGCAGCTTACCAGCGATACATACGATAACGGAAGCTACCGTTTTTCCATTATCAGGGGAGGCAGCTATTATCAGCCCACCTCCAGTTCATGGTATGTGCAGGGTGGCCCCAGGCCCGTTAACCATACCCAGATGCTTCTGCTGGTATCCCCCGGTTTTGACAGGAATGCCACCGTGGGATTCCGTTGCGTAATGGATGCACAGGTCAAGGATTGATAAATCAAGATGATACAAAATGAGACCGCCCCGCCAGGTTTCTGTTTTGCTCTTTCCTGGTAAAATGGTAATTTAACAGCCGGTTGTATTCCTGATACCTGACCATCTGCCATGCCTCGCAAGAACAGAACAAGAAAACAGATCCTGAGTATATTTTCCCCGAAGTTTTTCTTTTATCTGGCGCTGGCCGCAGTGGTGGGAGTGAGCTATTATTACCTCCGGTACCTGGGAAGAGACCGGGTCGGGATCGTGATTTCGGGCAATGTTCAGGAATTGGATTCCGAAAACCGTGCCCTGGCAAGGTTTCTTGATAAACGAAGGAATACCGAATACCGGCTGATCCCTTCCGAAAAGCTGATCAACGGGCATGATGCGTTGAAAGGCCTCTCACTGGTCTGGATTCATGAAGATGATACTGCCCGGCTGAAAGCATACCGACACGAAAGGATCAGAGAAACCCTCACCCGTTTTGTCAGGGAAGGGGGAGCCCTGCTCCTTAGCCTGCAGGCGGCTAACCTGACCCACGACCTGGGCTGGGAGCCCCGGCCTCCCGAAACGGTGAAAGAAGAACTGATCGATGAAGGATACGGAAGAAAAAAAGGAATGCGGGCCTTCGGCTCACACCCTGTATTCGGGGGACTGCACGGAGGTAGCTATTTCTTCCACCCGAAATCGGATATGACCATACGGAAAACGGGTTTCTTCGGAAATCATGTTCCGGAAAAGGGAAAAGTAACCGGCGTGGGATGGTCGTATGTTTTCCTGAATGAAGAAGAGAAACTGATGATCGAATATGAGGATGGAAAAGGAAGGGTACTGGCTCTGGGGGCATTTTTGTACTTCTCCGTTCCTAACTTTCAGCGTACGGAACTGGAAATGGTGGCCGAAAACCTGGTGTCTTATCTGTGCGGGCGACCATCTCACGAGAAGAGGAATTACTGGACATTTACTGAAAGGGATACCTATCCGGTAGCTTTTAACGGGAAGCACGAAGACCTGCCTCCTTCCGAACCCTGGAACCTGCCACAGGAGCCGTTTCTGCTCCGCCGTGAACGGGCTGCAGAAACATTCTGGGACGTGGCCGGCCGCCGCCTTCTGATCATGGGAAAGGAAACCGGCGGAGTGGACGAAATCTGGTCACATCCGTTTATGGCTCTGCAAAACTACAGGGTGGGTGTGAGCCACCCCGGGATAACCAATTTCCAGTGGCTTTCAGAATATCCCTCATCCGTTATCGTTCATCCGTCATATTTTACCAGGAAATATGTGATCAACAGGGATACACTAACCGAAACCATAACGGCCCATCCTGATCTCCCGCTCGGCGTGATGCATTACGAATATTCCGGCCCCGATACCCTGTATCTCCATGTGTTTTTTGAAACCCGTTTCCGCCTTATGTGGCCCTATTCACACCGTGCTACCGGCGACCTGTACTACGGATTTGACAAGGGTTTAAACGCCTTTGTGGTGTACGACGAATCACGGGGTCACGTCATGGTGCTGGGTACCAACGGCCGCATCCTGCACAGGCAAACGGGAAACTTCTCCGGGTTTGAAACAGGAAACGGTCCGTTTCCCGGGGGCATCAGGTCCGACACTTTTCCGGTGAGTGGTCAGATGACGGTGCCTCTTTCTTCCCGGCAGAACCGTACCGATGTATTGATAGCCGCTACTTCCGAAGGTTATGACCGGGGCAGAAACCTTTACCGCCGGAATATGCAGCACCCCCGGCTGGTGCTTGACGAAGCAGTGGCGTACACCCGGCAGAGGGAGCAGGAGCACGTGCAGGTGATTACTCCCGACACCCTTCTCAATGAAGGGTACCGCTGGGCCCGGGTAGGTACCGACCGTTTGTTTGTGCATACTCCCGGTATAGGAGAAAGCCTGGTGGCTGGCTATGGCACAACGGCTGCCGGATGGGACGGCGGCCATGCCGTTAACGGAAGGCCTGGATACGCCTGGTACTTCGGGAGGGATGCCATCTGGTGTGCCATGGCCATGCTGCATTACGGCGATTTTGAAAAGGTACGTACCATGCTCGGGACATTTAACCGCTATCAGTCGCCCGATGGAAAAATATATCACGAACTCACCACATCGGGCTTCGCCCATTATGATGCAGCAGATGCCACTCCCCTCTATATTATCCTGGTGGGCCGGTACCTGCGCCACAGCGGCGATAAGGCCTTTATCAGGAAAACATGGAAAAATATCCGGAAAGCCATTGATTTTTGCTATTCCACCGATACCGACGGCGACCTCCTGATTGAAAACACCCATGTGGGTCATGGATGGGTGGAAGGCGGGGCTCTTTTCGGTTCGAAAACCACCCTGTATCTGGCGTCGGTATGGGCGGAAGCCCTGCGGGAAGCTGCTTCCATCACCCGTATTATGAATTTTGACGGTTATGACAGGTATTTCAGTGATTACGAGAGAGTGGTTTCGCTGATCAGTGAAGAATTCCGGGGCCCGGATGGGTTCTATGCCCACGGGAAAAATCCCGACGATACCTATCATTACATGCCTACCATCATGCCTGCCGTTCCGGTTCTTTTCGGTCACATTCCTGCAGCCCGTTCCCTCCGGATGATCCGGACCTGGGCCTCCAATGAATTCAGTACCGACTGGGGAACACGTATTATCGGCGAGTCCAGTCCGCATTTCAATCCAGAGGGGTACCATACCGGAAGTGTGTGGCCCCTGTATACCGGGTGGACTGCCCTGGCAGAATACAGGTGCGGGAAATCACTCCAGGCGTTTTCTCACCTGATGAATAATCTGAGAACCTGTCAACATGGGTCGCTCGGGTTCATGGAAGAGGTTCTTCACGGGAAAATGTATGTTCCCCGGGGGGTCTGCGCACACCAGGGATGGTCGGAAACCATGGCCATTCAACCCCTGCTGGAAGGAATGCTGGGACTCGACCCCGACGCAGCGGAACACTCACTGAAGTTTGCTCCTGCTTTTCCTCCCTACTGGGATACCGTCAGAGTGGAGCAGATCAGGGTGGGAGCCCACCGCATGGATTTCCGTATGGAGAAAGAACCCGGAATGATCACCTTTCATTTTACGCATAAAGGACCCCGTGCCCTGCACCTGGATTTCTCACCCGCATTCCCCGGGAATACTAAGGTTATGGAGGTGCTTGTCAACGGGGAAACCGTTCAGGCGGATACGGGTTCCTTTCCTTCCGGTATGAGAGCAAACATCCCACTGAAGTTGCGGAACAGGGCCAGGGTGGATATCCGGTACCGGAACATGACCGCCGTTATGGCACACCTGCCCAGCGTGGCCCCGGGCGATTCTTCCGGAACATTCCGCATCATCGATACGGAATACACGGCAGAAGGCATGCGTGTGATAATGGAACACCGTCCCGGCGAAGTAGCCGAGTGGAAAATATGGTCGGAAACGGAGCCGGGAGAGGCATGGAATGCCCTCCTCACCGGCAGGGAAGGGAATGTGGTTACCTACCGAACCCGTTTCCCCGGTTCTTTCGGGAATTATGCGCAGGTGGAGTGTTTTGTTCCCCTTCCGGGGAAATGACCAGATAAGGTGAAAAACATGAATTAACCGTTTCGAAGAAGATTCTGCCGTTGGAAATATTTCTGCAACATATCGCCCGTCAGGTATACGAAGCCTATCCTGATTCCCTTGACCGCGTTTGGATGGTTTTTCCCGGACGCCGGTCTGCCCAGTATTTCAGCCGTTTTCTGGGCGGAATGATAAAAAAAACCTCCTGGATGCCCCGCATGCTGACCATCAGCGAATTGTTCCGGGAGTATTCGGAATACCTGCCAGCAGACCGGCTTTTTTCTGTGATCCGCCTCTACGGGGTGTACAGGAATATCCACCCCGCACCGGAATCGTTCGATGCTTTTTTCCCCTGGGGGGAAATGGTGCTGAATGATTTCGACGAGGTGGACAAGTACCTGGCCGATCCGCACGACCTTTTCAGGAATGTGCGGTCGTTGCGTGAAATTGATGAACATTTTGCCTACCTCACGGAAGAGCAGCGGGAGGCTGTGCGCTGGTTCTGGGATGCCCTGCCGGAAGATCGGAAAAGCGGGAACAGTGAATCGTTCCTGCGTATGTGGAACCTGCTGCCGGGTCTGTATGACGGATTAAGGGAAACTCTCCGTTCCGAAGGATTCGGATACGACGGAATGATCTACCGCGGGGTGGCTGAAAAGGCCGACAGAGGCGAAGACCTTCCCTGTGATGCCCGTCGGGTGTGTTTTGTGGGATTCGCGGCCCTGAATGCCTGTGAAAAAAAACTGCTGGCAGGTTTCAGGAACCGCGGACTGGCCGATTTTTACTGGGATTATGACACCTGGTACACCGGTGATGTGCAACAGGAAGCGGGATTTTTCCTGAGGCAAAACCTCCAGGAGTTTCCCCCGAAGAGCATGGATATGGATTTTTCCGTTTTGAATCGTCCGGGAAGGGAGATACGGGTCATTGAAACCTCGTCACGTATGGAAGAGGCCAGAATGTTGGGGCATATCCTCAATGAAACGTCAGGTGAGGCAGGCGACGATCCCAACCACACGGCTGTGGTGCTGGCCGATGAATCCATGCTGCTGCCGGTAATGTATTCCATCCCTTCCCATGTGAAAGAGATCAATGTAACCATGGGATATCCCCTGAAAGATGCTCCGGTGTACCCTCTGCTGAACAGTCTGTTCCGCCTGGCGAGGGGTGTAAGAGGGGAAGGGCAGGGCAGGAGGTTCGATGCCCGCGATGTGGTCGACCTGCTGAGCCAGCAGATGGTGAAAGACCTGGATGCGGGTGCGGCCGGTGAACTCACGGCGGATATCTTTCGCTCCAACCGTTTGTTTGTCGAAACAAACCGCCTGGAAAAGCATGAAAGCCTCGGTTTTCTTTTTGCCGTGCCCGGCGATATTCACGAAGTTTCCCGCTGGCTGCAGGATATTCTGTACCGGTTTTTTGTGCATTCCTCGGCAGAGGGACGGGAGGAGGAACACCGCATGACCCGTGAATTTATCTACCATGTTTATGAGGCCATTGGGAAACTGCAGGAGCTGATTTCCTCTGAAAATGTCAACCCGGCTTTTTCTACCTACCTGTCGCTGCTGCGCCGTTACCTGTATCCTGTCCGCATTCCTTTTTCTGGGGAACCGCTGGCGGGTCTGCAGGTAATGGGCCTGATGGAAACCCGCTCCCTGGATTTCCGGAATGTGATCCTGCTTTCGGCCGGCGAGGGCTTTCTGCCACGTACCACTGCCCGCGGATCATTCATTCCGCATAACCTGCGGGTGGGTTTCGGACTTCCCGTAACCGCACACCAGGATTCCATCTTTGCTTATTACTTTTACCGGTTACTGCAGCGTGCGGAAAACGTATGGCTGGTGTATACGGGAGTGGACAGGGGCATGGTAACAGGCGAGGCCAGCCGGTTTATCCACCAGCTCAGGTACGATTCGCAGATCAGGATCGCCGATATTCGCCCCTCGCCACCTGCGGTTAGTACCGTTTCTGTTCCGGTAACCATTCCCAAAACCCGCGAAGTGTACAGCTTACTGGAGCAGTATCTCGACGGGGCGGAAAAACAGATCGCCCTCAGCCCCACTGCCCTGAATGCCTACCTCGATTGCCCCATGCGTTTCTATTACCGCTATCTGGCTGGAATAACCGAAGAGAAAACGTTTACAGGGCAGGTGGATGAAGCTGCCTTCGGAAGCCTGTTGCATCATACCATGAAATACCTGTACGAAGAAAAATGCGGAGAAGAGGTGCAGGCAGGCTGGCTGGAAGCATTGCAACATGATGAAAACCGGGTGGAGGAAGCGCTCAGCAGGGCTTTCCGGGAAGTATGGTTCAAACATGCCGGGGGAGGCGAACCCGAAGGGAACCTGTTCCTGGTGAAGGAGGTGATCAGGGAATATGCCGACCGGATCATGGCGCTCGATCGCAGAACCGCTCCGTTTCTCATGCTGGCCCTGGAAAAACCTTATTATATGGATTTTTCCTTCCTCAGGAACGGGGAAGATAGAAAGGTCAGAATTGGAGGTACGATCGACCGCCTGGATGAGAAAGCCGGAAAGGTGAGAGTGCTCGACTACAAAACGGGAAAGGTTAACCTTGAGTTCAGGGGAGTTGGTTCCCTTTTCCAGAGGGGTCAACCTTCCCGGAACGGAATGGCCTTTCAGACCATCCTGTATTCCCTGGTTTACCGGAACTCCCTGCCAGAAGAAAAAACCGTTACACCCGGTCTTCTGTTTCTCCGGAATATTTACCGGGAGGGGTTTGATACCCGTCTGGTGGATGTGAATGCAAAAAGCCCGCTGGTGAATGTGGCGGTTGTACAGGAGGCTTTCGAAGAGAATCTGCGAGAATTGCTGCAGGAGCTATTTGATCCGCACAGGCCTTTTACCCTGACCGGCGACCAGAAAATATGTGATTACTGTGCCTGCCGGCCCATTTGCGGTAGAGAATAACGGCCGGTTGATTCTTTTTTTAAATTTGATCCACTGGATAAACACTTCAATATGGATATGAACCCTTCCCGTTACAGGCTGGAAATAAAGAATATCAAATTCCGCGACCATGGCCTGGTCTATCCCCAAACGGCCATCATTACCCATTTGAACGAAAGCAATGAACCCGGAACAGTGGAACTGCTGGGGTCGGTCGGGCCCGAAGAAATATTCCGGTGGATTGACGAAGGGAAAGACATCATTCTGGATTATTGCGTGGTAAGAAATTTTTCCCTGGCTCATTACCGCCTGAGCCGAGGAATGGACAGGAAAGTTCCTGTGATCCTGAAAAACTTTTCCGCAGCCAGTGCCTGGTTCGAGGCTCAGGGGGAAACCGATTTTTCTCTGGCAAAATTTACCGGAGAAAAGGTCAATTTCCATCATGCCCGTTTCTTCAGAGGAAAAGCCCTGTTTGCGGGAAGCCGGTTCGAAGGAATCGCCGATTTTTCCTATGCGCATTTTGTTTGCGGCGATATTGATTTTTCCAATGCGGTGTTCTCGGGAGGGGAAGTCAGCTTTAAAAATGCCGTGACAGGCAATGGAAAAAAAGATTTTCAGTATGCCGATTTTGGAAAAGGGAATGTGGTTTTTACAAATACAGAATTTGGCGCGGGGGAACTGTCGTTTATCAACGCCCAGTTCAGAGAGGGGAATGTTTCCTTTAAGGTAGCCAGGATTGCCGGAGGGAAGGTTGATTTCCGCTTTGCCCGCTTCGGTGACGGGGATATATCGTTTGAGAGGACGGAATTCGGAAATAGCCGGGTGGACTTCCGTACAACCGAGTTTCACCGGGGAAGGGTGAATTTTAACCGTGCGGTTTTTGGCGACGGTGATGTCTTTTTCGAAGGTAGCGAGCTGAAAGAGGGGAAATTCAGTTTCAAAAGGGCACAACTGGGGAACGGCGAATTTAATTTCGAAATGGCTGAATTTGACGGGGTGGATGCCATTTTTGACCGTACTTCCTTTGGCAACGGGCCGGTTTCATTTGGGCATTCTGCTTTCGGCAGCCTGTCGCTCAAGTCGTGCCACCTGAATCATTATATCGACCTGCGTGTGAAAAAATGCGGAGTGATGGATCTTTCGGATACCGTGGTACGCGATATTATCGATATGAAACCGTATGAGCATCCGGTGAATATCGGGGCACTGAACCTTTCCGGCATGCGCCTTCTGGGCGTGATCTTTATCGACTGGGAAGAGAACGGGGTGAAGCAGTTGCTTTCCGGTCAGCCTGGAACCACCCTGCGTGAGAAAGCCGAACAGTTCAGGCTGCTGAAGGAAAATTTCAATCACACCGGACAGTACAGCGATGAAGATCGTTCCTATGTGGAATTTAAACGGTTTGAGGCGAGGTACCGGCTGGAACGGACTTTAAAGAAAAGCCGGTGGCATGCCCTGTGGATATATCCCTGGCACGGGTTCAAATGGCTGGTGGTGGATGTAGCCGGATTGTATGCCACAGCCCCCATCAGGGTGCTGATATCCATGCTGGCCTGGTATGTCCTGTTCAGTATTACCTACTGGCTGATGGAAGCCTTCGGAGACTCCGGCATCATTTCCTCAACAGGATATACCCTGTCCTCCGTCGCCAGAGCTTTTTATCATTCGGCCATTACTTTCTTTACCATAGGGTACGGCGACCATTTCCCGGTGGGATTCATTCGTGTGATCTCTGCTGTGGAAGGATTTGCCGGAATGTTCCTCATGGCCTATTTCACAGTTTCCCTGGTGCGAAAAATCCTAAGGTAGTGTACTGGAGTAACAGCCTAGTTGTCCATGTCAGGGGACAGGTGGTTCAACCGGCATAAGGCGGTGTCACAGCCAAAAACCAGAAAGTATGCCTTGCTTAGCCTGACTCTTTCATTTTTATCGAGTATTGCCCGGATGTCCTGATATTGCTTTATGGAAAGCTTCAGCAGCTGAGCCTGCAGGGAAAGGATGTTTTGCTGCATGCTGTCGATCTCGGAAGACCCTGCAGCGCCATCTGCCATTTTCAGGAGCATGGCCGATTGTTGTCTTCTCAGTTCATCGGCAAAAGGGGCCGCTTCTTGCCTGTATGCCGAGGTAATCGCGACCAGTGAATCCTGTTTTTTCCCTTCCAGTTGCAACGACCTGGTGAGATAACACTCCTGGGGCGAACAGGTACCATGGTTCTCGTTGGCAGAACGGTCTTTTTGTTTCAGAAGAAGGGAGAGCGTGAACACATTGCTCACGATCAGAAGGATGACCATTGCTGTAACATATTTATTGTAGGATGTTTTCATGGCATTTCAGTATGTTGTTCCTGACTTTCCTTGTCCCTGGTAGAAGCCTGCTTATCGCCTGGTTCTGTGAACAGGGCAAAAAAGGCCCCGCCGTTTATACGGTCGATATAAAATTCCCTGGCATATTCCTCCGGCGTTTGCTCCCCGGTGTTGCGATTGCCGGAAGTGAGCATGGAATGCAGATTGAAACCGGTAAAGATCAGCAACAGGCCGGTAACCCCTGCCAGAAACGCTGTTTGCACGTTTTTTTTTCTCTGGTTTCGCTTCTGCAGCCTGGCAGAAATCCCATGGAAAATATTTTCCGGATCGGTTATCTCCGGCAGGTTCTCTGCTGCCAGATCCTTAAGGAAGCCGTCAAATTTATCGGGTATGAGAGGCTCTCTCATGGAAGTGGATTTGAAGTTTATTTCTGAGGTTTTCCCTGGCACGGTGTAAAAGGGATTCCACGGATTTCAGACTTGTATTCATCACCTCGGCAATTTCTTTTCTGCTCAGTTTTACATAATAAAAAAGCGTGAATGCCGTCCGCTGGCGCCGGGGCAATGATTTCAGGGCCTTTCGGAGGTGCTTTCTGTCTTCGGCACAGAATGCCCCGGTGTCGTTATCTGTTTCAGTCGCCGGCACGTCGGGCCCTCCTTCCTCCCCATCAGTAAAAAGAACAAGAAACTTTTTCCGGCGCAGGAAATTGAACGAACGGTTCAGCGTGATCCGGTAGATCCAGGTAGAAACTGATGCATCGCCCCGGTAACTACCGGCTTTTTCATAAAGCCGAACAAACACATCCTGGGTAATATCCTCTGCATCATGTTCATTGTTCAGTAAACCACAACAGGTACGATACACTTTATCCCCGTATCGATGGAACAATTCCCTGAATGCCTCTTTGTTGCCCAGACTGATCTGTCTGACGATCTCCCGGTCGGTCACTTTATCAATAAAAAAGCACCACCCACCCTTCAGGCGGACAGTGCCCGTAATAATGAATGATTCACGCTGGTAAACAAACGATTATTTTTTCTCACACTTTCCGCATGCCTTCTCATGCGATCCTTCCCTGCACGGAATGGCAGCCGGGTGTTCGCCTTCGCCGTGACACTGGTTTGTGCACGTGCCCTGGCATTCTTCCGTAAAGTGATCACATTTTCCATCCTTGTTCAGGTCTGTGAAAAGATCACAAACCTTGTCGTTGTTCTCATCCACGAACTGATCACAGCACTTTTTTTCCGGTTCATCCAATGCCGGTTTGCTTTCGATCTGAGCAACGGCAAAACCGGTCAGAATCAGGACAGGCAAAAGAAATAACAGTTTCTTCATGGCATATCTTTTTTGTTTCTGTTATTCTGACACATGAAAAATAAAAAACATTCGGCAAAACCAAAAGAAAGATGAATATTTTTGAATACACCGGATGCCCCCGGGTGGAATCTGTGGAAAATTTCCTTTAAATTGCAGTATTGTAACCACAAATATTTCCGACATGAAAAAGAACATGGGAACCCTCGACCGGCTGATACGTATTCTGCTGGCCGCCTTGATCGTGGTAATGTATTTTACCGAAGTGATTACCGGCGCCCTGGGGGTCATCCTCCTCATCCTGGCTGCCGTGTTCCTTCTTACGGGCCTTTTCAGCTTTTGCCCCCTGTATGTGCCTTTCGGAATAAAAACATTCCGGGAAAAGAAGAAAGATTTGTAAACTTTCTGCAAACCCTGAAGGCGGATGAACCGTTCTGCATAGTTATATACGTAGATAACTACGTAGATAACTACGTAGCTATATTCCTTCAAAAAAAAATAAAACAACTCGTCACTCCGGCTTCCCGTCTCACCGGTCTGCACACAGGCAACCCATCCGGGTAGTGGTATAATGGGAATTCCCGCTCATTCATAACTCTTCTCTCCGATCACGATCCCATCTGTGGTAAATGACAATCCCTGCTGTCCTTCGGTTCCGATCATCACGGCCTGAATAACCGGCGGGACGGTTTTCTTCATGGCGCCCCACCGCACCAGGAAATTGGCTCCGGAACCTCCGGTGCGTTCTTTTTCTTCCACAACGAATTCCACCGATTCCATGGGATGGAGCATCAGAGTGCTGTCGATATAGTTGCGCAGCAGGTTGCCGGCCGAATCGAAATAATCTATTTCGAAAACAAACAGGGTATCCGTAAGACTGGCATTCCGCAGGCTCAGGGTTGCCGTGAGCGGAAAACGGCGTGTGCCGTCAAGATAATATATATCGGAATAAACCGGAATGTAAACATCTGCCCTGTATTTCAGGCTATTAGGATCGGTATCGGTGTATTCGTACCGGTGACTGGGATAATGAACGGTCCCGGGCTCCCTGGGCCCGCATGCGCTGAGGCAGATCAGAACGGGCCATATAAAGCTCATGATCTTCATTTCACTGTAAAGGTACGACATTCACTGAGAAAGAGAAAAATAAAATAATCATAACAAAACGTTTTTATGTTAATAAATACATTACCTTTGCGGCATCATTAAATCAAACAATTTATTAAATCATGAACACTGGTAAAGTAAAATTTTTCAATGACTCGAAAGGTTACGGGTTCATTAAGGACAATGAATCAGGCGAGGAGTATTTTGTACATGTTTCCGGCCTGGTTGACGAAATCCGCGAGGATGACGATGTAACCTACGACCTTCAGGAAGGTCGAAAGGGTTTGAATGCTGTGAACGTAAAATTGGCTTAGACATATTTTGCGGAATGACAACAGGCAGAGCTTCACAAAAGTGAAGCTCTTTTTTTTCTCTCGTACCGGCTTCCTTCCCATACTTATGGTTTGTTTTAATTTCTGATCCGGTTCTGAAAGCGGCACACAGCGGATGGGGTATGCCCGAAAGGAAAAACCGCATCTCCTGTTACCATCAGCCGCCATGATCCCGGAGGAATCACCGTATTAATTTTTCTTACAAATACTAATAATAAAATAATGAATACAAGGACATTTGATCAATTGAACATCATACAACCCATCGTCAGGGCGGTAACCGAAGAAGGATACCTCAGGTCTACTCCCATACAGGAGCAGGCCATCCCTGCGATACTCGAAGGCAGGGATCTGGTTGGCTGTGCCCAGACGGGTACAGGGAAAACGGCTGCTTTTGCCATTCCTGTTCTGCAGCGTCTGGCACAAAAACCCTTCCCGGGGAAACGGAAGGTACGGGCGCTTGTTCTGACTCCCACCCGTGAACTGGCCGGTCAGATAGGGGAAAGTTTCAGCACCTATGGCAGGTACACGGGTCTGAAAAACATCATGATATACGGGGGTGTATCACAGCGTCCCCAGACCGACCTTCTCAGGCGGGGTATGGACATAATGGTCGCCACTCCCGGCCGGCTGCTTGACCTGGTGAACCAGGGCTGGGTTGACCTGAAACATATCGAGATATTTGTGCTGGATGAAGCCGACCGTATGCTCGACATGGGATTCATTCATGATATCCGCAGGATTGTTGAATACCTGCCTGTAAACAGGCAATCGCTTTTCTTTTCAGCCACCATTCCTCCCGAGATCATGAAACTGGCCGCGGGCATTGTGAAAGATGCCGTACGGATTGATATCCCGCCGGTAAAAGCCACCTCCGACCTGATCAGCCAGTCGCTTTATTTTGTTGATAAGCCCGATAAAAAATCCCTTCTTATCCACCTGTTTATCAACGGGGAGATTGAAAATGCACTGGTCTTTACCCGCACCAAACATGCGGCCGATAAAATTGCGCGGGCGCTCAACCAGGCAGGGGTAAGGGCCGGAACAATCCACGGCAACAAATCGCAGCAGGCCCGTCAGAAAGCCCTGATGCAACTGAAAAGAAAACAGATCCGGGTACTGGTGGCAACCGACATCGCCGCACGAGGCATTGATGTGGAAGAACTGAGCCATGTTATCAATTACGAGATTCCCAACGTTCCGGAAATGTACCTGCACCGCATCGGCCGTACAGGCCGGGCGGGTATGGCCGGTGTGGCCATTTCGTTTTGCGACGGAGAGGAGAAACATTTCGTGAGGAGCATACAGAAACTGATGAATACCAGCATCCCGGTGATCCATGAACATCCGTTTGGCTATGTACTAATATATGGTGTGCCCATTTTTAATTTTTTCAATTCAGCAAGTGCATTTACAACACTTAATGACAGCCAGAACCATAATTTAACCTTCTCGCTTTCTTTGATTTGATCGC
>DSCJ01000038.1 GCA_011049175.1 Bacteroidota bacterium | reverse complement strand
CTTTACGGTTACGGTCGAGTCCGATGCCGAACCCCCGGTGATCAGTGACTGCCCGGCCGATATCGGTCCCCTGGCCATGGACCCCGGCGCCTGCGGAGCGACGGTGACCTGGACCGACCCCACGGCCACAGACAACTGCGACGGAGTGGTGGCTGTAACAAGAACCGATGTCACGGGACTGAACAGTGGCGATCTGTTCCCCGAAGGAGTAACGATCATCTCTTACGAAGCCACAGACAGCGAAGGCAACACGTCGATCTGCAGTTTCACTGTGACGGTCGAAGACACCGAACCACCTGTTGTTGTTTGTCCTTCCGATCCTGTGGTGGATGCAGATCCGGGCGAATGTTACTATACCGTATCCGGAACTGAATTTGATCCGGTGACAGCAACAGACAATTGCGGAATAGCATCCATTAGCAATGATCTGAATGGCCTGGCTACACTGGCCGGAGAGCAGGTAACAAATGGAATGACTATTGTCTGGACCGTAACAGATGCAGCCGGTCTGACATCTCAGTGCAGTATGAATATTACTGTGACAGCCTTACCTTCGGATCCCGGACCCATTACAGCCAGTGATGATGAAGTTTGTGAAGGACAAACCGGGGTTACCTATTCTATTGATCCGGCAGACAAGGCAACATCATATATCTGGACCGTACCTTCCGGGGCTACCATTATCGGACCATCGGATGGTACTTCCATTGCAGTGGATTATCCTACTGGTGCTTCCAGCGGTCTGGTGACGGTTACGGCTGAAAACAGTTGCGGGTTAAGTGCCGGATCATCGGAATTTTCCGTGACCGTACATCCGTTGCCTGTTGTTACACTTACATCAAGTGACGCGGATAATATCATTTGTGACGGAGAAACGGTCACATTTACTGCAACGGGCGGAATTCAGTACGAGTTTTTCTTAAATGGGGCATCTGTTCAGGGGCCTGATGTGAACGATACATTTACCACTGACATGTTGAGTAATCTGGATGCCATATCCGTGGTAGTGACGGACGTCAACGGATGCAGTCAGACCAGTGCGGATATGGTCATTACAGTGAATGAATTACCCGCAGGGAACATTACCGACCTGATACCTGTTGCCTGTTATGGAGAATCCACCGGAAGTGTGACGGTGGAAGCAGATCCTGCTTATGGTCAGCCACCATACCTGTACAGTCTTGATGGAGGCACCTTTGAGACTTCAGGTGTATTTGGCAACCTTGCTGCAGGGGATTATACGGTAACCATTCTGGATGATAATGGCTGTCAGACGGAGGTGCCAGTTCAAATTACACAGCCTGCTACAGCCCTGTCTGCAACGATTGTTAGTCAGACGGATGCTCAGTGTAACGGAGAATCCAGCGGAACGATTACTGTCCAGGGGGAGGGAGGTACCTCACCCTATGAATACAGTATTGACGGAGGAATAAACTGGCAGACCGACGGCACATTCAGCGGTCTGGCAGCCGGAGATTATACTGTCACTGTGAGGGACGATAATTTCTGTACGTACGAACTGTTCATTACTGTTTCAGAACCGGAAGTTCTTACGGCCACCGTCAGCACCACGGATGTGACATGTCACGGTGATGGAGACGGTACAGCCACGGTAACGGCTGCCGGAGGCACATCTCCTTACACTTATTCATGGAGTGACGGTCAGACAGCTGCTACTGCCACCGGATTGGGTCCGGGCGATTATTCCATAACAGTAATGGATGATCACGGCTGTACGGTGACAGTGTCTGTTACCATTTCTGAGCCTTTGCCCATTGAGACGGATCCGGAGATTACCCCGGCTACCTGTCCGGGGATTGATGACGGAGCCGTGAGTCTGAATATTTCAGGCGGTATTCCTCCGTATGCCATTCTGTGGTCAAACAATGCCACAACGGAATATCTGGTGGATATGGCGGGTGGTACGTATACGGTTACTATTACCGATATGAATAACTGCGAGCTGTTTGAAACCATTGAAATTCCCTATCAGCAGCTTTCATGCCTGAGAATTCCTACCGTATTCACTCCCAATGGCGACAATGCCAACGATTTATGGCATATTGAAGGGATAGAGCTGTATCCTGATGCTCGTATAGAGATATTCAACCGGTGGGGAGAGCTCGTATTTTCCACTGATTCGGGTTACGATAATTCATGGGATGGAACATATAAAGGAAGGCCCTTACCCATGGATTCGTACCATTTTATTATCGATCTGAAAAATGGAGAAGTCCCCATTACAGGTAATGTGACTATTGTTCGTTAAAGGTAATATGCATAATATGATAAAGTACGCGAAATGGTTGATCTGGTTATCGGGAGTTTTCCTGTGCAGCGTATCAGCAGCCCAGCAGCTACCCCTGTACAGTCAGTATATGATGAATGGATTTTTACTGAATCCTGCCCTTGCGGGGAGTGATGTATACACATCGGTGAATATTACTGCCAGGGAACAGTGGGTAGGTTTTACCAATGCTCCAAGGACGCATGCTATCAGTGCACAAACACGGCTTCTCAGGAAAAGCTATATATCCAGATCTACTACGGTAAGAAGGAAGATCAGGAGGCCCACCCGCAGTGGCAGGGTGGGGATTGGAGGGTATATATTTTCCGACCAGAATGGCATTACCAATCGTACCGGGGCGCAGTTTACCTATGCTTATCACATACCGATGGATGAAAGTCAGCTTTCTTTCGGACTCGCACTTTCCGCTTATCAATTCAAGATCAATGATGAAGATATCGTACTGTATCAGGATGTCGATCCCCTCCTAGACGGTTCCGACAAGGTGCTGTTCATCCCTGACGCCAGTTTTGGGGTCATGCTTACTTCACAGGATTATTTTGCCGGATTTTCAGTTACCGAATTGTTCCAGGCTTCCCTGAAGTTTGGCCAGAACAATTATGAATCATACAGGTTGCATCGTCACTATTATCTGATGGGAGGATACACTTTTGATATTAGCCGGGAATTCAGTATACAACCCACCGTGCTGGTGAAAACTACCACTCAAAATATTCATCAGATACAGGTTGATTTCAATACCCGTGTGTATTACCGTGACGATTACTGGGCAGGTCTATCCTGGAGAACACGTGACGCCATGGTAATCATGGCCGGAGTGAAATTCAGCCAGTATTATATTGGGTACGCCTTTGATTATACCCTCAGTAATATTAGAAAATACAGTTTCGGATCACACGAATTCATGCTGGCGGCCAAATTTGGGGATAATGCCCGAAGATACCGATGGATTCAGCGTTACTAAACGTTTCCGGGAAGCAGTATGTTAAAATGTCAGTGTAAAGACCGTTTCTTTGTCGGGTTCACTCGAGGCGCTGATGGTTCCTCCATGGAGACGAAGGATTTGTTTTGAAAGGCTCAATCCGATGCCTGAACCACGCGGTTTGGTAGTAAAAAAGGGAATAAATATTTTATCAAGTACATCAGGCAATATGCCGGGGCCATTATCCATTACCTGAATAGATACCCTTCCTCTTTTGTTAACAAAAGCCCTTACCCTGATTTTTGCGTCGCTTTTTCCTTCCAAAGCATGGATGGAGTTTTTGATCAGGTTGATCAGTACCTGTTCAATCAATTCTTCATCTGCATAAAGATCCAGATCTTCGGGGATGATCTCAGAACTCAGTTCAATCTGATTGTTTTTCAGCTCTTCCTCCATTAACATTCTGATATTTTTACACATATCATTTACTTTAACCACCTTGAAATTGGGTTTGGGTATCCGGGTAAGATTACGGTAGGTGTTTACAAAATGTAGTAATCCCGTACTTCTTTTGTTGATGGTCTGGAGGGCTTTCTGGATTTCTTCCACGGTTTCTTCATTCAGGGATTTTTCACCGTCCTTTCCCTCAACCCCTTTCAGCATAATATCGAGTGTACTTGATAGCGAGGCAATCGGGGTAATGGAGTTCATAATTTCATGTGTAAGCACCCGGATAAGCTTCTGCCATGCTTCTGTTTCCTGTTCTTCCAGTACGTTCTGAATATCCTTGATAGTGGTCAGCATCATCACTTTGTCGTGGATTCTGAATTCCGTTCCTGAAATGGCCAGTTGGAGTATGTCATCGTCCTCTTTGATTTTTACCAGTCTGTTTATCCCCGGTTTCAGGTCCAGGAGTGTATCCACCAGTTCCGGGCTTATTTTCTTCAGGCTGTGGATATTTTTCAGTGAGGTGATTTGAAAAAGGTTACGGGCTGCTTTATTGATCAACTCAACGGTCCCGTCCCGCTGATAGGTAATGATACTGATATCTACATTTTGAACAATGCTCTGTAAATACTGGTAATGTTCTTCCCTTTGCGACCTAACGGCCTTGAAATCTTTGATAACTGCATTGAAAGCCCTGTTCAGTTCGTCGAACGAGGAACCCATACCCGCTACCTGAAAAGACCGGGTGAATTCTGAAAACCTGATGGATTCAAGAAAACTGGTCAGGTCGCGGTTGGTGCGGTCAACGTATCTGATCAGACTGTAAATTTCCAGTACAACAACCAGTCCAACCAGAAAAGTAGTAATTGTATATTTCTGATTTAATGTAAAGAAGAACAGAAAGATGGTAGCTGCCAGGATCAGAATCCGGGAAATAACGATCAGCCTGAAGTTTTTAAAGACCATATTTCTCCATTCTTCTGTACAGTGAGGTACGGGTAAGTCCCAGATCCGATGCAGCCTGGGTAATGTTGCCCTGATGCATCTTCAGCACTTTCTGAATAACCTGTTTTTCCACCTCTTCCAGATCGTAGGTTTCCAGTTCAAGCCCGCTTGTTGTTCCCCGGGGTGGGTGGAGGGGGAAATCATCCGGTTGAAGTAATTCCGCATCGCTCATGATCACAGCCCGTTCGATGGCGTGCTGTAATTCTCTAACATTACCGGGCCAGGGATATTGCACCAGGGTTTTCATGCCTGCGGAAGATATTCCCCGAATGGGCTTCTTGTATTTTTTTGAGTAAATTTTCAGGAAGTGATTGGCCAGCAGGGGAATGTCCGATGTTCTTTCGCGCAGGGGCGGCAGATGAATTTCCACCGTGTTGATTCTGTACAGAAGGTCCTGGCGGAAATGATTTTCCTGTACACTCTGATGAATGTCCATATTGGTGGCACAGATCATCCGGACATCAATGGGAATGGGTTTGTTAGAACCCACCCTGATTATTTCCCTTCTTTCAATGGCTGTGAGCAGCTTGGTTTGCAGGGGCAGTGACAGGTTGCCTATCTCGTCAAGGAACAGGGTTCCTCCTGAGGCAATCTCGAATCGTCCGGCCTTTTCTTTCTTTGCGTCGGTAAAAGCCCCTTTTTCATGCCCGAACAACTCACTTTCAAACAGGGTTTCGCTGATAGCACCCAGGTCCACACTGATAAAAACCTCGTCCTTCCTCAGGGAATTCCGGTGCAGAGCTCTGGCAACCAGTTCTTTGCCCGTGCCGTTTTCTCCCAGAATCAGCACATTGGCATCGGTTCCGGCCACCTTCTTGATGGTGGCAAATACTTTCTTCATTTCGTCGGAATTCCCTATAAAATCATGAAAGGGCTGGTCCAGAACGGCCGAAATTTCTTTCTGCTTGTTCCTGAGGGTTTCTGTTTCTTTTTTCGACCGGCTCAGCTTGATGGCAGAAGATAAGGTAGCCAGTAGTTTTTCATTCTGCCAGGGTTTCAGTATAAAATCGGTGGCTCCGGCTTTTATCGCTCTGACCGCTTTTTCAGCATCGCCATATGCTGTAATAAATACCACCACAGCACCCGGATCTATTTCAAGGATTTTCCCAAGCCAGTCAAATCCTTCCTGCCCGCTGATGGCATCCTTCGTAAAATTCATATCCAGCAGGATCACGTCATAATTGCCCCGGTGCATGTATTCTGGAATGAGATTGGGTTTCGAAATGGTGTCGATGACCTCTACATGAGGTTTCAGCAAAAGTTTCAGAGCAAATAAAATATCTTCGTTGTCATCAACTGCCAGAATCCGACCTGATTTATCACTCATTTTTTTTTAACGTTTTTTTGTGTTTATTTCATTGTGTTCAAAAGTACATCTTTTTTTTAAAATGTCCGATTTCGTACTGTTGCTGTTTCGTTACCGAACACCATAAGAAGATGGTGTGTGCAAATGTTATTCTTAAAAATATGAAATACAATAGCATAAGATATTTGGCACAATAAATGAAACTTAATTTGAGCAAAAAAATTGCAAGAGTATTCTTTACTGGAATAAATGAAACATAATGGACCGGATTATTGAAAAAAAGAAAGGATTTTTTACCAAAAAAACGTTATGGATTTCGCTGGTTGCTTTAGTGGTACTATTGATTGCTTATTCCATTATTTTCGGAGATAAAAGCTCCAGACTGAATGTGGAAAAGGATAAACTGACCATTGAAACGGTTATACAGGGCGAATTCAAGGATTATATAGCCCAGATAGGGACGGTGGAACCGATCAAAACCGTTTATCTGTCATCTACAGAAGGAGGAAGCAGGGTGGAAAGTATTCTTGTTGAGGAGGGGGCTCATGTAAAAAAAGGCGAAATTCTGGTAAAATTCAGTAATACAGGTCTGGTACTGAGTATATCCAATTATGAAGCCGAAGTGGCAAGGATCTCGAATGAACTCAGAAATGCCAGGTTGCTTATGGAACAACAAACCCTTCAGTCGAAAAGCCAATTACTGGAAGTGGATTATGCCTGCAGGCAGAGAAAAAGAGAGTTTGAGAGAAATGAAGTACTGCACCGGGATAAGCTTATTTCTGATGAGGAATTTCAGCTTTCCCGTGAACAGTATGAAATTTCGGTTCAACAGATGGAACTGCTGAAGGAAAATCTGGAGCAGGACTCCATTTTCCGGTCGGTTCAGGTGGCTCAGCTGGAAAGATCACTGGCCAGAATGCAACAAAATCTGGAAATCGTGCAGGAGAGACTGGAAAGGCTGAATTACCGGGCGCCCGTGGATGGAGAACTTGCTTCTCTTACACTGGAAGAGGGGCAGGTAGTGAATATGGGCGACAGGATCGGACAGATCCATATTCTTACTTCCTATAAGCTGAGAGTTGAAATTGATGAATATTATATTTCAAAAGTAACACACGGATTGAAAGCCGAATGTGATTTTTCGGGCACCCTTTATCCGGCGGAAATCACCAAAATATATCCTGAAGTAAAAGGAGGAAGGTTTGCGGTGGACATGGAATTTACCGAAAAGGTCCCGGAGAATATCAGGATTGGCCAGACCTCCAGAATCAGGCTGGAACTCGGCCAGCCATTGGATGCTGTTATGGTACCCAGGGGAGGTTTTTTCCAGAGCACCGGCGGACAATGGATTTTTGTGGTGGATAAATCGGGTGAATTTGCCTACCGCAGGCCCATCCGTATCGGAAGCATGAATCCCAGGTACTATGAAATCCTGGAGGGCCTGGAACCCGGAGAACAGGTTATCGTTTCAGGCTATGAAAACTTTGGGGATGCAGATAAACTGATATTCAAATAATGATTTAACCAATAATTCTTATTGCCATGATCAAAACAGTTGATTTAACAAAAGTATTCCGTACCGATGAAGTGGAAACCACAGCCTTGAATAAGGTAAGTATGGAGATCAATGAAGGGGAATTTGTGGCTGTTATGGGCCCCTCGGGTTGCGGGAAATCCACCCTGCTGAATATTCTGGGTTTGCTTGACAATCCTACCAGCGGCGAGCTTTTTTTCAACGGGAAAGAGGTAGGTAGGTTTTCCGAAAGGAACCGGACCAACCTCAGGAAAGGAAACATCGGATTCGTTTTTCAGAGTTTTAATCTGATTGATGAACTCAATGTGTATGAGAATGTGGAACTTCCCCTTCTCTACCTGAAAGAATCGGCTTCATCCAGGAAGAAAAAAGTGGAAGAGGTGCTCGACAGGATGAAGATTGCCCACAGGAAGAAACATTTTCCTCAGCAGTTGTCGGGTGGTCAGCAGCAGCGTGTGGCCATTGCACGGGCTGTGGTTACCCGGCCAAAACTGATCCTGGCCGACGAGCCGACCGGGAACCTTGACTCGGCCAATGGGGAAGAAGTGATGAACCTGCTGACCGAACTCAACAAGGACGGTACTACCATTGTTATGGTTACCCACTCGCCCTCTGATGCCGAATACGCACACCGCATTGTTCAGCTGTTCGACGGGCATATTGTTACAGAAAATATTAAGCAGGTACTCTGAGTGTTATCCTTTACCCGGTAATACGCAGGAAATAACCTGTGAGGATTTTAAACCCATCCATTATGCTCAGAGAACTCTGTGTACCCATGCCTCATTTTCGTGAGGAGGAAATAGCCGAGATCATTCTGAAAATCGGCCAGGATGAAATGAAATACCACTTCCGGGTTGAATCTTTTCCCTGGGATTGTGAAGACGACCTGAGTACGGGTTATGATGAACTGTCAAAGTCGCTGGCACGTATCACCCGCCTGAAATCGGCTATTGAAAATTATGATCCGGAATGGGAACTGATCCAGATTTTCACCCCGGTGGAAAATTCAAAATATATACAGGTCCTGTACAGGAAAAGAAAAACCTGATCCATGATCTGAACACGGATAAGTATGAAACAATTGATCATCATTATTCTTCTTAATGTCCTTTGGTTGAACGGGGGATCTGTGTACGGTCAGAAACGGTGGTCGTTGGAAGAATGCCTTGATTATGCCAGGGAGAATAACCTTTCATTAAAAAGGCAGGAACTGATATCACGGATCTCAAAAAATGACTATATCCAGTCATATATCAATCTTTCGCCCAACCTGAATGCCTTCGGCAGGCATAATCTGAGTTCGGGAAAAACGGTGAACCTGGAGGATTATACCTATATCAATACCACATTTTTTGATGGTTATGCCGGACTGCAGAGCACTGTGACCGTTTTCGACGGATTGCAGAACTGGAACAATATTCTTCAGAACAGGTATGCCTTTATGGCAAGTGTTATGGATGTGGAAAAGTCGAAAAACGATCTCAGCCTGAATATTGCATCCGCTTTCCTTCAGGTACTGCTCGATAAAGAATTGCTGAAGGTAGCCGAGAACCAGTTACAGGTGACCGAATTACAGCTGGAACGTTCTCAGAGGATGTTTGAGCTTGGCAACCTTTCCAGGGGCGAATGGCTTGAGATCAAGGCACAGGCTGCTTCGGAAAAAAGCCGGGTGACCGCCTCCAGAAACCGGCTGAGACTTTCTCTCCTTACCCTGGCCCAGTTAATGGACCTTGATGAGACGGAGGAATTTGAAGTGGAAATGCCTGATACCATTTTTGTTGATGAGGCACTGACCCTGCCCCCCATGGATTCTGTTTCCGGGAATGCCCTTACAGCATTTCCTGAGATTAAACGGGCAGAATACAACCTGATGAGCAGTAAGAAAATGCTCGCGGCAGCCAGGGGAAACCGCAGTCCCTCCATTCAGCTGATCGGGACCCTCTATTCCCGTTACTCCGAGCTGGCGGTCGATCCACTGGATCCAACATCTACCTATGCTATTGGTAGTCAGCTAAATGATAATTATTACAAGCAGATTTCCGTGCAGATCAACATACCTATTTTTAACAGATGGGATACCCAGCGTCAGATATCCAATGCCCGACTCAGGCTGGAAGATGCCAGGCTGGAACTGGAACAATCCAGACAAAATCTTTACAAAGAAATTGAGCAGGCTGTGGCCGATGCGTTGGCTGCCCTGGAAAATTACCGGTCAGCTCTTGAAGCCGTGGAATCTAACCGGGAGGCTTTTGCCAGTACCGAACAGCGTTTTAACCTGGGTTCGGCCAGCACGGTGGATTACAATGTGGCGAAGAATAATCTGGTGAGGGCAGAGGCCGAATTGCTTCAGGCCAAATATACCTGGCTGCTCTATTCCAAGATAGTGGATTTCTATAACGGAATTCCCCTGTCCCTTTAATCTTCCGGGCCCTTTCTTGTGAATGTACCTTCCCGGGGCGAAGTATTTACCCCGGGGTTTTTTGTTGAAAATGAAAGGAAAGATATATACAATGGATGGCGGTTTGAACGAATTTCTTACTTTTACCGGCAGAACCTAACTCCATGTATCATGAAAAAGATGCTGATCATTGCCGTTCTGGCTATGCTTCCGGCGACGGTTTTTCCCCAGGTGTTCAACTCGGCCGGTACACTGGGCCCGGGCAGGTTTGTTCTGGGAGCCAATCCGGCTGTCCTGAGTGACGGAAGTCCTTCCGATGGATTGAATTTATTTCTGCATGGTGGTGTTGGTCTTAAACCGGGAGTAGATCTGGCACTGAAATTTGGTGTCGGGCATACCAATTATATCGGTGCCGATCTGGAATGGGGACTTGGCAGACTCCTCTCACTCACAACCGGTTTGCATAATTTCGGGCATTTCGGTCTGGATGCATCCGTGAATTTTAGTCTGCCCATCCGCAGCGATACATATCTGTATTCCGGGATTGATATGGACCTGATCTTTGCCAGTGAACTGCGTGCACCATTCTGGATCCCTGTGGGGATAGAACTTGGATTACGCAGGAATATCAGTTTTGTGCTGGAAGGCGAGATCGGGCTGAATCCCGAAGCCTATCATATCATCGACCTGGGTCTGAATCTTTATTTCTGACCGGAACCTTTTTATTCTGCTTTGAAAACCTCTTCACCGGCAATCCAGGTCATAAGCACCCTGGCCTGCCATGTTCTGTCGATGGGTGCATTCATTAAATCCTGATCCAGCACCACAAAGTCGGCCCATTTCCCGGGAACCAGGCTGCCTTTCTCATCTTCTTCAAAAGCGGCTTTTGCTGCCCATACTGTCATGGCCCGCAGGGCCTGTTCCCTGGTCAGGGCATTTTCTGTCTGAAATCCTTCCGGTGGGTATCCCTCATGATCTTTGCGGGCAACCCCGGCATAAAATCCGTACAGGGGATTGATATGTTCTACGGGGAAATCACTCCCGTTTGGCAGCCAGCCGTTCTGTTCCAGCAATTGTTTAAAAGCATAAGCCCCCTTCATCCTTTCAGGACCAATGCGGTCCTCAGCCCAGTACATATCCGAGGTGGCATGGGTGGTTTGTATGGAAGGGATAATCTCGTATTTTCCGAAAAGGCCGAAATCTTCCGGATGGATGATCTGGGCGTGTTCAATCCTCCATCTCCTATCATTGGGTCCACCCAGGATTTTTCCGTACAGGTTTAACATAAGGCGGTTGGCTGAATCACCTATGGCGTGTGTACATACCTGATAATTGAATTTGTATGCCTCACGGCACAACCGCTCCAGTTCATTGATATCGCTTACCAGCAGGCCTTTATTATCCGGATCATCCGAGTAGGGTTCCAGGAGCAGGGCTCCTCTGGATCCCAGGGCGCCGTCGCTGAACAGTTTGATCGATCTGATATGGAGTCGGTCGGTTTTATAAGGTCCCCTGCGGATAAACCGTTCGAAATTGGCTTCCGACGGATTCAGCATGGCATATATACGCATTTTCAGCCTTCCATCTTTTTGCAGCGAATCGATGGTTTCCACTTCCTCCCGCTCCAACCCGGCATCATGTACCGACGTCAGTCCCACTGCCAGGCAATTTTCCTGGGCGTTCAGCAGGGCACGGGCTGTTTCTTCTTTCCCGGGGCGGGGGATCATCCTGCTGACCAGTGAAATGGCATTATCAATCAGTACGCCGGTGGGAATACCGTTCCGGGTAATCACTTCTCCACCTTCCACTGCAGTTTCTCCCGTTACGCCGGCCATTTCCAGTGCTTTCCGGTTGACCACGGCTGCATGCCCGTCGATACGCGTGATCAGAACCGGTGTGTCTGGAAAGAGCCGGTCGAGTTCTTCACTGGCAGGAAATTCTTTTACCGGCCAGTCGTTTTGATCCCATCCCCTGCCAATGATCCAGGACGAAGGATTTTCTTTGTGATGTATCTGTAATATTTCCAGAATCTCTTCGAATGAACCGGTACCTGTCAGATCAGCATGCTGCAGGTTCTGGCCATAACTCAAAAAATGACAGTGAGCGTCGATAAATCCCGGATAAACATATTTCCCGCCAAGGGAAATTTCCTGGGCGGCCCGGTAAGCCTGTCTTATTGCACTGTCTGTTCCTACAGCCACGATTTTCCCATCTTTTATTGCCATGGCTTCCTGTATGGAAAACGGTTCATCAACAGTGTAAATGGTTGCGTCGGTTATGATGAGATCGGCTTTCTGAAGTGACTGGCACGAACCCATGAAGATACTTCCCAGTAAGATCATAAATGGCATGTTGCGTTTCATAAGGCTATTCATTCTTGAAATGATGCAGGAATAAAAATATAAAATAAATCACAACCTGAACAGGCAGGATGGATTGAATACTAAAAAAATACGTGCTCCGTTCTCTCTGTGATGGTTGTGCCGGCAGCTGACCCGAATTGTTTATCTTTGGAGCTATGAGAAATTTTCTGCCATATACTGCCAGGCTTCTTCTTTTTATAGCGGGAATGGCAGGAATATTTTCCTGTTCCAAGGGCCCCGCCTTGCACGATCGGGATGAAATGCTGGAGTTTTCGGTAGATACCCTCGTTTTCGATACGGTTTTCACCACGGTAGGTTCGGTTACCCGTCATTTCAAGGTGTTCAACCGGCATCCCAACGATATGGTAATCCGTTCCATCCGGCTGGCCGGGGGGCCGGAATCCCCTTTCCGTATAAATGTTGACGGAATAGCTGGCCCTGAAATCAGGGATTACACACTACGGGCGAATGACAGTATGTTTGTTTTTGTTGAGGTGACCATTGATCCCCTGGAGGAAGATAATCCCCTGGTGGTGCCCGATTCCATTGTCTTTATTACGGAAAATGCCAGGCAGGATGTTAATCTGCTGGCCTGGGGCCAGGATGTTCATTTACTGGATAGCGTGACGATCACTACACGGACATGGACCTCTGGTAAACCATACCTGATATATAACAGCCTTCTGGTGGATACGGGACAGGTTCTGACCATTGAAGAAGGCGTACAGATCTACCTGCATCGTTTCAGTACGATATACGTGGCAGGGACACTCCTGGTTAAGGGAACGGTGGAAAATCCCGTGGTATTCCAGGGCGACCGGCTTGAAACCATGTACAGAGATATTCCCGGTCAGTGGAACGGCTTGTATTTTCTGAACGGAAGCGGAGAGCATGAACTGGAAAATATGGTAGTGAGAAATGCTTCCAGCGGGATCCATATGGGAAACCTTTTTACCGGCGATCCGGCTCCCCGGATTAGCCTCAGGAACGTCATTATCGAACACATGACATACAGCGGTCTTTCTTCCATCGGGGGTACGGTCCGGGCCGAAAACCTGCTGATTACCGACTGCGGGCGCTACAGCATTTTGCTAACCCTCGGAGGGGATTACCATTTTCTGCACTGTACGGTAGCCAATTACTGGGCCTATACGGCAAGATCCACACCGGCGGTTCTGATTGCCGACCATTACCGGGTGAGTGATGACCAGGTGCTGACGGCCGATTTGGTGGCGGCCGAATTCGGGAATTGTATTATCGATGGACGAAAAGAAACTGAACTGGGGTTGTCAAGGTGGAATGAGGAAGGACTGTTCGGATACCGGTTTTCTTCCTGTTATCTGAAGGCGCCGCCGGATCTGTTTGCAAATGATCCGGAACATTTTGAGAATATTTTCACGGATACCGATCCCGGGTTTGTCAGCCTGTACGATCCACCCGATTTTACTCTTCTGCCCGAAGCTTTTGCCAGGGATAAGGGAGACTGGGAGATCGCGCAACAGGTTCCTTTCGACCTGGCAGGGAATTCCCGCCTGGTTGATGGGGCGCCTGATCTGGGAGCCTATGAAACCATACCTGAGAAATAGAAAAGGCTTACATAAAGGGCCGTGGGTACCGGTAATGCTGGCAGCCGGCCTGGTGTTTGCTTTTTCCGCAGGAATACCGCATCCGGTTCCCGGCCGGTCTGACAGTTTCCGGTTGATGTTCTATAATGTGGAGAATCTGTTCGATACCCTCGACCATCCCCTGCCTGGTGATGATGAATATACCCCTTCGGGGCGAAGGGCCTGGAACGGATGGAAATACCGGCAGAAGTTACACCGGATATTTCAGGTAGTGGTTGCCGGGGGAGGATGGGAGCCTCCGGAACTGATCGGTCTTTGTGAGGTTGAAAACCGGCAGGTGGTGGAAGACCTTTTCACAAAAACTCCATTGGTAAAATATCCCTGGGGAATTGTGCATGTTGAATCGCCCGACGAACGAGGCATTGACGTTGCCCTGGCTTACCGGAAGGATGCTTTCGAACCGGCTGGTTTTGAGTCGTGGCCACTGACCGACGGCGACGGACATGTGCTGGCTACACGGCCGGTGCTCTATGTCCGGGGGGAAATCTCCTGTACATCTTCCCTGCACATTATTCTGGTTCACTGGCCGTCCCGTTTTAATCCGCCGGAGTACCGCATGCGGGCGTCGGTAAGGGTGGCCGGGATAATTGATTCTCTGCTGCAGGCAGAGCCTGATGCGAATATTATTCTGGCCGGCGATCTGAACGATAACCCTGATGATCCTGCTCCGGTATACCTTACCCGGGATTCGGTCATGATCAATCTGGCGGCCGGTTCGGCGGGAGGGCAGGGAGGAACGCTGAAATATGAGGGGAGGTGGTATGCGTTCGATCAGATGATGGTCAGCCGGTCCCTGTTATCGGGGAAAGGCCTGCGGTGGAAAGAAGGAAGTTTTCGCGTAATAAGGGAAACCTTCATGGTAAAGGAAGATAACCGGTTCCCCGGTGTGGAGCCGTTTCGCACCTACGAGGGATACCGGTATGCCGGCGGGTACAGTGATCACCTGCCTGTGGTTGCCGATTTCGTTTGCCTGCCCTGATCCGGACCGGCCGGTTTCAGACCCATTTCCCTTCCTTTTTGCAGCATGTAGTTCCAGGCTTCTTCCCTTTTGTTTGGAATTTCCCCTTCCAGGATGGCTTCCTTGATGGCATCTTTGATAATTCCCACCTTTTTTGACGGGGGAATACCGAATGTCTTCATGATTTCTTCCCCCCTGATGGGAGGCTGGAAATTTCTAACCGCATCCTTTTCTTCAATTTCCTGCAGCTTCTTTCTCACCAGCCTGAAGTTCGCCTGGTGCTTCCTGACCACATCCTGGTATTTGGAAGTGATATCCGCTTCACACAGGGTCATCAGATCGTCGATGTCATCACCGGCTTCAAACAGGAGTCGCCTTACGGCTGAGTCGGTGACTTCTTCCTGTACCAGGGCCATGGGTCGAAGGTGCAAACGCACCATTTTGCGTACGAATTTCATTTTTTCATTCAGGGGAAGCTTCAGCCTGCGGAAAATCTCCGGCACCATTCTGGCTCCCACATAATCATGCGCATGAAAGGTCCATCCCGTTTCCGGCTCGAATTTTTTGGTAACCGGTTTGCCCACGTCGTGCAACAGGGCTGCCCACTTCAGCCATAGGTTTCCGGATTTCCGGCTGATGTTATCGAGCACTTTCAGGGTATGGTAAAAATTATCCTTGTGCTGCTTGTTGTCGATCACTTCCACTCCCTTCATACGGCTTATTTCAGGCAGGATCAGGGGTAAAAGTTCCGTTTTGTCGAGCAGTTTGAACCCGACGGAAGGTTTGGGGGAAAGCATGATCTTGTTCAGTTCTTCGGTAATCCTTTCCATGGAAACGATCCCGATCCTATGATGATTCCTCTGGATAGCCTTCAGGGTATCGGGGTGTATGTGAAAATCGAGTTGTGTGGCAAACCGGATGCCACGGATCATTCTCAGTGGGTCGTCGTCAAAGGTTTTGTCGGGATCAAGCGGGGTCCTGATCAGTTTATTCTCCAGATCGTCCATTCCTCCGAACCTGTCGACCAGGGTTCCGTACTGTTCGGGATGCAGGGACACAGCCAGGGTGTTGATGGTAAAATCACGCCTCCTGAGGTCGTCTTCCAGGCTTCCGTCTTCCACTATGGGTTTGCGTGAATTCCTGCGGTAGGATTCTTTTCTGGCTCCCACAAATTCAATTTCGGTATCGCCGGTTTGCACCATGGCCGTTCCGAAATTTCTGAATACCGACACCCGGGCTTTTTCTCCCAGTGTCCGGGCATATTGTTTCGCCAGGTCGATGCCGCTGCCTGCCACCACAATGTCAATGTCTTTGCACGGCCTTCCCATCAGGGCATCACGCACATATCCTCCAACCACATATGCTTCCCGCTGTTCCCGGCCGAGAATACGGGAAATTTGCTCAAAAACGGGATGGTCAAGAAGAGATTTCACTGGCAGATGACTGACAAATTTGGGCGTAACGGTGACAAAATTACAACTTATTTGCCTTTTTTTGGTAACCTGAGATTCTTTTTGCAAATGGTACGTAATTTGGTATATTTGCAACGAATTTAATAATGAATTTATATACATATATTAAGATAATAGATCATGATTGAACATCTCACAAAAGAAACATTCAAAGAGAAGGTCTTTGATTTCGAAAAGAACAAGGAATGGAAATATGAAGGGGAGGTTCCGTGCCTCATTGACTTTTATGCCGACTGGTGTGCTCCCTGTAAAATGGTTGCTCCCATTCTGGAAGAACTGGCGGAAGAATACAACGGGAAACTGAACATTTATAAAATTGACACGGAAGCAGAACGTGAACTGGCCGGTATGTTTGGGATCCAGAGTATCCCGTCGCTGCTGTTTGTTCCCATGAAAGAGCAACCCCAGATGGCCATGGGCGCCCTTCCCAAGGAAACCTTTAAAAAAGCCATCAGGGAAGTGCTGAAGGTGGAATAATATTTCTTCCCGGTTTAATCAACAGATCTTCCGGTCCGGAAGATCTGTTTTTTTATGTCCGTACTTTATAAAAAATATTACGATATGTAAATGTCGTTAATCTGTATAGTTTATTATGATTGATTCAAAGAATATATAACTACGTAGATAACTACGTAGATAACTACGTAGAATACTACGTAGTTTGAGTTCAAGAATATAGTGCAACATTTGGTAAGTTACACTATGAAAAAGTATAACGCTCCGTTTCGGGAACGGAGCGAAACATTGGCCGGTGGGATGAAACTATCAAAGAAATACAGGCAAGAACGAATTTTTATTTTACCTGACAGGTAATGGCTTTCTTTCTATCATTGAAGGAATAGCTGTATTATTTTAAATCTTTAAATAAAGACTTGCGAATTTGAAGCCGTAGGCACGAATATGTTTGAGCTGGAATGACAGAAAAAAATTTTTGAAATCAGGGAAGGAAGTTGTAATTTTAACCCGATAACAATGGGGGGTGCCTTAAATAACAGGCTGAGATCATACCCTTTGAACCTGATCCGGATAATGCCGGTGTAGGGACAAGAGGATATTCCCCGTTTTTTATTCACCTTAAAGCAACTGACATGAAACGAAGCAGTATCGTGTTGTTCCTGCTGCTTTCAGGGTATCAGGCATTTGCACAGTATGCCTTTCGGGGGCAGGTAAGGGACGAAGAACAGAATCCACTGGCCGGTGCCCATGTGGTTCTGAACAATACTTTTCTGGGAACCAGCACTGATGAGAACGGAAATTTTGTTTTTAAAAGGCTTACAGCGGGAGAATATTCCCTGACAGTTAGTTTTGTGGGGTACAAACCCCACAGGCAGAACATCGCCGTAAACCGGGACCTGTACCTGACCATTGTGCTGGAGCCTGGTCAGTATATGGCCGATGAAGTGGTGGTGAAGGCTACCAGGGCAGGGCAGAAAGATCCTGTACCGCATACTAACCTTACCGCGGAGGAGATTACCGGTCGCGATATGGTACGGGATATACCCTATCTTTTAAAACTGACTCCCTCGCTGGTCAGTACTTCCGATGCCGGAACCGGTGTGGGATATACTTCCCTGCGTATCAGGGGTAGTGATGCCACTCGGATCAATGTGACCCTCAACGGCATCCCTCTGAACGATGCGGAATCGCACGGTGTATTCTGGGTAGATCTGCCCGATATTGCTTCCTCTCTGGAAAATGTACAGATCCAGCGGGGAGTGGGAACCTCTACCAATGGGGCCGGAGCTTTCGGCGCTACCATTAACCTGCAGACAAACACCTTGCATAGAGAACCCTATGCCGGATTGTCAGCTGGCGGAGGGTCGTTCCGCACCATGAATGCAGCCCTGAAATTTGGGACAGGGCTGATCAAAGACCGGTTTACCGTTGACGGGAGAGTATCACGGATCTATTCAGACGGTTTTATCGACCGGGCTTTTTCCAACCTGAAATCTTTCAGCCTTTCGGGAGGCATGTATTCTGAGAAGAGTATCCTCAGGATTCATCTGATCCATGGCTGGGAAGAAACCTATCAGGCCTGGAGCGGGGTCCCGAAAGAAGCTCTGGATACCAACCGCACCTATAACCCGTATACCTATGAAAATGAAATTGACCATTATGAACAAACCCATTACCAGCTTCATTATTCCAGGGAATTAAGCCGTCATCTGAACCTGCATACCGCCCTGCATTATACGCGTGGGATGGGTTATTACGAGCAGTACCAGGAAGAGGAAAATCCCTATCATCAGACATCCTTTGCCCATTACCGCCTGCCTGATGTGGTGGTTGGCAGCGAGATCATTACCCATACAGACCTGATCAGGAGACTATGGCTTGATAATCATTTCTACGGGATGACCTATTCCCTGGATTACAAATACGGAAGCTCCCGTTTTACCCTTGGAGGATCATGGAACCGGTATATTGGCGATCATTACGGCAGGCTGATATGGGCCAGAATAGCCGGTGAAAGTGAGATCCGTCACCGGTGGTATCTGAATACGGGTGATAAACGCGATTTTAACATATATGCCAAAGGCAATATCGCCCTTACGGGGAAGTTGAACCTTTATGCCGATTTCCAGTACCGGCAGATCTTTTTTAGTATCACGGGAGATGAAAACGGGCTGGACGATGTGGGACAGGAATATACTTTCCGGTTTCTTAATCCCAAAACAGGCCTGTTTTACACCCTATCCGACAGGCATGAAGCCTATTTTTCCTTTGCCGTTGGCAGCAGGGAACCCACCCGGGATAATTTTGTGGATGCACAGGCTGCCGGGAATCCCGCACCCGTGGCGGAAAAGCTGTACGATATGGAGGCCGGGTACCAGTTGCGTGGAGAAGGGATAACCGCCGGGATAAATGCGTATTACATGTACTATCGTGACCAGCTGGTGACCACCGGTGAGATCAATTATGTGGGTTATCCGGTAATGACGAATGTGCCCCGTAGCTACCGCCTGGGAGTGGAGGCCGAGACGGGAGGAAGACTGGGCAAACGTTTTTCCTGGTCGTTGAATGCCACTCTCTCGCGTAATCTGATCCTCGGTTTTACGGAAAAAATCGAGCTTTACGATGAGGATTGGAACTTCCTGGGTTACCAGGAGGAGGAGTTGGGGAATACGCACTTGTCTTTTTCACCTTCCTTTACCGGAGCGGCCGGCTGGCAATACGAATGGTTCAGCGGTTTTACCAGCGACTGGCAAACACGGTATGTGGGCAGGCAGTTTATCGACAATACTTCGAACCTGGAAAGGTCGGTGGATCCTTACTGGGTGACCGATCTGAACTTTGCCTGGGAAAGGAATTTTCAGGGATTAGGTTCCCTGCAGATCAGGTTTATGATTTATAATCTGTTTGATCATACGTATGAAACCCATGCCTGGGTGTACCGGGCGTCAGTGCGGGAAGTAGGGGAATACACGGAATTCGGATACTTCCCTCAGGCAGGTATCCATTTCATGACGGGTATCAGGTTGAATTTCTGAAAAGGGGACAGATCTTTTTTACTTCCGGAAGAGGAGTTTTTTCCGGGGGAAATTGGCGCCGGAGTTCGGTAGATAAAAAAATGTGCTTACATTTACGGGAAAGACCGGACCATTCCCGTGAACCACCAGATGCATATCCTGTTGATCGAAGATGATCCGCTTGATGTTGAACTGATCAGGAAAAGTCTCGACAAAGCCAGATGGCATTATACCCTGAACTGGGTCAGGTCGGCAGAAAAAATGAGAAAATCGCTCACCCGGGAAGCAGCCGATGTGGTACTTACAGATTATTCGGTTCCCGGCTATGATGTAAGGGAAGAACTGGAATGGTTGTCGGCACACTTCCCCGACCTGCCCGTGATTGTGGTGACAGGAACCATTGATGAAGGCACGGCGGCGACCTGCCTGAACAACGGAGCCTGGGATTATGTTTTGAAGTCGAACCTGAACCGTCTGTTACCGGCTATTACCCAGGCCCTTTCCCGAAGGGACGAAAAAAGGAAACAGATAGGGCTGGAAGTTCGTTTCAGAAAAAAAGCCGAAGAGCATCGATTGTTGCTCGACCATATCGATCTGCATGTATGGTTCCAGTCATCGCCACACCGGCTGGAAACGGTAAACCGTGCATTTGCCGGTTTCTGGGGAAAAAGCAAGGAAGAACTGGAAGGAGCCTCCCTCGAAGCGCTGGGCCGGCATGAAGGGGTGCAGGAACTGGCCAACGGCGCCCTGGAAACGGTGAAATCAGGACATGATTACGAAAAGGATATCTGGTTAACCGGACAAGAAAACCGCTCGCGGTTGTTCCGGGTAAAATGGACCCCGGTACACCCGGGTACCGCAGGTGAAGACTATCTGATCTGTACGGCACGGGATATTACCGAGTCGAGAGAACAGCAACTGGCCCTGGAACGTTCGGAGGAAAAATACCGGCGGATTTTTGAAAACACCGGTACAGCCACCCTCTCATTCTTTGATGACATGATCATCAGGATGTGTAACCAGAATGTTGAGCAGCTTACCGGATACAAACGCGAAGAGCTGATTGGCAAAATGAAGTGGGATGTTTTTATTCATCCCGATGACCTGCCCATGATGCTTAAATACCACCGGGAAAGAACCCTGGGGAGAGGTGCTCCTGCCTCCTATGAATTCAGGTTGCTGCACAGAGACGGCAGTGTAAAGCACATATTCATGCAGGTGGCTGTAGATCCGGAAACCCGTGAGCGGATCGTTTCACTGGCCGATATTACTCCCATAAAGGAATACCAGAAACAACTGCTGAACCAGGAGGCCGAGCTGAAGGCCATGCTGGAATACTCACCCATTGCCCACATTTATGAAGATTTTTCCGGATCGAAAATCATGCTGGATGAACTGGCCGGAAAGGGGTTGACAGATTTCAGGGAATATTTTGGGAAACATCCGGACAAAAAACTGGAATGCCGGAAAAAAGTGAAGATCATGAACCTGAACAGGGCATTCCTTGAACTTTTCGGGTTACAGAACAGAGAGGAGCTGGAAAACCGTTACCTGGAGATTGTTACCCCTGAAAGTATCAGCATGTTTATGGAAGGGCTGATCCTGCTGTATGAAGGATCGCATTATTTTGAAAAACAGACCAGGTATAAAAGAACCGACGGCAGCGAGGTATTTGCCAAAACACAATGGCTTACCATTTCCGGTCATGAAAGGGACCTCGACCTGGTGGCAGTTACCATACACGATATGACCGCACAGATTCTGGCGGCGGAGCAGGAAAAAGAGTACCAGATGAATCTGAAATTCCTTTCAGATACCGCCCTGGATGTGCTCGAAATTGACACGGAAGATGATCTGTACCGGCATGCGGCAGGAAATATCCATTCCCTGCTGGGTGATTGCATTGTTCTGGTGAGTTCCTATGATGCCAAAGAAAACCATCTGGTGCTCAGGAGTTGCGAAGGATTGGATGATCCCGGCGTACTGGAACCTTTTTGTACCGGGGGGGGGGCCGGGGAAACCCGATTGCCGGTTGTGGAGCCGTACCTTCAGGATATGAAAACGGGCAGGCTGATAAAGCTGGATCAGGGGATTAGCGATCTTACCATGAAACAGATCGGAAGAAAGGAAGCGGATGAACTGATGGACAAGCTGAATATTGAGGAAGTATACGGTATGGGTTTCGTGTGGGGAGGATCTCTGTACGGTTGTGCCACCATTCTTCCCCACAGGGGAAACAGGAAATTCAGGCCGGAGATACTCGAGGCACTGGTCAAACAAATATCCATTGCCCTGCAGCGTGTCATAGCCCAGAAGCAGATAAAAACCCTTTCCGAAGCGGTTTCCCATTCTCCGGTTTCCGTTCTGATTACCGACCCCGGGGGAAAGATAGAATATGTCAATCCGCGTTTTTGCCAGCTTACCGGTTATTCTTACGATGAGGTGATCGGTAAGAATCCGTCCATTCTGAAATCAGGGGAGCATCCGCAGGAATTTTATGCCGACCTGTGGAATACCATTCTCAGCGGAAAAGAATGGCGGGGTGAATTCCTGAACCGCAAGAAAAACGGGGAGTTTTTCTGGGAACTGGCATCCATCAGTTCCGTCAGGAACAAAAAAGGGGAAATTACCCATTTTGTGTCGGTCAAGGAAGACATTACAGAACGGAAGATGATGGAAGAAGAATTGCGCAGTGCCAAAGAAAAGGCGGAAGAATCAGACCAGTTGAAGACGGCTTTTCTGGCAAACCTTTCCCACGAGATCAGAACCCCCATGAATGCCATTTCGGGTTTTTCCGAGCTGATCAGCAATTTTGATATAGAAGATAAAGCCCGAAAGGAATATACATCTATCATCAAGAATAACGTCAATCTGTTATCGGCCCTGATCGATGATATTATCGATTTCTCAAAGCTGGAATCGGGGATCATGTCGATCGACAGCGTGGAATGTGACGTGACATCGATCATGAATGAACTGAAAACCTCCTACCAGCACGAGATAAAAAAACTTGACAAACCGGTGGAACTCATCGTTCATGATATGTCATGCATGAAGAAAGGCCTGTATACCGATCCTCTTCGTTTCCGGCAGATCCTTTCCAATCTGATAGGCAATGCCATCAAATTTACCGATGAAGGAAGCATACAGATCGGATGCCTTCCGGAGGAAAAGGGCATGATCACTTTTTATGTGAAGGATACGGGCATCGGAATCAATGAAGATAAATTCAACCTGATTTTTGAACGTTTCAGACAGGCCGACGGGAGCACTACCCGAAAATACGGAGGGACGGGTCTGGGGCTGGCCATATCCAGAGGGCTGGTGGAAGTAATGGGAGGCCGGATTTGGCTGGAATCGGCTCCGGGGCAGGGCAGTACCTTTTATTTTTCCCTGCCTTATGAGTCTGCAAGGGATGTCCAGGCGGCCGGGGGGAGAAAGGTGCCTGTGACCGAAGTACCCGACTGGTCAAATTATACCTTTCTGGTGGCGGAAGACAATGAATCGAATTTTCTGGTGCTGAAAGCTGGGCTGAGGGACACCCGTGCTACCATTCTGTGGGTGAAAACCGGCCAGGATGCCATCGACCTGTGCCGGGATAATGAAGATATAAGCCTGGTTTTGATGGATGTTCAGCTACCCGACATGGACGGCCTGGAAGCCACCCGGGCTATCAAATCGGCACATCCCGGGATGCCTGTGATTGCCCAGACGGCCTACACCATGCCCGAAGATATGGAACGGATAAGAAATGCCGGATGTGACGACCATATTTCCAAACCCATCCAGTTCAGGTTATTGATCAGGAAAATTGAAAAATTTCTGGCAAAATTTGCATAATGAGGAGAAAATTTTCCCTGTGGGTAAAGATATCCCAGGGGAAGGCCATCGCATACCCCGTTTGTTGCATGCCGTTATGTGGTGGCCGGTGGTTCTGACCTTATCCTGTACCGGCCCGCAGGGAACGGATAACCTGGGAACAGTGTTCAGGTATAACGAATCAAAGGGTATTGCTACGCTTGATCCTGCCTTTGCCAGGAATCAGACCATTATCTGGCCGGTGAACCAGCTATACAATGGGCTGGTACAAATGGATCGGCAACTGAAGGTGGTTCCCTGCATTGCACGTTCATGGGAAATTTCCGGCGACGGCCTGCAATATACTTTTCATCTTCGGCAGGATGTTCATTTTCACAACGATCCCGTGTTTCCCGGCGGCGCTGGCCGGAAGGTGACAGCCCATGATTTTGTGTACAGCTTTTCGCGTATTCTGGATCCCCGGGTTGCCTCACCCGGAGCATGGATATTCCATCTGGTGCGACCGGGAAACGGATTCGAAGCCCTTAACGACAGTACTTTCCGGATCACTTTGCAACAGCCTTTCCCGGCATTTATGGGAATTCTCACCATGCCGTACTGTTCGGTGGTACCGGTGGAAGCGGTGAATTTTTACGGGGACGGTTTCAGAAATCACCCTGTGGGCACCGGTCCGTTCCGTTTCAGAATGTGGAAAGAAGGAGAAAAATTGATACTGAGAAAGAACGAACAATATTTTGAAACCGATACAGCCGGTGAGAAACTGCCTTACCTGGATGCCGTGGCCATTACATTTATAAGTGACAAACAGTCGGAGTTTCTGGAATTTATGAAAGGAAACCTCGATTTCCTCAGCGGCGTGCATGCCGCGTACAAATCGGAATTACTTACGCGCAGCGGAAAACTCAATCCAAAATATGCAGGCACGATCCGTTTGACGGTGGCTCCCTACCTGAATACAGAATATCTGGGATTTCTGGTAGATTCCGGAATGTTTGCTGCCAGTGCTCCATTGCAGGACGTGAGGATCAGGAAAGCCATTAATTACGGCTTCGACCGGCAGAAAATGATCACTTACCTGAGGAACGGACTGGGAAGGCCTGCCACTGCAGGCTTTGTGCCCGATGGGATCCCGTCTTTTTCGGAAGAGGTCAGGGGATATACTTACCGTTCCGATCTTTCCCGCCAACTGTTGAAGGAAGCCGGATATCCCCAGGGAGAAGGATTACCCGAAATAACCCTGACCACTACCTCCGATTACCTGGATTTATGCGAATACATTCAGCATGAACTTTCGCTGCTGGGCATTCGTATTGCCATTGAAGTGAGCACCGGGGCAGCTTTCAGGAATAACGTGGCCAACGGGAAACTGGCCTTTTTCAGGGGGTCGTGGATTGCCGATTATCCCGATGCGGAGAATTACCTGGCTCTGTTTTACAGTAAAAATTTCAGTCCTGCGGGTCCGAATTACACCCGTTACCATTCTCCCGTGTATGACAGCCTGTATGAACAGGCCCTGGCTGAAACCGATCATGTACGGCGAACGGATTTATATCACCGGATGGATCAGATGATTATGGATGAGGCCGTGGTGGTGCCCCTGTTCTATGACCGTGTAGTGCGTTTTACTCCGGTATTTGTGAAAGGACTGGCTACCAATCCCATGAATCTGCTGGAACTGAAATATACGCGTATAGAGAAGGAGGATTTGCCATGATGCTGATAGCCGACAGCGGGTCAACTTCCACCGGCTGGTGTTCGGTTGGCAGGGAGGGAAAAAGAAGATACTTTACAACGCCAGGGATCAATCCGTACCAGCAGAAAACGGATGAAATTTCCGGGGGTCTTCAAAAGAAACTTTCTGAACAGGAATTTGTTGACCCACCCGAAAAGGTGTTTTTTTACGGTTCCGGTTGCCTGTTTCGTTCCCCCAGGGAGAGGGTAGGAAAGGCTCTGGCTGTTTTTTTCCCGGAAGCAGATATCGAGGTGCATTCCGATCTGCTGGGGGCAGCCCGTGCCCTTTTCGGGAATGAACGGGGAATTGCAGTGGTTTTGGGGACAGGGACCTCCGCGGGTGTATGTCACAGCGGAATGATCACACAAACATCCGTCTCGCTGGGGTATGTGCTGGGCGATCCCGCCAGCGGGGCATTTCTTGGGAAGGAACTGTTGCGTCATTACCTGGAAGGCTCGCTTCCGGGCCATCTGGCAGAGGCGCTCAAAGATGAATACCGGCCGGAACCCGCAGAAATTCTTGAAAAGGTCTATACCGGACCCTACCCGAACAGGTACCTGGCTTCTTTTGTTCCTTTTCTTGGCAAGAGGAAAGGAGATCCTTTTGTACGATCTATGGTGGAATCGGCCCTGTGCCGTTTATTCGAACAGTACATCCGGAAATTACCCGGCGACCATCTGGGCTGGGTAGGATCGGTAGCCTGGATGTTCAGGGGAATGGTCAGGGAACTTTCAGCCAGGTATGGATATGCCGATCCTCTGATCCTGCAGGATCCCCTGGTACGCCTGGTTGATTATCATCTGGCAGAATATTCCTAGACAGTGCGACCGGTTCATTCGGTGTCTTCGTCCATTTCCTTCAGGATCTTATCTACCTCTGCTTCCGTTTTGCCGAGTTTGTCACGGCATATTCTGATGAGTGAGGCCACACGTTTTACCTTCAGGCTGAGCTCGTCCACATCCAGTTCTTCATTTTCGATCCGGGTAAGTATTTCCTCGATCTCACCGATGGCCTCGGAATAGCTTATTTCTTTCCTCGCGGTCATTTTGTTTTGTTTTTATGTTGTGTTTTATCTTTCTGGTGATCACCTCCGGGGGTGTTCCCCGGTTCACCGCCACCGGTTCTTTCCACCCTGCTCGATACGGTTCCCCTGAACAGACGGGTCTGTATGCTCTGTCCTTCCGACAGGATTTGACTGTCCCTTACCACCCTGCCCTCGTGATAGGTGATGGAAAAACCCTTTCCGAGGATCCGGGCAGGGTCGGTCAGCCGGTTTGTTTTTTCAAATATTTCCAGTCGCATGGCGGCATTTCTAATAAACTGCCTTCCCGAATGTACGGTTTGCCAGGTCAGTTTGGCGGCTCGTTCCCTTTCGGTACGGAACAACAGCCGGAATTGATGTGCCGACCGGGAGCGTATATCCTTCAGGGCATGATGTTTGCCTGTCAGCAGTTTTCTGGCGGCCGATTGCAGGGTCTGTACCGAACGGGCCAGGCTGTGTTTTCTTCGGTTTAGTACATGCATCACCAGGGGGGAAAATATCCTGGTGATCCGGTCGATCTTCTGTTTTTCAGACTGCAGAATGGACATGACCCCTTCCGAAACCAGGCTGGCCTGCCTGGAAAGGTGTTCATCGAAGGCAGAAACCCGGTCGACCAGAAATTCGGCTACTGCCGTAGGGGTTTTCAGGGCGGTATGGGCCACCATATCGGCTACCGATTCATCTTTCTCGTGTCCGATACCGGTAATGACCGGCAGGGGGAACTGGGCTATGTGGTAAGCCAGCCGGTAATTGTTGAAGCAGGCCAGGTCAGCCTGTGATCCTCCTCCCCGTATCAGGATCACGACATCAAAGAATTCTTCGTACCGGAATATTCTGTTGAAGGCATGAATGATGGTGTTTTCTGCTTCCCTGCCCTGCATCAGGGCCGGGAAGATCCGGGTATAAAAAACATATCCCCGTGGATTGTGATGCAGCTGGTCAAGAAAATCCTGCAATCCGGCTGCCTGTTCAGACGAAATAACCGCAATCCGCTGGGGTACGGGGGGAAGCTCCAGTTCCCGGTTCATGTTGATCACTCCTTCCTGCTCCAGGCGGCGCAGGGTTTCCGCTTTCCGCAGGGCAAGGTCGCCCATGGTATATCCCGGATCGATATCGGTGATATTCAGGGAAAGACCGTATAATTCATGAAACTCTACCGTTGCTTTGATCAGCACTTTGAGTCCCTCTCTCAGCACCTGTCGGGTAGTGGTTTCGAAATAGGGTTTCAGCATCCTGAACACAAAGGCCCAGATAATGCCCCGTGCCCGGGCTACAGGTCCTTCTTCCTCTTCCGATTTCTCTACCAGTTCCAGGTAACAGTGTCCTGCGGAATGGATTTTGATTTCACTGATCTCGGCCACCACCCATACCGGTTCGGGCAATCCGGTTTTGATAACCTGCTGAATGCGCAGGTTCAGCTCCCTGAGTGTGACCTTTTCCTGTTGCATGGAGTAAAATTAATCTTTTTTAACGATACGGGCATGAGAGCTGCTGCGGGAGGAGCTTATTTCCAGGATATACAGGCCTGCCCGCAGATTTCCGGGAACGGAGATCCTTAAAAGCGGCAGGGGAGATCCGCCGGTAATGATTTCATGCGTCCACAGCATTTGACCGGTATGGCTGAATATCCTGATCAAAATGCGCTCGCCGTGCTGGCTGATGAGTTCTCCGCTCTCATTGAACAGTCTGATAGTGAATGAATCGTGGAAGGGATTGGGATACACCCGGCAGGTGTTCTTTCTTTGTGGATTGGCCTGGTAAATTCCCGAGAGGATCAGATGAGCCAGTTCGAAATCGGGAATCCCGTAACCATACAGGGAATCGGGGTTGTGTGCCATGTGACCGCTCTGACGTATGGCTTCGAGGATATCCATGGCGGTTGATTCGGAGTGAGCCTGCCACAGGCAGGCGGCCAGACCGGCAATGAGAGGGGCAGCGAACGAGGTGCCGTTGGCCGTTCCCGGGAATCCCCCCGGGATGACCTGGGCCACTTCTTCTCCCATGGCCATGATATCGGGTTTGGTTTTTCCGGGGATGGACCATCCCACCGAACTGAATTCAGTCCGTATCCCGTTCCGGTCCACCGCTCCTACTGCCAGTGTGGAACCGGCATCGGAGGGAGCCGTAATCACTCTCCATGGGTTGTTTCCTTCATTGCCGGCACTGGTTATCAGCACCATTCCCCTGGATGCGGCTATATCGGCCGCTCTGGAAATGCGTGTGGTATTTCCGTCCATTTCCTCCGGCAGGTGGTTCATGGCAGGATCGTCAAAGGTGCTGTATCCCAGGGAGGTGTTGATGATATGGGCTCCGGCGCTGTCGGCAAGCTCTGCCGCCGATATCCACAGTTCCTCCTCCAGTGGGGATTCCGAATCCGTATTTTCTGATACCATCAGCCAGTATGAAGCCAAAGGGGCAGTTCCCGTGAGTATTCCCTGCCGGTTGGCAGCCATCACTGACAATACCTGCATGCCATGGGAATGGTATCTGTAAACATCTTCTTCCGGCTGCAGGAAATTCCGTGTTCCGCGGATATCGGTACCGGAAAAGAAATGGTAGGTATCTGTGCCGGTAAACCCTCCGTCGATCACCGCGATGGTCATTCCCTGTCCCCTGTAACCCATGCCGTGCAGGAAGTTACCCCTGAGCATAAGGGTCTGGATTTCCGTGTATCCGTATTCCGATACGGGCAGGGTGCTTTCTGCCGGTGCGGTGGGCAGGAGCCATTTTTCCTTTTTCTTTTTCTTTTCCGGACCCGAACTAATTTTTTCCACCTCCCTTACGAAGGAAATGGTGCTGGCAGTTTCGGCTGCCATTGGGTTGGCAGACAGGGCCACCAGACTGTTCATCCAGCGGGAACGGGACAGGATCCTGAAGCCCATGCGGGAAAGAGAATCGGCATAGGCAGGATTTACAGGCAGATCGAGCGAATCGACCGCAATGCCCTGTTGCTGCCGCCTTTGGATGGCAGCGGGGGAAAGATAATTTTCAGGAGATGAGAGAGTGAACGGAGTACCTGTTTTTCCGGTAAAACTGATGCGGTAGACATCTTCGGCCGGCTGGGCAAGAACGGAAAACAGGGAGCAAAAGGTCCATCCGGCCAGTAGAGTGAATGTGAGGGAAGGGCGTGGGAATATATGCAGAAGGCCTGTAAACGCGGAGTAAATGGTGGATATGGTATATGCCGGCATATTCCGGATTATTACCTGATCAGGTCTTCTATTTCAGGTTCGGTAAATTTTCCTTTGTTCTGTTCCAGCCGGTTCAGGAATTCCAGTTCCTGCTGCAACAACTGGTCCTGATTCAGAGGGACCCCGTTACGGTAAGTGATGGTAACCTTCAGGTTTCCTTCCTCATCATAATATTCCCAGTCGCCTTCCCGTACATCCATCCGGTAGTTCCCGGAAATGGCCTTTGCTCCGTTCTTATGCCAGATGGTATAGGGTCCGTTCAGCCTGTCGTTCACATAAGAAGATTGAAGAAGCAGGGTTCCGTCGATATAGTATTGTTCCCACAATCCGTGTCGCTGATCGTTTTTCCATTCCAGTTTTTCACCCACCGATCCGTCAGGATAATATTTCAGGGAAATTCCTTCTTTTTTCCCGTTCAGATAATTTTCCATATAGGAAAGGTGCCCGCCGTAATAGGAATAATATTTCCAGGTGCTGTCTTTCCGGGTACCGGTATATTTTCCTTCCCCGGCAAGGGTTCCGTCGCCGTAATACAGCCGGGCATAGGAAACACCGTTTTTCCCAGGAAAGAACATTCTGGCTTTGACATGGCCGTTTTCGTGATAGCGGATAAATTCGCCCACAGGTTGGTCATCCACAAAATACCCTCTATATTCTATGGTTCCGGTTGGGTATTTTTTTTCCCAGTAACCCTGTTTCATCCCGCCGGGCCCGGTCTGGTTGAAAACTGTGTCGTTTCGCGTAAATGACTGGCCCTGCAGAATAGCGGGGAAAAGGAGGACGATAAAGGGAAGGTATTTATTGGCAGCCATGCAATGGGGATGTTTTTTCTATGAACGAATATAGGCATTAATTTATTTCCGTGGTCTTCCGGCTGGCAGCCTGCCGGACAAAAAAAAGAGGCTGAATTTTTCATCAGCCTCTTTTTTTCCGGCATCATTTATTTCACTTCTTCGAAATCGACATCGGTCACTTCTTCGTCGTCTTTTTTCGATCCTTTCTCCCCGGTTTTTTCACCCCCGGATTCCTGTGATGTGGCGTCGGCTCCCTGGCTTGCCTTGTAGAGGTCTTCGGAAGCTGCCTGCCATGCGGTATTCAGCTCAGCCGAAGCTTTGTCTATGGCATCCAGGTCTTTCTTCTCGTAAGCTTCTTTCAGTTTGGTGAAAGCCGCTTCAATAGCGCTTTTCTTCTCGGAAGGAAGCTTATCTCCGTATTCCTTGAGCTGTTTATCAGTCTGGAATATCAGGCTGTCAGCTGCATTGAGCTTGTCTACTTTTTCCTTGGCTTTCTTGTCTTCATCGGCATATTTCTGGGCTTCCTCTTTCATTCTCTTGATTTCCTCTTCGCTGAGTCCTGAAGAAGCCTCGATGCGGATCTTCTGTTCTTTGCCGGTACCTTTATCCCGGGCCGACACATTCAGTATCCCGTTGGCATCGATATCGAAGGTTACTTCAATTTGCGGCACGCCCCGTGGAGCAGGGGGAATGCCGTCGAGGTGGAAACGTCCGATCGTTTTATTTCCGGCAGCCATGGGTCTTTCACCCTGCAGCACATGGATCTCCACGGAAGGCTGATTATCGGCTGCTGTGGTGAAGGTTTCTGTTTTCTTTGTAGGGATGGTGGTATTGGCTTCGATCAGCTTGGTCATTACACCTCCCAGGGTTTCGATTCCCAGGGAGAGCGGGGTAACATCCAGCAGCAGGACATCCTTCACCTCGCCGGTGAGCACGCCGCCCTGGATGGCTGCCCCGATAGCCACCACTTCGTCGGGGTTCACTCCCTTGCTGGGTTTCTTTCCGAAGAACTTTTCCACCACCTCCTGGATGGCCGGGATACGGGTAGATCCGCCCACGAGCAGCACTTCATCGATATCGGAAGCACTCAGGCCGGCATCTTTCAATGCTTTTTTGCACGGTTCGATGGTTTGCTGTATCAGTTCGTCCACCAGTTTTTCGAAATGTGACCGGGTTAGTGTTTTGACCAGGTGTTTGGGAATCCCGTCCACCGGCATGATATAGGGCAGGTTGATTTCAGTGGAAGTGGAACTGGAGAGTTCGATTTTGGCCTTTTCGGCAGCTTCTTTCAGACGCTGCAGGGCCATGGGGTCTTTTCTCAGGTCCACGCCTTCTTCTTTTTTGAATTCATCGGCCAGCCAGTCGATGATCTTCTGGTCGAAATCATCGCCTCCCAGGTGGGTATTCCCGTTGGTCGATTTTACTTCAAACACCCCGTCGCCCAGTTCCAGGATGGAAATATCGAATGTTCCTCCACCCAGGTCGAATACGGCCACTTTCAGGTCTTTGCTTTTCTTGTCCAGTCCGTATGCCAGCGAGGCAGCTGTCGGTTCGTTGATGATCCTTTTCACCTTCAATCCGGCAATTTCTCCGGCTTCTTTTGTTGCCTGGCGCTGCGAATCGCTGAAATAAGCAGGAACGGTAATAACGGCTTCTGTGACTTCCTGTCCCAGGTAATCTTCGGCCGTTTTTTTCATTTTCTGAAGAATCATAGCCGATATTTCCTGGGGGGAATACATTCTGTCGTCAACCTTGACGCGGGGGGTATTGTTGTCTCCCTTTGCCACTTCATAGGTTACCCTTTTCACTTCAGTCTGAACCTTGTCAAAAGTTTCCCCCATGAAGCGTTTGATGGAATATATGGTTTTTTTCGGGTTGGTGATGGCCTGGCGTTTGGCGGGATCGCCTACTTTCCGTTCTCCCCCGTCGACAAATGCCACCATGGAAGGGGTTGTACGTTTCCCTTCACTGTTGGGGATCACGACAGGTTCGTTTCCCTCCATCACTGCAACACATGAGTTGGTGGTACCCAGATCTATTCCTATAATTTTACCCATTGTATTAAAGTTTTTAAGGTTTCAACAGCAATAATTTTCAGTTGCAGTGTTCAATGATTATGCCATTCTGGAATGAGGTGTTTTTTATGTAATTATGACACACTGGTTTTCATGAACGGGATGAGAAACGGGTGACGTGTGACAAAAAGACAGGATGTTGGCCCGGCAGTTTTTAGGGCTTTTTGTGTTGTATGAAACAACAAATTTGTAGCTTTGAACAGTATCACCAATGCTTGTCTGTATGATGCCCGCACAGAAAAAAATTAAAAAAGTGACCACTCATGTACTGAGTGCCATGAAGATGCAGGGTGAGAAGATCGCCATGCTAACAGCCTATGATTATTCCATGGCCCGGATCCTGGATGAAGCCGGGATCGATGTGATTCTGGTGGGTGATTCGGCTTCCAATGTGATGGCCGGGTACGAGACCACGTTGCCCATCACCTTGAATGAGATGATCTATCATGCTGCTTCTGTGGTGAGGGCGGTAAAACGTGCGCTGGTGGTGGTCGACCTGCCGTTCGGCACCTACCAGGGAAACAGCATGGAAGCCCTGGCATCTTCCATCCGTATTATGAAAGAGACAGGGGCCCATGCCGTGAAGCTGGAAGGCGGCAGTGAGGTAGTGGAATCTGTGGAAAGGATTTTATCGGCGGGTATTCCGGTGATGGGGCACCTGGGGCTAACCCCCCAGAGTATCCATAAATTCGGAACTTACGTGGTGAGGGCTACGGAAGAGGATGAGGCCGAGAAGCTTTTGCAGGATGCTTTTCTGCTGGAAGAAACGGGGGTGTTTTCCCTGGTCCTTGAAAAAATCCCGGCCAACCTGGCCGGCAGGGTGGCATCGGAGGTTAAGATTCCGGTGATCGGTATCGGTGCCGGCCCGAAAGTTGACGGGCAGGTGCTGGTTCTTCACGATATGCTGGGAATAACCCAGGAATTTTCTCCCCGCTTCCTGCGCCGGTATCACAATCTGTACCAGGAGATCAAAGGATCGGTACAGAGTTATATTCAGGATGTGAAGACCCTGGATTTTCCCAATGAAAAAGAACAGTATTGATTTTCCTTCCGGAAACCAGGTCCAGTGATTTGTCGCTTCCCTTCGGTATTTTGTACGAGGACAATCATCTGATAGCTGTTAACAAACCGGTAAATCTGCTGGTTCAGGGTGACAGGACGGGAGACCCGGTACTGGCTGAGCTGGTAAGGGAGTACCTGCGGGAGAAATACAAAAAGCCGGGAAATGTTTTCCTGGGTGTGACGCACCGGCTCGACCGCCCTGTAAGCGGAGTGGTACTTATGGCAAAAACCGGCAAAGCCCTGAGCCGGGTAAATGAAATGTTCCGTAAAAAGCAGGTAAAGAAAACCTACTGGGCCATTGTGAAAGATATTCCCAGGCCCGAGGAGGGAACCCTGCGGCATTACATGATAAAAAACCGGGAACAGAACAAATCGATAGCCTATGATCATCCCATGCCGGGTTCCCGCGAGGCCATACTGCATTACCGCCTGGTCAAAAACCTGAAGAGGTGTTTTTTACTTGAGATTGATCTGGAAACAGGAAGGCATCACCAGATCCGTGCCCAACTGGCCGCTATCGGATGTCCCGTAATGGGGGATCTGAAATACGGTTATCCCGGAAGCAATCCGGGCGGGGACATCAGCCTCCATGCGAGGCGACTGTCGTTACAGCATCCCGTAAAAAATGCCGTACTGAACCTGGAAGCTCCTCCTCCTGATGATAGTATATGGCAGAGTTTCCTGTAACAGCATTGATCGCAAACGATTTATTTAAGAAAACGGTGATCGAAGTGAATGGGTAACAGGTCGGAAGCCTTATCCACCACAAGGAACCGGTCTTTTCCCCCAAGTATGATACGGAAGGGTTTATTCTGCCGGCTTTCCGATTCGATCATAACCTGCCGGCACGATCCGCACGGAGAAACGGGTTCGGAGGTATATTCCCCTTTTCTGGTGGCCACAATGGCCAGGGTACGTATGGGGATATCGGGGTACTGAGCTGCGGCGTGGAACAGGGCTACCCGTTCGGCACAGAGGCCAGACGGGAAGGCGGCGTTTTCCTGGTTATTTCCTGTGATAACGGTTCCGTTTTCCAGCAGAAGTGCCGCACCCACTTTGAATCCGGAATAGGGGGCGTAGGCCATGGCAGAGGCCTGGCGGGCTTGTTCCAGTAAGCGACGGTCTTCTTCCGGCAACTCTTCCAGACGGTCATATTCCAGAACAATACACCGTATTTCCTTTCGTTTCATGAATGTTTACAAGTATGTTAATTACTCATAACCGGCTTATCCGCTACAAAATAGCATTTTTTTTACATTTGCCTAAATACTGATGATGAAAAGAACCATCCTCCTGCTTGTTCCGGTGGCTATTCTCTCGGGATGTTCAGGTACCCGGCGGGCAGTACATACACCTCCTTCGATTGACAGGACAACCTATATCGAACAATATAAAGATTTGGCTATCAGAGAAATGAGAAGGTCGGGCGTTCCGGCCAGCATCACCATGGCACAGGCCCTGCTGGAGTCGGATAACGGGAACAGCCGGCTGGCCCGCGAAGCCAATAATCATTTTGGTATCAAATGCCACAGAGACTGGCAGGGAAGAAGAATTTACCATGATGACGATGCCAGGAATGAATGTTTCAGGAAATACAATAGGGTGTATGAATCTTACCGTGACCATTCCGATTTTCTGAGAACAGGATCGAGGTACCGTTTTTTGTTCGATCTGCCTGCCGGCGATTACAAAGCCTGGGCAAAAGGCTTGAAACAGGCGGGTTATGCCACACACAGGCATTATGATGAATTGCTGATCCGTATTATCGAAGAAAATAATTTGCATATGCTGGACGAAGGTATTTCGGTGGCACTAGGGGATGAACCTTCCCGACAGGTGGGGCAGGAACTGTCTATGCAGGAAGTACCGGAAGATGAACAGTACGAATTCACGATTAATTTGCGGTCGAGGGAAATCAGGAAGAATAACCGGATTGATTATATTATTGCAGAAGAAGGCGATACCTATCCTGATCTGGCCCGGGAGTTCGATCTGATGCCCTGGGAAATATACCGGTACAACGAAACCTCACGCACGGCCGAGCCCGAGCCGGGACAGATTGTTTACCTTCAGCCCAAAAGGAACCGGGCGGAAGCAGGGTATGAAACGCATGTGGTACAGGAGGGAGAAACCATGTACGATATTTCGCAGCGTTACGGCATCAAGCTTTCAAGGTTGTACAGAATGAACGGTCTGGAGGAAGGAGTGGAACCGGAACCCGGAACGGAATTGTACCTGAGAGGAAAAACCGGGATATTCGGTGGATTATTCTGAACTTTCCGAATGATGCACAAAATATGCGGATGTCAGGTCGTATCCTCGGAGGAATTCTTCTGCCCTGACCTTTTTTTTCCCTGAAGCCTGTATTTCAAGGATTCGGATCAGTCCCTTTCCTGTGGCTGCCATCATTTCATTTTTCTTCCGTACTATGATGGTGCCTGGTGGCCGGGTGGTTTCTGTTTCCGTGAGACCGGTCCGGAAAATTTTTACCGGCAGCTCTTTTCCGTTTCCGAGCCTGATGATGTCCCATGCTCCGGGTGCCGGACTGAGCCCCCTGACCAGGTTATGTATTTGTTCAGCAGTTTTATCCCAGCAGATGCGGGTGTGTTCCTTCCCTATTTTTGGGGCGGTTTTCAGTTCCGCTTGCTCTTTCTGAAGAGTGTGCTGGGGGACGGGTCGAGCCTTTCCTTCCAGAATGTATTCCATGGTTCTGAGCAGCAGGGTGGCCCCTTGATCCTTCAGGCGGTCGTAAAGGCTGCCTGCATCGTCATCCGGAAAAATGGGAACGGTTTCCTGACAAAGGATGCTTCCGGTATCAATTTTTTCATCTATCAGGAAGGTAGTAAGTCCGGTTTTTTCTTCTCCGTTGATCAGGGCCCACTGTATGGGAGCGGCTCCCCGGTATTGCGGCAGGAGGGAAGCATGCAGGTTGACGGTTCCCAGGGGAGGGATGGTCCACACTTCTTCGGGAAGCATTCGAAAAGCCACCACGGCAAAGACCTGTGCGTTCAGCTTTTTTAACTGTTGAATAAATTCGGAGTCTCTGAGATTTTCCGGCTGAAGAAGCGGAATATCCGGTGGTAGATTATTTTGTGCATACTGTTTGACGGGAGAGAGGGAAACCCTGCGGCCACGCCCGGCCGGTTTATCGGAAGCCGTAACCACGGCGGCAATTTCCAGATTGCTTTCATGCAATTTTCGCAGAGAAGCCACGGCAAAATCGGGGGTTCCCATAAAAACGATACGACTCATGGGTCGGTATTATTCGGTTTTTTCGTCCGGTTTATATCTGATCAGGTTAAGGGAATGTCCCATTTTCAACTCTTTGGTTTCAAGGTACTTCCTATTGTGGGGATTGGGGGGAATGATCAGTGGCATATTTTCGATAATGGTCAGCCCGTATCCCTCCAGCCCGGCTCTTTTCACCGGATTGTTGGTAATGAGTTTCATTTTCCTCACATGGAGTTCCCTGAGAATATTGGCACCCACCCCGTAATCGCGTTCATCGGCTTTAAAACCAAGATCGGTATTGGCCTGAACGGTATCTCTTCCCTGTTCCTGTAGTTTATAGGCTTTCATTTTATTGTAGAGCCCGATTCCCCGGCCTTCCTGGTTCAGGTATACCAACACCCCTTTTCCTTCCTTTTCAATCATCCGGAGGGCTTCATGCAGCTGGTTTCCGCAGTCGCACCGAAGCGAGCCGAAAATATCACCGGTAACACAGGAGGAATGGACCCTTACCAGAATGGGTTCATCGGCATCCCATGTTCCTTTAATAAGCGCCAGGTGTTCTGTTCCGTTTGATTTCTGTATAAAGGGAATCAGGTGGAAATAGCCGTACTGTGTGGGCAATTCCACCTCCACGCCCTTGATAACCAAACTTTCGGTCTGGAGACGGAAGGCAATCAGGTCGCGAATGGTAATAATCTTCAGATCGAATTTCTCAGCAATCCTGATCAGCTGGGGCAACCGGGCCATGGTGCCATCGGGGTTCATAATTTCCACCAGGGCTCCGCCGGGTTTGAGCCCTGCCAGTCTGGTAAGGTCCACTGCCGCTTCGGTATGTCCGCTGCGACGCAGCACCCCCCTTTCCCGGGCTTTGAGGGGGAAAACATGACCGGGACGTGCCAGTTCGTCGGGGCGGGTTGACGGATCCACCAGCGCGCGGATAGTGCTGGCCCTGTCGAAAGCGGAGATACCCGTAGTGCATCCTTCTCCGAGGTAGTCTACCGAGATGGTGAACTGGGTGTGATGCAGGGCCGTATTATTCCCAACCATCAGCTGCAGGTCAAGCTCATCACAGCGTTTTTCGGGAATGGCCACACATATCAGTCCACGTCCTTCGGTAGCCATGAAATTGACAATTTCGGGTGTGATCAGTTCCGCAGCCACTATGAAATCACCCTCATTTTCCCGGTCTTCGTCGTCTACCACAATCACGATCTTTCCCTGGCGGATAGCATCGATGGCTTCTTCTATGGTGTTCAGTTTTTTACTGATATCTTCTTGTTGGTTGCCAGACATTGGTTCTGATTCCTTTCAGGTTTTTTAGAAATCCGGCCAGCAGGGCCAGATTCATGGCATAAAAATGTGTTACGAACCGCAAAATTACGATATGTATTTGTATTTTCCGCAGGAATTGGTCAATGATTGGAATGGCCAGCAGGATTGCCTGGATCAGTAAGGTGATCTGATACACCGCATGGTGTTGAAAAATCAACAGGTTGGTAATGAGAAGAAAAATCAGTATAAACGGGCCGGTCCATCTGATCAGTTTATGGGAAAAGAAACAAAATCCGCAACCCCGTGTGATGGGCCATAGCAGTTTTCTGAAACGGACCAGGTTCTGGAAATTGCCGGCTGCGATCCTGACTTTCCGCCTGAATTCCTCTCTCAGATCATTGGAGACATCTTCATACACGCGGGCGTGGAGCTCATTGACCGAACGGTAACCTTTTTCCAGTACCAGCATGTTGATATAAAAATCGTCCACCAGTATGGTCTCGGGGATGGGTGCAAACAATTCCCTGCGTACGGCATAACAGCCTCCCGAAGGGCCCATCATGCAACCCCATATTTTGCCCTCCCTGTTCTTGATCCTGATTTCCCTTGAAATGTATGCCATTTCCTGGTAAGATATGCCATCTTTTTTGATGCCTGTATTGAGCATATAACTGTCTACCAGTCCGATGTCAGGATTTTTGAAATGTTTCACCAGTTCATACAGAGTATTGCGCTGCAGTATCACATTGGCGTCGGTAAGAACCAGAATGTTGCCTTCAGCTTCCCTGAAAAGGGTATTAATTACGCCTCCTTTCCCCCTGCGTTCCTCCATAAAGTACAGTTGGAGAAAAGGCTCCTCCCTTTTCAGTTCTTTCAGTATCTCGTCGGTTCCATCGGTAGAATGGTCGGATCCGATGAGTATCTGGATTTTATGGAGGGGATAGGAGGTGTTCAGGATGGAGTGGATCTTTTCCCTGATCACTTTCTTTTCATTGTATACCGACATCAGTATTGAAACAGAAGGCAATTCACCGGGATTTTTATACACCAGGGTGTTGTTTTCCCTGTTCCGGCTCAGAAAGGAGAGAAGCACCGGAAATAGCACATATGAATGGAACAGTAAAAAAACCAGTCCCCAGAAGATAATCACCGCTATCATGTGCAGTATTTCATATAAAAGCCGGTAAGTCGGGCACCCATGACGAAGTTATCAAAATTTTCCCGAACGAATACTCTGGCGTTCTGTCCCAGCTGTGTGATGGATGATGGTTTGCCGGTGAGCCTCCGGATCGCGTGGATAAAATCCCGGGGTGAAGAGGCAAGGATGATCTCTTTTCCGTTTGTTACAGGGATTCCTTCGGCCGCCTGTGGCGTGGCTACAATGGCTTTTCCCAGCGACATTCCTTCGAGGATCTTGACCCTGATCCCGCTCCCGGTAAACAGGGGCACAATCTGGATCCATCCGGCAGAAAGAAAATCCCTGGCACTGGCTACTTCTCCGTGGAAAAGAATACCCGCACGTTTCAGCCGATTGATCAGCCAGCGGGGAGCGTTTCTGCCCGCCACATGGCATTCCAGCCGGGGAACCTTTTTCTTCAGGGTTGGCCATACCATCTGCAGAAACCACATCAAACCTTCCTGGTTCGGATACCAGTCGAGTGCTCCGATGTAAACCAGAGAAGGGGATGGAAACAGAACAGCCTGTGTTCCGGTGGAATCGATCCCGGCCGGGATGATTTCCAGAGGTTTGTCGTATCCCATGTTCCTGAATGCTTTGGCGTCATTTGCCGAGATGGGCACCAGCAGGTCGATGTTGTTCAGTGCGGCAGTCTCAGCCTTTTTCAGACGTCTTCCTGTAAGGGCCGAGTAATAACGGATAAGGAGATTCCGGTGGCGCTCCGCCCTTTTCAACCATATATGATGTTCCACGTTATGGGCACGCAGAGAAACCGGACCACGATGGTGGGCTCGGATGGACGGCAGATACTGGCACACGGCCAGACCTTCCAGTTGCACCAGATCGTATGATACATGGTCAAGGTGTGTTGCCAGAACACGTTTCATCTCCGGAGTATGGAATCGTTGCAGAATGTAAGGATATGTTGAGAAAAGAAGATTAAAAACCAATGCATGGATCCTGATCCGTGTATTGACGGGAACCAGGTGAATTTTGATCTTTTCTTTTATTTCTACCATCTCCGGATCATCCCCGAAAAAGTGTTTGGTGGTGTTCAGGGAGATCAGGGTGATCTGGTGGCCGTTTTTCACCAGTCCGCGAATCATGTTCAGGGTGGCCAGGGCTCCTCCGTCGTATGGCGGATATGGGAATTTATTACTGATTATCAGTATCTTCATCTGTGAAATCCATGGGCAGGATCTGAAGGTTCAGTTTTCGCTGGACATACAACAGAGCTTTCTTGTAGAGATTTAGATAGGTGTCGATGTTCAGGATCACCGAATCGGTAGTGGCTTTGTAGGTAAGGAAGATTCCGATGGGAAGCAGCACGAAAGAGGAAAGCCATATACCTGCCGGAACATCGAGTACCCCTTCAACGGCTGCTTTTTTCCCCGAAGTGGAGAGTATATAATAGAACACAAAAAAGAGGGTGGAAACGACCACCGGCATGCCGATGCCGCCCTTTCGAACAATGGCTCCCATGGGGGCTCCGATAAAGAAAAAAATGAGGCAGGCAAAGGAAAGGGTAAATTTCAAATGCCATTCGCTCTGGTACTTGCGCAGGTTTTTATTCCTTCCCATGATATTGATCACCTGGGTGGAGATGTAGTTCTGAGTGCTTCTGGCCTGCGAAACAGCTGATCGCAGGGCGCTGATTTTCTCGTTCAGGGAAAAGGAATGGAACAAGGTGTCGAAATTCGTGATCTCTGGCAATTCCTGGTTTCCGCTTCTGTTCAGTGCCATGATCCGGTTCCTGGGGAAGAGATGATTTTTGACCAGGGTTTCCCTGAAATCCCATTCTTTTTCATGAAGTACCTGCCTCAGTGAATCACTCATATATTCCAGCTGTTCAATATTCATCATCTGGTAATTTTTCCTGAACAGGTTTTCATCCGAGCGAACCAGTCCGAACCCCTGTAGCTCAATGACCAGAACCTGCTCACTGAATTGATCTTTTCTGTGTGGATAGGTTTTTTCCCTTCTTCTTCTCCGGTCACGCTCCTGTATTTCGTTGTATGACAACCCGTTATATAATGTCAGAATCAGGTTGGTTTCGTCGGGGGTAACCCGCATGTATCCCGAGTCGGCCCGGATGACTGTAATGTTCCCGTTATTCCCGGTATGGTCGTATACCATAATGTTTTTCAGCAGGTTGGTGCGGGGTACTTTTTCTTCAATTTTGATGGAATAACCGTCGATCCCATTGTAAAACTGTCCGGCCTTGATGTTCAGTTCCGGCCGCTGGCGTTGCACATCATACAGCAGGGCACGCATTTTCAGGTTTGCCTGAGGGAGCATGTTGTTAGCGAAAAAGAAAGCGCCCAGGCTGATCAGTACGGACAGAAAGATCAGGGGGGAAAAAATGCGCTGCAGGGAAATTCCTGCCGATTTCATGGCGATGAGTTCGTTGTTTTCGCCCAGGTTGCCGAATGTCATGATGGAAGCCAGCATGGTAGCCAGGGGAAGGGCCAGGGGCACCAGACTGGCCGAGGTGTAGAGCAGCAATTCACTGATCACGGCAATATTCAACCCTTTTCCCACCAGATCGTCGATGTATTTCCACAGAAACTGCATAAGCAGCAGGAAAATCACGACAAAAAATGTCAGGATAAACGGGGGAATGTATGATTTGAGAACCAGCCTGTGTATCTTCGTCACTTTTCCTGCGTATATGTCATAACCAATACAAAAGTACAAATTTTGTATTCAGGGAGGGGGAAAATGAGGATTACAAACCCATTACGTGCCGGAGATTGGCAATTTGTGTGTTCCACAGCTCAATGGCATCTTCCTTTTCGTCTTCCTCAACAAAGTCGGTGATCAGCAGGGCAACATCTCCGGTGAGCTCTTCAGTATGGATTCTGAATTCAAAATACCCGTCTTCATTATGATGATTGTCCAGCCATTTGAAACGGGCATATTTCTGATCCTTTTTCATGACCATTTCAGCCTGCTGTTCGGTATTGTTCCAGAAAAAAGTATATATTTTTCCTCTCACATGCACATCATCGGCAAACCATTCGGCCAGTCCCGCTGCTGTACTGATCCTTGGATACAATACCCTGGGAGAGGCATTTAATGTATATTCCAGGTTTATCTTCGTTTTCATTCTTATTCCTGTGCTGGGTATTTGTGCAATATAAGAAAAATACTTTAATTGGCAAACCTCAAAGGTAGTAGGTGTAATATCTTGTAATACAATAAGATGGATATCTCTTCCGGTACGGTTTATTAGGTTCAAAATGCAGTTTTAGAGAGGTGATTTTTGAAAAAGATTATTATCTTTGCTGCCCGTATAAAAAATTACGGAAAGGTTTTTGGCGAGATAGCTCAGTTGGTCCCGAAAAACAGCAAATCTTTGATTTGCGATGTTTTTCGAGGATCCACGAAAGTCTAAACCGCCTTTGGCGGTAAGACTTTCGGGATTAGAGCGCATGATAAAAGGTTCTTTCGTTGGAGAAAATACTTATGGCGAGATAGCTCAGTTGGTCCCGAAAAACAGCAAATCTTTGATTTGCGATGTTTTTCGAGGATCCACGAAAGTCTAAACCGCCTTTGGCGGTAAGACTTTCGAGATTAGAGCGCATGATAAAAGGTTCTTTCGTTGGAGAAAATACTTATGGCGAGATAGCTCAGTTGGTTAGAGCGCATGATTCATAATCATGAGGTCCCGGGTTCAACTCCCGGTCTCGCTACCAGGTAAGACCCGGCACGCACGCACCGGGTCTTTTTTTCAAGGGGAAAAAGAATTACGGCTCAATTAGTGTGCAGGGGTTTGCCGGTATATTTACCTTTTGTGCATACTACCGGGAAATACAAAAACTCGTTATATTTATCACATGCGAAAACCGGTCACCTTTTCATTAGGCTGCGGTTTGCTGCTGTTGTTTTGGTGCATGAGTGGATACAACGGCCGTGCACAGGATCCTGTCCTGTCTTATGTCCCGGATTCTTCTCTCCGCCTCTATCCACCATGGATGCTATGGGTTCCTGGTGCCACCCATTTTGCCGACGGAAACTGGAGAACCGGACTGGCCTTTTCTCTGGGGGAAACCGGGGCCATTGCCCTGGGAATTGCCTTCGACAAACAGCTGCGCTCCGAATCTTCCTCTCCTTATTACAATTATCCCCTTCTGCTGGGTTTCGAATTATACAATATCGACAAGTGCCATTTCATGCGGAACAGGCTGGAATACATCAAAGCCACATACCCCGGGTTCCGGTATGACGATATTGCTTTCAACAGGCTGATGCTGGAACCCTTCCGCCCGAAAAATATTTTCACGCCCATTACCGGCCTGTTCGTGGCGGTGGCTTTGGGTCAGCTCTACCTGGAAAGCCGGACCGACCATCCCGGCTATTCCGACGTGAATGAACTGTACCTGCTGAATCGGTATGTGCCTCGCACCAGGGCTATGGCTTTTTACGGAACTGCCTCGCTGGCAGCCAGCTGGGGTGCGGGGGTAGGAGAGGAATACTGGTTCCGTAACGGGCTGATGCCTATATGGGATTACCGTTTCGGCCAGACGAAAGGACTGGCCTATTCAAGCCTGCTTTTTGGTTCACTGCACCTTACCAATATGCTGTTTGAACGGGAACCCGACCTGAAAGCAGCTCTGACCCAGGCCCTGGCAGCCACCGTGGCAGGATGGTTGCTGGGAAGTGATGTACAGAAACGTGATTACGATATCGGTCCCGCCAGTGCTGCCCATACATGGTACGATTTTACCCTTATGCTGGGATCTTTTCTGATCAATCCGGAAGACAATATTTTCGGAGTGGGTGTCAGGTTTGTTCTTCCGTAAAGATCAGATCCGGAGGTTTTCCTTTCCATGAAACAGAATTGTTCTAAATTACGTATAATTGTATAGAGTGGTGAATTATTGTACACACAAAACACTATATTTACAATATATAGTGTAACGGCAGAGCCGGTACCGGATTTAAAGGCGCTGCTTAAATCGTGTGTCAGAAACATTTCTGAGCCATGAGCACAACAAACTGGACCCTCCAGAAACTGCTTACCCTGGAAGATCTTTCCATGGCATTCTGGGAAGTGGAGAAACGGCGAATAGGAGGTAGAATTCCCGGCCCTGCGGAAGACTTGTTGAGGAAAACGGGAGAGATACTCCATGATATGGAAAGTATTCTGATCAGACGAAGCGGCAACAGATTACTGACAGAACTGAAAAAAGGCCATGATTCATTTATGCGTTGCATGGAGGAAGTCATGGTCATAAAAACCGGCCTTGACGGGCTTGACGGAAAACTAGAAAAAGCGGGGAAATCTGTGGCCGCTATGATCCTGATCCTTGAAAAGGCACAGCAGGCTAGGTGATTAGACAGCTATTCTGCCGGGTGATTAAGAAACCATCGGTGCCATCTGTCGGTGGGCTGAAGCCAGCAGAGCCCTGGCAGATACCCCGTAGGGACAGACCTGTTCACAGTAACCGGCACAATCCGCGCATACTTCTGGTCCGGGACCTTTCAGCCTGGCATATTGTTCCCTGGCATGCTGTACCTGTCCCTTCACTTCAAAATAGTATCTGTATCGCATGATGGTTCCCACCGGCAAATGGTGCGGGCAGGCGTTTTCACATGCATTGCAGCCGATGCGGCAGTTGAGGTGGCCGTATATATCATGATAGTTCCTGAGCAGAGCCACATCTTTTTCATTCAGCTTCTGACCTGAAAGTGACAGCATATCCCGTATGTCATCCAGACTGGCAAACCCCCAGCATATGGTATGGGCTTTTGGATTGCTCAGTACAAATCTGGTGGCGGCCTTCGCCAGATCTTCATCGGTAGCCAGTCCATACTTTTCGAAGATTATCCGGGCCTTCTCTGTCATCCCCTTATATTTTTCCCAGAATCCCAGGGTACTTTCACCGGGCTCGGTTCCCGCCTCCTTTTGTCTCTTGATCCGTTCATCCAGGATCAGATACAACTTTACCGGATTGGATTTTATGATGCTGGTTCCTATTCCTTTTTCCGCACAGGCATCCAGAATTTTTTCAGCCATGTCGGCATTCATAAAGTTGTATCCCAGCATAACCACATCAAACCGTCCGTCTTCCACAGCTGTCATCATAATCTTTTCCAGGCTTTCTTCCGGATTGATAAGCCAGTTGTTGCCGTGACACGAAACGCCCACATGTTTTACTCTTCCTTCCTGTTTCATCATTTCCATGGCGGCATGGAAATGTTCATCCTTGATGATGCGGGAATTTTCCGCACTGTGGATCATCATGCAGTCTACATAATCCGTTCCAAGCCTTTCCAGCGCCTTGCGCGTTCTGTCAATGCAATCTTCTTTCGACAGGAAATGGTCATCCGTATATAGCTTTGAATTGATAAAGATCTTTTTCCGGTCGTAATCTTTGATCACCCTTCCGATCAGCCTTTCGTTGTTCCCGTTATCGTATGTTTCTCCGGTATCAATGAAATTTACACCCAACTCCAGCAGGGCTTTCAACACCGCTTCACTGGGGGGAGTGCCGCAGCTGATATCCGACGCCATAAATCCGGTTTTTCCTAGCTGCCGGTATTCCTTTACAACCGGAAAGTCATGGTTTTGCCTGTTTTCTTTGTAAATTGCCCCGTTCCTAGATGCCGATCCGGAATATTGTGATCCGTAAGCAGTATTTTCCTGCTTTTTATTGCGTTTTATGGCCATAATCCCTGGTATTGTTGATGGCCCTGAATATACAACAATATCCTATGATACAATCAGAGCATGTTGTAAAATATTCTTTCCGGAAAAGAAACATTCATCATGAACAATAAGGGGCTGTTTCGTACCTTTACGGATAACTTCTGCGTCAATGAAAAATCAGAGGACCACCCATATTGGTATTGAAATGCCGGGCCGGGAGATGCTGGAGTTTCTCAGCAATTATGAGCTGGGAACTCCCGGAAAGCTTCGGTACAGGCATACCGGGATTGACGCTAAAATGAAGGCCATGGACCCCATCCCTTTTCTGGTGTTGCGACGGGATGGGCAGATCAGGGGGCTTATCGGGTTTGCATTCCGGATGGTGCAACAGGCCGGTGTATCGGTTCCTGCATTCAATATCCGGTATTTTTCCATCGCTTCATCTTTTCAAAGTACGGGCCGGCATTCACCAGCCGGGAAGTCCCACAGGCGCGACCGGGGGGGAGTGTTAAAACGATACGCCGGCCGCATTTTCGACAATCCCTGGCTGCTTCTGGGCAAAGAGGGGAATGATCCGGCTTTTTGCTATGCCTTTATAGAGGATGAAAACCGGCGTTCGTCGGGATTGGGCGTAACCATGGGATTTGTGCCCGTCAGGTACTTCCATACCCTGTTGTACAGCCGGCTTTTCCCCGGTAATGATCCCGGGGTTACCGGTGTGAAACCGGAGGAAAGGGATGAGGTGCTCGAAAAGGTACATTCTTTCTACAGGAACCATAATTTCTTTACCCCGCGGAATCTTTTTTACCGGGATGATTATTTTGTATACCGCCAGGGTGGAAAAATAGTGGCAGGATTGCAGGCAAATGCTGAAAAATGGATTATATGCGACATGCCCGGGCCCGATGGATTTCTTTTTACACAAGTGTTCCCTCGTATTCCCGTTTTCAGAAAGCTGATCGGAAAACAATCGATAAAATTTCTTGCAATGGAAGGAATATGGGCCGAGCCGGGTCATGAGAATGACATTTTGAAGATCATGGAAAGTGTGATGAACAGGAAAAGGGTTTTTATGGCCCTCACATGGATGGATGCCGACGGCCCACTGTATCGGATGCTGAGGAAAACCGGTAAAAGGGGGTTTGTCGGGAGCTTTTTCAGACCGGTAAAAGCCCGTGTGGTGATCTGGCCGTCTGCCGGTTTTGATCAGGGACTGGAAACTATGAAAACCCGTCCGGCCTACATTTCCTGCCTGGATATGACCTGAACTTCCCGATCATTTGAAAAAGAAGGCGAATCAACAGGTCCTGAGCCGGCAGGTGGTATTTTACTTAACAGCCACATATATGGCGGCAATACCTCCCATCAGTGGATAGGCTTCCACCCGGCTGAAACCGTTTTGCAGAAGGAGTTCCTTTATTTTTACCGGTGTGTAATAATGTATGGCTGAGTAAGCGAGATAACGGTATGCTGCACGGTGTCCGGATATCCATCCGCCGAGGCGGGCAACAAAAACCTTCATGTAGAGGCGGAACAGGAATTTCAGTAACCGGTTACCGGGCTGGGCCGTTTCCACGATAACAAGCCGGCCGTCTTCCCGGATGATCCGTAAAATTCCGGAAAGGTAATCAACTGTGCGGGGGTTGCGAAAGGTCAGGTTTCTGAAGGCAAATCCCAGGGTAACGGCATCAAAATATCCGTCCCCGTATGGCATGGAGGCCACATCACCTTCTATAAAACGAATAGGAGTGAAGGCCTTTTTTTTCGCTTTTTTTCTGGCAAGGTTCAGCATGGGTGGACTGAAGTCGAGCGCATGCAGCTCTCGATTCCCGTTTTTACTCAGACGGCTCAGATGCATGACCATATCGCCTGTTCCGGTGCAGAGATCCATCACACGGGTGGGAGAGGCAGCAAGACATATTTTGGCCGCTTTTTTTCTCCATCGTTCATCCAGCCCGAGGGTCAGCAAACGGTTCATCAGGTCGTAACTTGTGGGCACATGTACGAACATGTGATACAGGGGGCGCCTGTCGCCTTCTGTGTGTGCGTTTTTTACTCCCATCACAGGCAAAGATACCTTTTTCTGCGTGACCTTATGCAACCGGTGAACGGAAGAAAGCTCCCGGCGTACACCGTCTGGATCTTTCAGGTATACGTGTATGCTGCGAAAGAAAGGTCGAAAAAACTATTCGAATACGAAATTGCCCTTTTTGATCTCATCGATCAGGATGCGTGCCCCGTCTTTGTTGAGCTCGAATTCCTTGATCATCGACACGGCCCAGTGCCATTGTTCAGGAGTCAGATCATGGTACCGGTATTTTTCTGATTTCAGTTCTTCAATCACAGGGGCAACCGGGGTATCAGTATCTTCTGAATGATTCCGGTTTCTTGATGGCTTCTTCATAACTTCATGGTTTTTCATGCACATCAGTGTTCGTCTTCAGCGGGTGATCAGCAGGTACTGATTTTTTGTTCTTACCCCTAAGACTGGAAAAATACCCAAAAGGTTGCTTCCGTTTATAAATAAAATGGCAGTGGATGATCCTGGTTTTCCTGATACGGCCATTATGTTTTTGCTTATTAGAATGATATGGAATGCTGTTGCAGGAATAATTTTTACATTATTTACCCGAAAGGGAACGGGAATGCAGCAGGATTATTAATTTTACATACAGGAAATGATGAATCACAGGAAAATCAATATGGGAATGGTGGGGGGCGGCCCCGGCTCACTGATCGGGAAGGTGCATACCATGGGAGCTATGCTCGACGGGCAGATCAGTCTGGTGTGTGGAGCTTTTAGCTCCGATCCGGAACAGTCGGAGATCAGAGGCCGGGAATATTTTCTCTCTTGGGAAAGAATATACCCTGCATGGCAGGAAATGATCAACAGGGAAAAAGACCTGCCAGAAGGAGAAAGAATGGATTTTCTCTGTATAGCCACACCCAACCACCTGCATTACGATCCTGCCCGTATGGCTCTGGAAAATGGTTTTCATGTGGTTTGTGACAAGCCATTGACCCATACGGTGGAGGATGCCCGAAGGCTGGTTTCGCTGGTGGAGGAAACCGGATTGCTGTTTGCCATGACCTATCCCTATGTGGCCTATCCCATGGTGAAGGAAGCCAGGGCCATAGTAGGTAACGGACAGCTTGGTAAAATAAGGAAAGTGGTGGTGGAATACCCTCAGGGCTGGCTGTCGGTCCCGGTGGAAAAAACAGGAAACCGGCAGGCTCTCTGGAGAACAGATCCGGAGCGTTCCGGTCCGGGAGGAGCTATGGCAGATATCGGTGTGCATGCCTTTTACCTAGCTGAGTATGTGACGGGATTAAAGGCTACTCACCTGATGGCCGACCTGAACCGGGTGGTTCCGGGAAGGCGGCTGGACGATGACGGAAATATCCTGCTCCGTTTCAGTAACGATGCCGGTGGCATGCTGTTCGCCACACAGATTGCGGCAGGAGAAGAGAACGACGTGAATATCAGGGTGTGGGGTGAAAAAGGGGGGTTGGAATGGCATCACCACGACCCGAACCGACTGATCCTCAAAATAGAAGGGGAGCCCGTCCGGGTGCTGCGGCCGGGACATTCGGAAATCCTTTCCTCCGGAGCGATGTACGCTTCCCGTCTTCCGGCAGGACATCCCGAAGGGTATATCGAAGCTTTCGCAAATATTTACCGGCAAGTGGCCGCCTGCATACGGGCCAGGCACTTGGGTGCCGATCCCTCCCCTGAGGAAAGCGATTTCCCGGATGTATACGCCGGCCTGAGAGGGATGCTTTTTCAGGAGGCGGCGTTGGCTTCTTCAGCCGGAAGGAAATGGGTTTCCATACCCGCAAAATGAAAAGAAAAGAGCTGATATAAACCACCGTAAACCTGTTGAACCATGAAATCGAAACTTGTCCTGCTGGTGATTGTCCCGGTGATGTTTCTTTCGGGATGCCACACTCCTTCCGGGAAATGGCAGCCGGCACCTTTTGTCCTGGAAACTCCGTGGAGTGAATCGGTTCCTGTTGAAAACCCCTGGCCGGAATATCCCCGTCCGGGAATGGTACGGCCCGAATGGGTCAGCCTGAACGGATTATGGGAATTTACGCTTACGGGCATACGGGATACCATCCCTCTTGTATTTGATCGCCTCATCAGGGTTCCGTTTCCCGTTGAATCGGCTCTTTCAGGGGTGGGTGAAGTGGTGACCGATACCACCTTGATGTGGTACAGGAAATCAATTGCCGTGCCCGATAACTGGAAAGGGCAGCAGATCCTGTTGCACTTCGAAGCATCGGACTGGGAAACACAGGTATATGTGAACGGACAACCGGCCGGTACCCACCGGGGCGGGTACGATCCGTTTACACTGAATATTACTTCGTACCTGGAAGCCGGCCGCGAACAGGAATTGGTGGTAAAGGTCCATGATCCAACAGACAGGGGGAACCAGCCCCGGGGTAAGCAGGTAATGGAACCGGGAGGAATATTTTATACTCCCAGTTCGGGCATCTGGCAAACCGTGTGGCTGGAACCTGTTCCTGAAGATCATATTGACGCGTTTTATGTGACTCCGGATATTGACAGGGATCAGATCAGGGTGGAAATTGCATCTGCTACCGGAAAAGAGAAAACGGCTTATCTGGTTCAGGTGTTTGCTGAAGGGAAACTGGTCTCCGAAGTCTTGTCGGAGGGGGAAACCATGATTGTGCCGGTTCCGGATGCACGATACTGGTATCCTTCCGATCCGTACCTGTATGATCTGAAGATCACCCTGCTGAAGAATGGAAATGCTGCGGATTCGGTTACGGGATATTTCGGTATGAGACAAGTGTCGCTGGGGAAAGCCCGTGACGGGTATACCCGTGTCATGCTGAACGATACATTCCTTTTCCAGTTCGGGCTGCTTGACCAGGGATTCTGGCCCGACGGGTTGTATACCCCTCCTTCGGACGATGCCATGAAATACGATCTGGAAATGACCCGGAAAATGGGATTCAATATGCTGCGCAAGCATGTCAAGGTGGAACCCCGGCGCTTTTATACCTGGTGCGACCGGATGGGCTTGCTCGTATGGCAGGATATGCCTTCATGTAGCGGTTATATAGGGGCCCGGGACCCCGACCGTGTGGTGTCGGACGAGCACGACAGGCAGTTCCGCTACGAGCTGGGAGAAATGGTCCGTACCCTGTACAATCATCCCAGCATTGTGATGTGGGTGCCGTTCAATGAGGGATGGGGACAGTACGATACCCCCGGTATCGTGGATTTTATCCGATCGGTTGACCCGACCAGGCTTGTGAATGCGGCAAGCGGATGGGCCGACCGGGGCGTGGGAGATGTGCACGACATACACCATTACCCCGATCCGGGAATGCCTGCCTCCGAAGAACAAAGAGCCATTGTGCTGGGTGAATACGGCGGACTGGGTTTCCCGGTGGAAGGACATACCTGGGAACAGGAAAACTGGGGATACACCAATATGAAAAACAGGGAAGACCTCACCGACCGGTTCGAGGAATTTGCGGCACAGGTGTATGCATTTGCCGAAAAAGGACTGAGTGCCGCCGTATATACACAAACCACCGACGTGGAAACGGAAACCAACGGACTGATTACTTACGACCGGGCACAGGCAAAGATCGATCCCCTGCTGGTTACCAAAGCCGTGAAGGGTATTTTCCCGCCATATTGTCCTTCTGAACAGAGAATATTTACAGATTCTCTTGAAATCACCCTGGAACTTCCCCTCTGTGAAGGAGAGATATATTATACCCTGGACGGGTCAGAACCCGGACCATCAGACTACCGTTATCAGGAACCGTTCATTATTGACCGTTCCTTGATTCTGAAGACCCGGGCCATGTATTCCAGCGGAGCCGACAGCCGGGTGAGATCATACGTGTTTGAGAAAGTACCGCTCCAGTCACCGGTACCTGAAATACCTGAAAAACAGGGGTGGATAATGAAGATATACACGGGCAACTGGCAAACATTGCCTGATTTCAACAGCCTGGAACCCGTGGAAACCCGCGTGGTCGATGCGGTGGAAATCGGCTCTGCCGGAAGAACAGAACGCTTCGGAGTGGTTTGGGAAGGATATCTCACAGTGGATGAACCCGGTGTATATGTTTTTTATCTCACCAGCGATGACGGCAGCCGGATGAATCTGAACGGAGAGGTGCTGATCGGGAACGACGGGATACACGGGATGAATACGGTAAAGGGATTTGCTGCCCTGGAAGAGGGAGCCCATGAGGTGAGAATTGAATATTTCCAGCGTACCGGCGGCCTCGGATTTGAATGGCTGGCAGGGAAGGCCGGAGAGTTACCGCAGCCGGTAACCACCGATCGCCTGTTTCATAAATAAACGGCAGGGCTCAGTTCCCGAACCTGCATTGTTCTTTCAGCCAGGCAGGCCGGTTGGTGGTAATTCCATCTACGCCCATACCGGCCAGGGCAATGGCTGTTGCGGGATCGTCAACGGTCCACGCATATATCTTCATTCCGGCCTGATGTACTTTATCTGCGTACCGGCGCGTAATTCCTCTGTGCCTCAGGTTCAGCCCGTCCAGAGAGGCTTCCCGGGCTCTGTCAATCCATCTTCTGCCGTAACGTCCGGTAAGGGTGTAGTGCAGAAAATATGCCGGTATATGGGGCATGAGTTGTTTTGCACCCCTGGCCACTTCAAAATCAAAACTGATGATGGTAACGGCGGTCATTTTTCCGCTTTTTTCAAGTGTTTGCTTTAACACGGGCAGAATTTCCGTTCCGCATTTGACCTCGATGAATAAAGTCCCGTTTTCAGGCACGGTGGCCAGCACTTCTTCCAGGTAGGGTATCTTTTCTCCTGCAAAAGCTGGATCTTTCCACGAACCGGCATCCAGCTCACGCAACAGGAGAGAAGAAGTTCCGGCAATTTCCAGGTTTTTCCCCGTGGTGCGCCGGGTATTCTTGTCATGCATTACCATGATCCTGCCGTCAGACGACAGGTGAACATCCACTTCCACCGCCCTGGCGCCGAGTTTCCAGGCAAGGTTAACGGCTGCCAGGGTGTTTTCGGGAGCCAGGTACGATGCCCCCCGATGGGCAATGATGAGGGGATCGCTGCTGAAGACAGGTTGCATAAAGAGCATGGAGATCAGAATGAGCAGGGTTTGTTTCATATTCCGGCATTATCTTGACATAAAGATATCATCTGCCGCCATAAATTCCATATAGGCAGAGAAAAATCTTCCGGAAACTTTTTTTAGACAACCCCTTAGAAGTGATGCCTGATGCTGACAAAAAACTCGTCGCGCCGGTCGAGACCGGCAAATGCGGTTTCCCCTTTTCCTGATATAAGCCTGATGCCCAGGGTGATCTCCGTGTTTTCATCTGGCAGATACCCTGCGGACGGCATCCACACCAGGGCATGATCTTCTTTTACGTTTTTCCAGTCGCCGATGACTATGGCTCCCGTTACAGGTTTAAGGACTATTTTTTCCTGGGCCACCTTTTTTTCATATTCCAGCAGGAAATAATCGTTCAGGTTGCCTTTTCCCCTTTCATGGAAAAAGCCGTGCAGGAACTGGAAATTCATATACGATCCGTCAGTGAAGGTGTAATCTGCTCCCATCAGGTACCTGAAATAAGGCTTGTCTTCCAGCTGAACACTTTCCAGATCGGAATAGCCGATCTCCGACAGATCGATGTGCATGATTACCTCTTTATCGGGGATCATCAAAGCCATTTCTCCCCAGACCCCCACACCGGCCAGCGAACCGGCCATATCTGTTCCCACTGCATGAAACCTGGGGAACAGCAATTCGGTATTAACTGCCAGGTTGAACTCTTCATCGGCAAAGGCAACATCGGTGTACGAGGGAACTGGTAATCCGTCGCGGAAAAAGGAGTAGCTCAGTGAAAAATCAAATCCCAGGATGAATCCGCCCAGCTTGATCCCATAGGATGAGGTTTGGCCCGGCCGGTTATCCGGCATAAGCAGGGTGTCGGTCATAACGGCAATCTGAGTGGAAGGGACCGGCAACGACATGGAAGTGGAAAATACGCTGGCCAGATCGCCCCTTGGCAGGGTAGCCGGACGGAAAAAGGGGACATAAACCCCTTCCAGGAAGAAAACATCGTTCAGGTAATAGTCCAGCTTTACGGCTTCCACACCGTGTGACCGGCCGAAATCCCAGATATCTTCCAGATCCGGAGGATTCAGGTTCCGGGTGGGGTTCAGGCGGTCGCCGCGTCCCCAGGTGATCACCTGCCGCCCGATCCTGACATCCAGGTTGGGGACAATAAATCCGTACAGGTCGAGCCATGCTTCCCTGAAATCGATCTGGTACGGCGAGATTTCATCTTTGTTGAATAATTGACGGGTTCCGGTAAGAAATTGAAAACCGAAACTCCGGAACCATACATTGGCCGAGAAGGAAGCCTTGCCCTGAAAGTTTTTCTTCAACCCAAGGTCCAGCCGGTTTTCGCTCCACGACCAGGGATAGGGATCGTAAAGCAGCAGACGCTGGTCGGTACACCATTCACCCGAAATTTCCGGGCCTGGTTCCTGGGCAACGGCCGGTATCAGTAACCATGTGAATAAACAGAGGTATATGATGCGAAAAATAACGGCTTTCATGATATGATGCAGTTTTATTGTTGTCTGAGTTTTCTTACAGAGAATTCACTGTCGTCAAGATTGTTGTCAAAACGGATCTCCTCCACTTCCATTATCGTGGTGTGTTCTTTTTCCAGATCTTTCATCACGATCCGTTTCTGAGCCTGGTATCCCTGTATCTGTTCGTATTCCACATCCATTTCCTTAACCATCTGGTTTCCCCGGTTGTAATGATCTATATGCACGGGCAGGAAAAGGTTCCGGTCAACCTGCATCACCAGCCTGGAATAATCGGACCGGACACCGGGTTTTGGAACCAGTTCCATAACGAAATATTCATCCGTGGTTTCTTTCAGGGTGGGGTTGAACTTCTCACTGTAGGGAATCGCCTCCATGTCCTCATACGTGAAATCGGTTCCGGCAAACGACTGGTTTTTTACATGGCTGGCAATTCTCCTTTCCCTGCCAAAAGCGGGCAGGTATATATACATCACATCGTTTGGGAGGGAAAGAAAAGCGATACCGGCCTGGGAAGCCGGTGACGTGAAACGGGTGAAACGCATGTTCTTTCCTTTCTGTTTCATTTCGGCTTTTCTCATGCTCTGGTTCCCGTTTTTATCAATCAATGTGATGGTAGTAGTGGAAACCTGGTCTTTCGGAGCATAGGTGATTTCATCCATTTTCCGAAGGATTTCGTCGGCTGTCTGTGCGTGGCTGTAAGCTGCCATTCCGCATACCAGGATAACCGCTGTTATCAGGGCTTTACAGGTTGCTTTCATGGTTTTCATGGTTTTTTGGTTTGAATTTTTCACCGAGTTTATGATTGGAGAGAAGTAAGGCCGGCAGCAGGGTAAGAGAGGCGCTTCCCGATGCCAGCATGGTGATGCCCACCAGGATACCGAACCTTGCCAGAGGAATGAGGGAAGAGAAAAGCAGTACCAGAAAACCGGCTGTGACCGAAAACATGTTGATCACAATGGCTTTGCCGCTGATTCCCACAGAGTGCTCAATGGCTTTGGTCAGACCGTGACCGTTTCTCATCGCATGCGAAAAATGATTGCTGATATGAATGGCATAATCAACGCCAATCCCTATGGAGATCGAGCCTACCAGCACAGTGGCGATATCCAGGGGTATCCCTGACCAGCCCATACATCCGAACAGGATGACCAGGGTGGTGATAATGGGAAAGACCGACAGGATCCCTCTGAGCAGTGACCTTTGCAGCAGGCTGACCGCCAGCAGTACCAGCATCAGGGCAATGGCCAGGCTTCTGATCTGGCTGCTTACCAGACTTTCATCCAGGCGGATGACCAGGGAGGGGTATCCGGTCAGTTTGAATTCCATCTGGCTGCTGTTCATGCTGTCAAAATATGATTCCATAAAATCGATGAACCGCCTGGCATCGTCAATTTCCGAGGAATTGAACATTCCCTGGATAATGGCTTCCTGTTTGTTTTCGTTGATGAGTTGTTCCAGAATATCCTGCCCCTCAATAAGGAACCATAGATTTTCAATACGGTCACGCTCGTCCGGAATAAGTTTTCCTTCCCCCATGGCCTCATTCATGCTGGCAACCAGATCGGCTACCGACTGGGTATAAACCAGGTTGGGGTCTTCTTTCATCACCTGCTGGGTTTTAAAAATGGCCTGCATCACCTCCGGATCCAGAATATCTCCTTTTACCGATATGTACACGGGGAATGTTCCGCCCATTTTTTCTTTCAGAATATTCTCCGTGATACGGTTCGGATCCTTTTTTCGGAAATATTCAAGAAAATCCACTTTTCGCTGAATATGAAATGCCCCGATGGCGAAAAGCAGGATGAGGGATCCCCAGAACAGAATCACCCTTCGCGGATGATGAATGACCAGATCCGAGGTTTTTTTCAGGAGAGATGCCAGCAGACCGTTCTTTCCCGGTAACCCCGAAATCCCTGGGCTTCTTTTTAATTCCGCCATACCCGGGATCAGGAACAGAGATACCAGAAGAGCAAAAAAGATACCTGCCGAGGTGAACAAACCGAAAATTTTGATCAGGTGCAGGTAACTGCCAAAGACAAATGAAATAAACCCAAACATGGTGGTGAGGGCAGTGAATATGACTGGAACGGCAATGTAACCCCAGGCCTGCTCCAGTCTTTTTTCCTCATCTGCTTCCGGTGTCTCGTTTATCCGGTTCAGTACATGAATGGTATAGGCACTTCCTACGGCGATCAGCAATATGGGGATCACGCTGGAAATGATCGATATTTCAATATTCAGTATTCCCATCGTACCGAAGGTCCACAGGATACTTAGCAGGACGGTCAGCACCGGAAGCAATACGCCCCGTGTATTTCTGAATCCCAGGTAGAGAACCAGCAGGATCAGGGCAAGAGCCAGGGGGCCGAGGTAGATCAGGTCCCGGTTGATGGAATCACCAAAAGCGGCAATGATAAAAGGCTGCCCACCAAAATGTACTTTCGATGTCAATGGCATCGATTGGACTTTTTCCCTGATCCGGTTGGCTACATCAATTTTGGCAGCATCATTTTCCAGCCGTACAGCCAGAATGGTCATCGTAGCGTCTTCCGAAACCAGCCTTCCCCGGTACATGTCCTTTGAAAGGGTATATTCTCTGAGGCGGTGCAATTCTTCTTCTGTGGATGGAGGAGCATATTCATCCACCAGTTTTCCTATCTCAATGCCCCATTCGCTGCTCCGGATATCCAGCACATTGACCAGTGATGTGATATGTCCCACCCCGTCCATGTACCGGATGCTGTCCTGTATCGTAATGATCTCCTGTAAGGTTTCTTCGGTAAAAACATTCCTGCTTTCAAGCCCTATGATACAGTTGTAATTTCCTCCGTATTCTTCGCCTACCTGGTTGAAGAAGGCAGCCACCTCGTCATCTTCCGGCAGATTACTGAAAACATCAGGATTCAGGGTTAAACGCGGTATAAACCATGCCGATACCAGGCTGAATAAAACGGCCGTGAGAATGATCCACCGGCGGTACTTCAAAATATAGGCTGCCTTGAATTTCATTTATAAAAGATTTAATAAAATGTAAATAGTTTAATATTTTATGAACTAATTACATAAAAAAAATCAGTTTCTGTTTTGATTGTATTCGTTTAACATACGCGGTACCTCTTCCAGCAAACGATTAATGAAATCAATCAGCCCCTCCACACTGCGAATGAAATCAGGGTCTTTGTCATGGCGCATCTCCATCATTTCTCTGAACAGGTTACGGTACATCACGGCAAAATCCATCAGTCTTTCGATCAGACGGGGCCATTTCTCAATATTGGTACGGAAGTATCTTTTCCTTTCCCCGGGCAGGGTGATGTAATCAATCTGTCCGGTGCTCAGCAGCAAGTTGATGGCGTTGCTCACAGAGCTCTTGCTCACCTGCAGCTCTTCCTGGATTTCATCGAAAGTCAGCCGGTTTTTTTCCGAAACAAGCAACAGGGCATTTACCCTGGCAGCCACCGGCTGCAGCCCTAATTTTTCGTTGATCACTCCGATCCTTTCAACCAGTTCTCTCTGTTGCTGATTCATGAACAGGCGAATTTGCCGTAAAGATAGGTTTTTTTTGTTTAATAAAAAAAGAACCTGCCTATATACTTCATTTTGGCTGGTTTTAAGGTAATTATGTTTGATTCTCCTTATTGTGTGCTGATTCAGGTAACCTTTATATGAACAATACAGTATACTGTCGTATTAAACGAAATTATACACAAAAAAAACGACTTATGAAACGGATTATTCCTGGTATTGCGGCGGTTGCCCTGATGATTCTGGTAGTACTGCCCGGGTGTAAGAAAGATGAAGACCCTGTTACTTTTTCTGTGAATGCCGGCGTGATAGATGATGAAGAATACACGGCCGGTGGCACCCTTTCGCTGCTGTTTTCCACCGACGACGGATCATCCTGGGTTGCCGACCCGGGTAAAGTGGAAGAAGGATCTGTCGTGATGGTGAAAGTGTCCAGTGGTGATATGGATCTTACATCCGACAATTTCGAGTTTGACTGGTCGGCATCCGAGCCTGCACCTGCCAATCCCACGGATGATGTGGCTGTTTTTCAGGTGGAGGGCACGCTGACAGTATCTGTAAAAGTGACCGATATCCTCGACCTGGTTGTGGTGAAACGTTCCGACGGAACGGTACACCGGGTGAACACAACCACAGGGCAGCTAACCCTGAAGGGAATGATTGTCCATGATAGCGAACCTTTGGCAGGATTGCGCGGACTGGTATATGATCCGGCCACCGGTATGTGCTTCAGCAGCGCTACCGCCCAGGGAAACGGTTGTTTTTATTCTGTCAATATGAAAACCGGTGAGGCATCCCTGCTGAACAACAATATAGAATCAGCCTGGGACGGTATTGCCGACCTGATCCTTGCCCCCGACGGGAATATTATGGGTGTGATATATTCCAATATTGAATACTGTATGTCCCTCGTTACTTTTAATAAGTCGACAGGAGTGGCTGGCACCCATTATCCCGTCATGTTGGATAATGATAAAGAGACGCACTGGTCTTCCGGCGGGCTGACGTATGGATCTTCCGACGATCAGGTGATCATCGGAGCCTGGAGCGAGGTGTTGAAAGCCGGAACAAACGGTCAGATTTCCCAATACATCTCACTTCAGTCTACCACAAACATCGATGCAACCAGCGCCGCCCTCATGGACCTGGAAAAAGCCAGAGACGGTACCATTTACGCCATGGTGTGGGATGAATCGAAATACGACCTGGGACTGGTTACCCTTGATGTGGCCACCGGGGCCATGACGGAAATCGGTCTTCTGATGGACGGAGAAACGAGGAGTGACCTGAGTACCCACGGATACCATTGCCTGGCTTTTGTTCCCAGGCATATCCTCCCCGAAGTCATACCGGTGAAATAGGAATTTTGTTATTAAGGAAAGAGAAAAGAGAGGACATCCGTTCCTCTCTTTTTTTATCTTTACCCTGTTTTCAGGTTATTAATATAAAAGATGGAAGATATGAATAAAACAAAAAACCGGTTATTCAGAGGGACCCTTCTGACATGGGTTGTCTTTTGCGTAATCTCTTCTGCCAGTGCTCAGAAGGCACGGTACGAAAGTCTACAGGATGCCCTGCTCAGTTCCCGGAGGTTATCGGGCAACCGCGGGCCATCAAATGTAACCTGGATCAACGGGGGAGAACGGTATTCCTTTACCCGGAGCAGCAACGGCACCCAGGAAATCTGGGTGTGCAATCCGGAAACCGGCGAGGAGGAAAGGGTATTTACTGCCGATGGGCTGGTTTTCCCTGATACGGAAAATCCTTTCCGGTACCGTTCGTTCCAGTGGACAGAAGACGGACGATACCTGCTGTTCCAGACCCGCTTCCAGCCGGTATGGCGCTACTCGGGGAATGCCGATTATTTTTACTATTCACTGGAGGATAAGAGCCTGAAGCTGGTGGCGGAACAGGCGTATACCGCCGAAGTATCCCCCAACGGGAAAATGGTGGCCTATGAAAAGGAAGGCGACCTGTATGTGTATTTTTTTGAAGAAGATCAGGTAAGACGGTTGACCGATGACGCTTCCGAAAGTTTTTTCAACGGCCGTTTCGGGTGGGCCTATGAAGAGGAATTCGGGCTGGTGCAGGGCTGGTACTGGTCGCCCGAAAGCCGGTACATTGCCTTCTGGCAATCCGATGAACGGGAGGTTCCAGTGTATCAGCTTACGGATTTTTCAGGGAAGCACCCCGAATACATGAAAGTGCCCTATCCCAAGGTGGGGGATCCCGTTCCGGAGGTGCGTATCGGAGTGATCGATGTGGGTACGGGAGAAAAGGTGTGGCTGGACACCCGTCATGGTGAAGGATATGTGCCGAGAATATACTGGACCGCCCGGCCCGGCGTGCTGGCGGTGCAAACCATGAACCGGGCCCAGAACGAACTCAAATTGGTCCTGTTTGATGTTGCCACCGGTGAGGGCCGGCAGGTGATGTACGAAACTTCCGACAGCTGGATCGATGTATTCGATTTCTTTTCAGGAACTCTGCACCTGATGTATTTTCCGGAAGAGCATGAAGAGTTTTTCTGGATAAGCGACCGCGATGGCTGGAGCCATATTTACCGGTACGATTATGAAGGGAAATTGCTGGGACAGGTTACCGAAGGTCCCTGGGAAGTGATCAGGATTGAAGCGATGGATGAGGGGAAGGAGATCATCTTTTATACCTCTACCGAAGACTCACCCCTGGAGAGGCACCTGTATTCCGTGAAATTCAACGGAAAAAGGAAGAAGAAACTGACTGAGGTACCCGGTAATCACCGGCTGAACATGTCGCCACACGGAAAGTACTATATTGACAGTTACTCAAACGTATCCACTCCTACCCGGGTGGAAGTGTGGACAACCGCAGGTACGAAACTGAGGGTGCTTGAAGACAACCGGCAGGTGCTGGAGTTCATGGAAGAACATGTGGTGGCAACCCGTGAGCTGTTCAGCTTTACCACCTCCGACGGGCAGAAGCTTGACGGGTATATTATGAAACCGGTGGATTTTGATCCCGAAAAATCATATCCCCTGCTGCTCAGTGTATACGGGGGGCCGGGTGCCCAGTCGGTATACAACTCCTGGAGCGGAGGTGGTTGGGAGCAGTGGCTGGCTCAGGAAGGATATGTCATTGCCGGAGTGAACAACCGGGGTAGCGGAGGATACGGTGATGGCTTCGAGAAGGTGGTGTACCGGAATCTTGGACACTGGGAAAGCCACGATTTTGTGGAAACAGCCCGTTATCTGGCTTCTTTTCCCTGGATTGACGGAGACCGGATGGCCATTCGCGGACACAGCTATGGTGGATACTCTTCGGCCTACACCATCCTGACTCATCCGGGGGTTTTTAAAGTTGCCCTGGTGGGAGCACCGGTTACCGACCAGCGGTTGTACGACTGCATATATACCGAAAGGTACATGGGCCTGCTGGAAGACAATGAAGAAGGCTATGTGAACAGCGCAGTGGTGACCCATGCTGCCGGGCTGGAAGGGAAAATGCTGATAGCACATTCCCTGATGGACGAGAACGTCCATCCCCAGAATACCTTCCAGCTGGTTAAAGCCCTGATCGATAACGGGAAAGACCATGACCTGAAGATTTACCCTCCCGGTGCCCACGGAGTAGCATATAACACCGCCAGTTCCCTGTTGCTGTACAACCAGTACACAGATTATCTTGACAGGTATCTGAAGGAGAAAGAATAGTAGAGATTGTGCTTGTTCCCTGATATGAAAAAAGGAGGCTGCATCATGCAGCCTCCTTTCTTCGTTTGTTAATCCGTGATCCGTTAATTAATGTCTGGTGGCGTGCTCCAGTCTTTTCAGGATACTGAAAATAAAGATGGCTGAAAGCAGGGCAAACACTACCAGGATCCCCCAGAAGGCCCACAGAGGAACATCGTCCCAGAACAGGCCCACGATTCCCACGGCATAGTTTCCAATGGCTGTGGCCGCCAGCCAGCCTCCCTGCATCATTCCCTTGTATTTCGGAGGAGATACTTTTGATACGAATGAAATACCCATGGGACTCAGGAACAGTTCGGCAATGGTAAGGATGAAATAGGTGCTGATCAGCCAGTTGGGCGACAGCAGCACATCCCTCGGAGCCCGGACCTCGTTGATCTCTCCCGGAGAGTACCCGATAAGCTGCAGTGATCCGATCATCAGAATGATGAAGGCGGCTCCTGTTATGATCATCCCGATGCCGATCTTTTTGGGTGCGGAGGGTTCTTTTCCTATCCGGTTCAGGTAACCGAATATACCCACCACAATGGGCGTTAGCGCCACAATGAAGAAAGGATTGAAATGCTGGAATTTCTGCGGTGTGAAAGGATTGGTTTCCTCGTAGGTCTGGAAACGGAAGTATGCCAGCAGGGCGAATCCAATAAAGGCCGCCGCCCCCAGAATGCGGATGGTACCGGTGCTTTTCTTCCTGATGAGAAAATACAATCCGACCAGCGAGAGGAATATGGGCAGGAGCCCGAACAGGTCGAACCACAGATTGGTGAACTTGTCCACACTTCCCACTGTGTAGTCGCGTGCAAAAATGGTCATGGCAGCCCCGTTCTGGTGGAAAGACATCCAGAAAAAGATCACCACAAAGAAGATCAGCCCCAGGGCAATCAGACGCTCGCGGGTTTGTTCGGGCGACATTTCCACTACCTTGTCTTTGTGCTCTTCGCTGGCAGCTTTCTGTTTTTCCGTCATATCGGCATGCTTGTAATACTTACGGAATGCCCAGAAAATGATCATCGAAGCAATCAGGCTGAAACAGGCAACACCAAAAGCATAGTGGTATGATTCACTCAGTACGTTGATGTAATGGGTGCTGAAATTAGCCAGGTCGCCAACAAACCCTTGCTGCTGTGCAAAAATGGCCAGTTTTTCACCTACTGTGATGCCTTTTTCCACCATTTCGGCTCCGTTGCCGGCCAGAAAACTGGAAGCCAGGGCAGGCAGGTCGGTGTTATGAAAAAGTTCCTGCTTTTCCAGTATCCAGTGGCTGAAACTCTCGGCATTGCCGGAATATCCAACCGATTGTGCCAGCTGGGAGAGTTTATCGGATACCGTGCCGGCCTTTTCCACCACTTCATTTCCATTCCCTGCCAGGAATTTATGGGCCAGGGCCGGGATGTCGGCATTGTAAAAATATCCTTTCTTTTTCAGTATCCAGTTGCTCACAGCATCGGCGGCCGAAGGGGCGAACATGGCGCCGATGTTGATCCCCATGTAAAAGATATTGAAAGCAATATCCCGGTATTTGTTGTATTTGGGATCATCATACAGGTTTCCTACCAGGGCCTGCAGGTTTCCCTTAAAAAATCCTGTTCCCAGGGAAATCACTCCCAGAGCTGCAAATACCAGTGCTTTTCCTCCGTCCATGGTGGTCGGCATCGCCAGCATGAAATAGCCCACCAGCATCACCACCAGTCCCAGACTGATGGTTTTCCCGTACCCCAGGTACCGGTCGGCCAGTATTCCGCCAAGGAGTGGGAGGAAATAGACGAATGCAAGGAAGATTCCGAAGATCTGGGTTGCCTCACCGGCTGTATAGCCATACTTGGCCTGCAGGAACAGTGTGAAGATGGCCAGCATGGTGTAGTAACCGAATCGCTCACCCATGTTAGCAAAGAAGGCGACGAATAGTCCCCTTGGATGTTCTTTTAACATAGCTTCCAGGTTATTGGTTAGTAGTACATGGTTTGCTCCGAATTCAAATGCTGACAAATATATAAAGCTTTTTCGGCTCTCCAAATAACATGCATCATGATGCTAACCTGTTGTTCAACCTTTGTATTTCCTCCGCATTCGTACAATATGCTGCGGTATTCATTATATTTGCACTAAACGCCGAAGAATGAAAATATTTACATCGGCCCAGGTAAGAGAAATTGACCGGTATACCATTGAACACGAACCGGTTGCGTCGATCGACCTGATGGAGAGAGCCGCCACCCGGCTGTTTGAATGGATTACCCGGCATTATCCTTCGGAAACCACTTTTGTGCTGGTGGCCGGCCCGGGTAATAACGGGGGCGATTGCCTGGCATTGAGCCGTTTGCTTCATGGAGCGGGTTACGGGGTGGAACCGGTGGTGGCCGAACTATCGGGAAAATTTTCTGATGATTGTTCACTCAATCTGGCCCGGCTGAAAAAAATTCCCGGCCTCCGGATCAGGGTTCTGAAAAAGGGACAGCCCCTGCCTCCTGTCCCCGAAGGGGCCGTTGTAGTCGACGGATTGTTCGGATCGGGGCTGACGCGGCCGCTGGAAGGCTGGCCCGCGCAGCTGGTTGAACAAATGAATGCATCAGGACATGAGATCATCGCCATCGATATTCCTTCAGGTATGTTCGGTGAGCAACCCGTTGATCCGGCCTGCGGCCCGGTGGTGCGTGCCCGGTATACCCTGAGCTTCCAGTTTCCGAAACTGGCATTCATGTTTGCCGAAAATGAGGAATATACCGGCCATTGGGAAGTGCTTCCCATTGGATTGCACCCGGAAATCATTGAGAATACCCCTGCGCCCTGGCATTATGTAACCGCCGGAGAGATCAGAAATATGTTGCATAACAGAAAAAAATTTTCTCATAAGGGCCATTACGGACACGCACTGTTCATTGCAGGTTCGGCCGGAAAAATGGGGGCTGCTGTGCTGGGGGCCCGGGCTTGCCTCCGTACGGGTGTGGGGCTGTTAACTGTTCATGTGCCCGGGGCAGGACGGGATATCATTCAGACCACCGTTCCCGAAGCCATGGTTTCGGTCGACCGTTCGGGCGAAGTGTTTTCGGAAATGTACGAAACCGGCGGTTTTGATGCCGTGGGAGTGGGCCCTGGTCTCGGAACACGCCAGGAAACGGCACAGGCCCTGCACGATCTTCTTGTATCGTACAAAGGGCCGTTTGTGGCAGATGCCGATGCAATCAATATCCTGGGGAAGAACAGGGATTTGCTCGGTCTGCTGCATAATAAAACCGTACTTACTCCCCACCCGCGTGAATTCGAAAGAATCACCCGAAAAACGGAAAATTCCCTGCAGCGGCTGGAACTTTTGAGGCAGTTTGCCGGGGAATACGGGGTGGTTATGGTGCTGAAAGGAGCTTATACAGCCGTGGCCCGCCCCGACGGACAGGTGTTTTTCAATTCCACAGGCAATCCCGGGTTGGCCACGGCGGGAAGCGGGGATGTGCTTACCGGGATCATTCTTTCCCTGCTTGCCCAGGGATATCCTGCCGATAAGGCTGCCTCTTTGGGAGTGTATCTGCACGGCCTGGCAGGAGACCTGGGGAGTCGGGCAAGAAGCCAGGAGTCACTGATTGCCGGCGATATTATTGAATATCTGGGAGATGCTTTTAAATCCATTCACGATGAAAGGACTACGATGTGACAGGATCATGGTATGGTTCCTTGTGCTGGGCGCCTTTTCTACGGCCTGCCAGCAGCCGCTGATTCCAACCCGCGTGCGGCGTGTGGTTGCGGAGCAGGAAGTTACTGCGGGAAGCTTTGTGTACGTGCTGCCCCGCACGGTGGTAAGGGTGAGCATGGAGATTACCCGGCACACCGAACGGCAAGGTCCGTTTCATGAATACAGGGAACAGTTTCTGAATATTTCAGAAGGGATTGATGCAGACCGGGTATGGTGGAATATCAGCAACCTGCAGATCGAAACCCGCCAGGAAATTGATCCGCAGCAGTACTATGTGGTGGACCCAGGAACGCACATGGAATCAAATTATCTTGCCCTGAGCCGGGCCGGGCTGGTGCTGACTGCCGAGGAAGGGGTGGCCGGCGAACTGGGAACCATCCATCCGGTTCCCCGCAAGGCTGATGTTCCGCTGTTTTTTCCGGGCCAGGCCATTGTGCCCCCCCAGGACGTGACCCTGGAATGGTCGTATACCATTGAAGAAACTGACTCGGGATTTGTGCGGGTACCCTTCAGCTATGAAAAGGTGCGGTACAGAGATAAGGAAGAAATGGCCCTGGAGGCAGCCGATTTCATAATCAGGATAAGGGAACGGCGGGTTGACCTGCTGGACGGTATGGCCGGGGAATATCCCGACGGAAAAGCCCTGGAGCTGCTGCTGGAAGAAATGGAACGGGCGGAAAAGGAATACCTGGCCCTCTTTACGGGAAAGATCCTGAAAGAAACCTTTACCGTGGAGTATGATGTGATCCCTACTACCGCTTCTATCCAAACAGCCACGATTTTGTGCTGGTTTTCTGAAGAAAAAGGCCTGGTCAATGAAAACGAACCCGGGGGTATCCCCGTGGCCCTCGACATCCGGCCGGAAACCCTCCCGCCACCCCTGAAGCATTTCGGTGAGGAAGCCGGAATTCACGATACAACCGATTGCCTGGTATACAGGATCCCTGATGTGGCCCTGTTGCGTGTGACCAACGGCAAGCAAACCCTGGCCATGAAACGGGCCCTGATCTACCAGCTCGGGGAAACCGTATGCCTGCCGGTAAAGCTCAAGATGGAAAAATAAATGTACAGCAGAAACCGCTGAGGCTGGGCTTGCCGGATAGCCCGGTTCCCGCAATAACTGGCTTTTTCCGTTGAATTCTTACGACAGGTTACCGGATACTGCTCAGAAAATTTTTCTGGAATTCATTCCATTCCACCGTTTTGTATTTGTCGGTGGCAAAATAGCTCAGAATAGGCTCGATGGCTTTGGGTTCCATGTATCCCGCCACGGCTGTCAGTAATTGAAGGTCCTCGTTCATATATGCAACGGAGGGATATGACATGCGGCCCTGCAGGAGGGCTATGGCCAGCTGATGCGGATGACGGTTCCCTTTTCCTTCGTTGATGAAGGTCTTCCCTCCGAACTCCACCGGTTCGGTTGATTCGGCATTGAATTTTACGGCGTAGAAATGGGTATTGAGGTATTCGGCAATCACCGGATGGTTGAATGTATTTTCATCCATCCGCTTACACCATCCGCACCAGTCAGTATATACATCAATAAAAAGTTTTTTTGGTTCCTTCTGAACCAGTTTTACGGCTTCCTCAAAGGTGTACCATTTCACCTTTCCCGTTGATTCCTGCGCCTTGATCTCCGGGAAAATGAAAAGACATACAGCTATAAAAACCAGACCTTTCTTCATACTATTAAAAATATAGCCTATTATTCCGAAAAAACTGTACCGCAAATATAAAAATTAAATTAACAATTATGCAAATATGTTTATATATGGATTATATATCCGGGGATTTCGGATGTGTTTCATGACATGAGTACCCCATCGGCAGGCTGAAGTTTTTTTATTACTTTTATCCGTTTCAAAATTTAACGATAAAACATACTGATATGGAAGTGATGAAGAAAACCCTGCGTGATTCCGCTCCCATGCGGTGGCTTGTGCTGGTTCTGATCAGCACCCTGATGTTTTCTACCTACTGGTTCCAGGATTTTTATTCCGGGCTGAAAGGTATGCTGCAAACCCAGCTCGGTTTTACCAGTGAGGAGTACGGCCGGCTGATCGGGCTGACAACCATTGCGAATGTTTTTGGAATGATCATTGTCGGGGGGATTATTCTCGACAAATGGGGGATCAAACTGGCCGGCGTGATATTCGGATCGCTGGCAACTGTCGGAGCTGCCATCAATGCCATGGCCGCATACGGAGTTTTTGGAGAATCACACAGCACTGTTCTGACCATGATGATCATCGGAAGGGTGATGTTCGGCTCCGGACTGGAGGTGGTTTGTGTGATAGCTACCCGAACGGTGGTAAAATGGTTCAAGGGATATGAACTGGCCCTGGCTATGGCGGTGAACATGGGTTTTGGAAGGCTGGGATCGGCCATGGGGATTGCCCTTTCTATCGATATCGGGGGAGGGCGCGTATCTCCGGCCATAGCTTTTGCAGCTACCCTGATCGGCCTGTCGCTGGTCTTCTTCCTCATTTACCTCATTTTTGACGTGAGGCTTGACAAACAGAGAGGAAGGACCACCGTTGATGAAACCGGGGAAGACGAGGAATTCAAATTCGATGATCTGGTAAAGCTGGCTACCAACCGCTCGTTTATATTCATTGCCCTGCTCTGTGTGGCTTTCTATTCGGCGGTATTTCCGTTCATTCAGTATGCTCCTGACCTGCTGGTGAACAAATTCAATTTTTCGTACGACCTGCCTGCCGAAGGCAATTACTTCACACTTTTCGGGAATATTTCGCTGGGGAACACTGTGATATACCTCGGTTTGTTTGTGTTCGGACTGGCATTCAGCATGGTCCCGGCCAGGATGAAAACCCTGAGCACCAAGCTGGGGTCGCTGGTTATCCTCCTGTTGCTCTTCGGCCTGTTTGTCAGGGTTCTCTGGGGAACTCTTTCCGTCTGGTTTACCAACGGACCCAAAGTGGCCAGCCTGATCCCCATGGGAACCATCCTCTTTACTCCCATATTCGGAAGCTATGTGGACAGGAAAGGGAAGGCCGCTTCGCTCATGATCCTCGGTTCGTTGTTGCTGATCTTCGCTCACCTGTCGCTTTCGGTCTTCAATAACGTGATTCTCGGATACATAGGCCTGGTGGTTCTGGGCATTGCTTTTTCCCTGATCCCGGCTGCCATGTGGCCTTCGGTAGCCAAGATCGTGGCTGAGAACCGGCTGGGAACTGCCTATGCCTCCATGTTTACCGTACAAAACTGGGGATTGCTGGCTTTTTTCTGGGGTATCGGGTCACTGCTCGACCTGGTGAACCCCGAAGTGGTGAAAGCTATTGACAATGCACGGCTGGCTCTGGAAGCCCAGGGCATGTCGCCTGCCGCCATCAGTGAGGAGGTGGACAGGATGCGTGCCATCGGCGAATTGCCCTCGTACAATTATACCTTGCCTATCCTGATGCTGGTGCTTCTGGGAGTGATCTCCATTTTCCTGGCATTTCAGCTGAAAAAGGCAGATAAGAAACAGGGGTACGGTCTGGAGCTGCCCTCCGGGGAAACTCCGGCATAAAAACCTGTGGTTCCTTTATGATTACAATAAAAAATTATAAACATCATGAATATGAGTACAGACATTCAAAACCTCGATCCGAAAGGCCTCTGGGGAAATTTCTATAAGCTGACACGAATCCCGAGGCCCTCAAAAAAAGAAGAAAAGATCATTCAGTTTATCAAAGAGTTCGGGGAGGGACTCGGACTGGACACCTCGGTGGATGAGGTGGGGAACGTACTGATCAGAAAACCCGCCACACCGGGAATGGAAAATAAAAAAACCGTTGTATTGCAGGGACACCTGGATATGGTTCCCCAGAAAAACAGCGACAAATCATTTGATTTCGAGAAAGACCCCATCGAACCTCTGATCGACGGGGAGTGGGTGAAGGCCAACGGAACCACCCTGGGTTCGGATAACGGGATCGGAGTAGCTGCTGTGATGACCGTTCTGGAATCAAAAGACCTGAAGCACGGCCCCATGGAAGCCCTCTTTACTGTGGATGAAGAGACCGGTATGACCGGTGCCTTCGGTTTGAAACCCGGCTGGCTGAAGGGAGATATTCTGATCAATATGGATTCGGAAGACGAGGGCGAATTATATGTGGGATGCGCCGGTGGAACCAATGCCAATATGGAGTTTACCTGCCGCGACGAGCCGGTTCCCGGCGGACACAAGGCTCTTAAGCTGGTTATCAGTGGATTGAAAGGAGGACACTCAGGCATTGACATCCACCTCTACAAGGGCAATGCCAACAAATTGCTGAACCGCTTTCTGTGGCATACCACCCGCAAACACGGACTGAGGATCGCATCTATCGACGGGGGTGGACTGAGAAATGCCATACCCAGGGAAGCGGTGGCCCTGGTAACTGTTCCGGCCGCTGAGGAAGCTGCAGTGAAGGAATGGGTAAAAAAGACGGAAGCCGTTTTCAGGAAGGAGTACGCTACCATCGACCCTGACCTGAAATTCAAAGCCGAACCGGCCGAAATGCCCTCAACAGTGATCGATGCGGAAACCCAGAAAAACCTGGTGAATGCGGTGTATGCCTGTCCGAATGATGTGATCAGAATGAGCAACGATATGCCCGGCCTGGTGGAAACATCCACCAACCTGGCCAAGATCAAATCGGAGGAAGGAAGGATCGAGGTTCTGTGCCTGCTGCGCAGTAGTGTGGATAGTGCCCGGGAGGCCCTCAAAGAGCAATTTGTGGCCGTATTCGAACCCGCCGGGGCAAAAATCGTGTTTGACGGGGAATACCCGGGATGGAAACCCAATATGGATTCTCCCATCCTGAAAACCATGCAGGAAGTGTACAACACCAAATTCGGGCGGGTGCCCGAGATCAAGGCCATCCACGCCGGACTGGAATGCGGTCTGCTGGGTGGCGTATATCCCAACCTCGATATGATCTCGTTCGGCCCCACGATCCGCTACCCCCATTCTCCCGATGAGAAGGTGCATATCGGATCGGTGAAGAAGTTCTGGGACTTCCTGGTGGAAACACTGAAAGCCATTCCGGAAAAATCATAATAGAACCTGTAAAATTATTCCAGGAAGGCAATTCAGTAAATATTTGATAATAAACACGTAATTAACTTATACTACGTAGACAACTACGTAGGGTTTGCTGATTTTCTCACGCCGCTATCGCACCTTTATTTTTAGTCTGGGCCCTACCGACAATAAACATTGACGAAAAAACTGACTTTATCAGGCTCAAAATAAAAGAGGCTAAAAAAT
>DSCJ01000063.1 GCA_011049175.1 Bacteroidota bacterium | reverse complement strand
TGAGTAGCTGTTGACGCTCCTCTTCACTGAGTTTTTCAATAGCCTGTTTAATTTCTGACAATTCTATAACAGCATTTTTTTCAAATATACAAATAATTGCTGATTATATCATAACAAAGCCAGATGTCTACGTAGTTGTTTATTCTTCTTCCTGTTCGGCTTCGTATGCCTTCAGCAGTTGCTCCTGGATATCAGGCGGGACCTGGGCATATTCGGAAAATTTCATTGAATACATGGCTCTTCCGCCTGAGAGGGACGAAAGCGCTGTGGAGTATTTGTTCATTTCGGCCAGGGGTACTTTGGCCATGATCTTTTCAAATCCTTTTTCGCTGCTCATTCCCTGGACAACTCCCCTTCTCGACTGCAGGTCGCTCATCACATCGCCCATCCGGTCGGAGGGAACATAGATTTCCACCTCGTAAATGGGTTCGAGGATTTTGGGACCGGCATTTTTGAAAGCCATACTGAAGGCATTCCTGCCGGCCAGTTTAAAGGATATTTCATTGGAATCAACAGGGTGCATTTTTCCGTCGTATACTGCAATACGGATATCCCTGGCGTATGAGCCGGTAAGGGGTCCTTCCTCCATTTTTTCCATAATCCCTTTCAGAATGGCGGGCATAAAGCGTGCATCGATGGAGCCTCCCACGATGCAGTTCAGGAATACCAGTTTTCCGCCCCAGGGAAGGTTGTGTTCATCCACATCGCGAACGTTTACTTTTATTTCTTTTCCGTTCACCTTGTACACCGAGGGAAGAGGCATTCCTTCCTTATAGGGTTCGATGACCAGATGCACCTCGCCGAACTGGCCTGCTCCACCCGACTGTTTTTTGTGCCGGTAATCGGCCTGGGCTACTTTGGTAATGGTTTCCCGGTAAGGAATTCTGGGCGGCAGGAATTGTGTTTCAATTTTAAAGCGGTTATCCATCTGCCACTTCAGAATATTCAGATGGTGCTCGCCCTGGCCGTGCACAATGATCTGTTTCAGTTCCTTGGAATATTCCACCACAATGGTGGGATCTTCATCATGGATGCGTGAAAGGGCTTCCCCCAGTTTTTCATCATCGCCTTCACTGACGGCCTTAATGGCTGTACGGAATTTGGGTTCGGGGAATTCAATGGGATCGAAGGTCCAGTCAGCTCCCGGCGCATTAAGGGTATGGTTCGTTTTGGTGGCTTTCAGCTTGACGGTGGCCCCGAGGTCTCCTGCCATCATGGAGGGAACCTTGTTGCGGTTCTTTCCGGCCACGGCAAAGATCTGAGAAATGCGTTCCTTGTTCTGGGTTTTTGTGTTGGTCACATCCATGCCTTCCTTCAGTTCCCCGCTCATTACTTTGAAATAATTAATCTCGCCGATATGCGATTCGATATAGGTTTTGAATACGAAAAGGGAAGCGGGTTTGCCGGCATCGCAGGGAATTTCCTTTCCGTTGCTTGCTTTCGGGGCAGGCATCTGCAGCGGCGAAGGAGTTACATTGGCAATGAATTCCATCAACCTGTCCACTCCCACATTGGTTTTTCCCGAAGTGCAGAATACCGGGAAAATTCCGCGCTGGATCAATCCGGCGGTAATTCCTTTTCTCATTTCATCTTCTTCGAGCATCTCTTTCTCGAAGAAAAGCTCCATCAGTTCCTCATCATTCTCGGCGGCTTTTTCCATCAGCTCGTTCCGGAGGGTTTCAGCCCTTTCCATGTGTTCGGAAGGAATATCGTCGATCCGGGCTTTGCCGCTGTCGTCGGGGTAGGTATACATCTTCATTTTCAGGACATCCACAACGGCGTTGAACTGCAGGCCTTCGTTTACCGGGAATTGTACCAGGGTTACCTGTTTCCCGAAACTATCACGTGCCAGTTCCACGGTCTTGTCAAAGTTCGATTTTTCATGGTCGTTGTGGTTTACCACAATAATCATGGGCTTATTCATTTTTGCGGCGTGCCTGAAATGAATTTCAGAACCTACCTCGATCCCGTTCTGCGAATTCAGAACCATCAGTCCCGTATCGGCCACATGGAGCGAGGATATCAACCCGCCAACAAAATCGTCCAGTCCGGGATTATCCAGAATGTTGATTTTCTTCCCCTGGGATTCAGTATATAACAGGGTGTTGTAAACCGAATATCCGTAGTCGTGTTCAATTTCATTGTAGTCGGATGCCGTATTCTTGTTATCCACATTCCCTCTTCGGTCGATTACCCCTCCGTTGAACAGCATGGCTTCTGCCAGACTGGTCTTGCCTGAACCGGCGTTTCCCATCAGGGCGATATTGCGGATGTCTTCTGGTTGATAGGTTTTCATAAAAAATACGTTTTTAAAGAATTGCTCTGTAAGCTTTTACCGTGTTTGCTCTTCCTTCTGAAAAGGCGGTCCAAAAGTAATAAAATTTTCAATAAAAAGCATAGACCCTTTTCCTTTATACCGGGTACCATTACCTGAGGGAAGAATTCCGGACGAAGGCATACCTATTTTTATAATACGGGTTCGGAAAAAATCTTCCGGAACGGGTTCCGCAGGGCAGGAAAACATGCTGCACTGAAATGAAATTTATTGAAGTGATACTATTGTTTTTAAAGAGAAAAACTATACCTTTGCAACCCGATTTGTAAACAGCAAGTTAATAAACGTTTAAATTCAGGCTATGCCAACGATTCAACAGCTTGTCAGGAAAGGCAGAAAGAAGATTGCTGAAAAGAGTAAAGCGCCGGCACTGGATAATTGTCCGCAGCGCAGGGGAGTGTGTGTTCGTGTATACACCACCACGCCGAAGAAGCCAAATTCCGCCATGCGGAAAGTGGCACGTGTGCGACTGACCAATCAGAAGGAAGTGAACGCATATATACCCGGTGAAGGGCATAATCTGCAGGAGCACTCCATTGTATTGATCAGGGGAGGCAGGGTAAAAGACCTGCCCGGGGTAAGGTATCACCTGATCAGGGGAGCTCTGGATACCTCCGGTGTGGAGGGCAGAAAGCAACGCCGTTCCAAATACGGTGCAAAACGACCGAAGAATTAATCATTATTGATTTATAAGGTATACAAGCATGAGAAAGTCCAAACCCAAGAAGCGGATTTTGCTGCCGGATCCCCGGTTTAATGATCCGTTGGTTACCCGGTTTATCAATAACCTGATGGAAGAGGGGAAGAAGACCCTGGCCTTCCGGATCTTTTATGATGCCATGGATATGGTAGGGGAGAAGATGAAAGATGCGGAGCATACCCCCCTGGAGATCTGGAAAAAGGCACTGGAGAATATCACTCCCCAGGTAGAGGTAAAGAGCCGCCGGGTAGGGGGCGCCACCTTTCAGGTTCCCCTTGAGGTTCGCCCTGACAGGAAAATCTCGCTCAGTATGAAAAACCTCATCCTGTTTGCCCGCAAAAGGAGCGGACATTCCATGAGTGAGAAACTGGCGGCCGAGATCATTGCCGCTTACAACCAGGAAGGCGGAGCTTTCAAAAGAAAGGAAGACATGCACCGGATGGCCGAAGCCAACAAGGCATTCGCTCATTTCAGGTTTTAATAAAAATAAAGAAAACGGCTGAGAAAGATAGTTTGATTGCATGGACCAGCATCTGGCATATACGAGAAATATTGGGATTATGGCCCATATTGATGCGGGGAAAACCACCACTACCGAGAGGATCCTGTTTTATACCGGGATTACCCATCGGATGGGGGAGGTGCATGACGGTGCTGCCCAGATGGACTGGATGGTGCAGGAGCAGGAGCGGGGCATTACCATTACCTCGGCTGCTACCACTACTTTCTGGAAATATCAGGACAAAAACTACAAGATCAACATCATTGATACCCCCGGCCATGTCGATTTCACCGTTGAGGTGGAGCGTTCGCTGAGGGTTCTTGACGGGGTTATTGCCGTGTTCTGTGCGGTGGGAGGTGTGGAACCTCAGAGTGAAACGGTATGGAGGCAGGCCAGCAAGTACCGGGTGCCCCGGCTGGCTTTTGTCAACAAAATGGACCGCGTAGGGGCCGATTTTTACGGAGTGGTTAACCAGATAAGAAAAAAACTGGGCGCCAACCCCGTTCCCATACAGATCCCCATCGGAAAGGAAGATACTTTCCAGGGTGTGGTCGATCTGATCGAGAACAGGGCAGTAATATGGTACGACGATGAGACCCTTGGGGTGAATTATGAGTTGGCCGACATTCCTGCCGGGCTGGAAGAAGAGGTCATGGAATGGAGGGGGAAGCTGGTGGAGGCCGTAGCCGAAACGAATGATACCCTGCTTGAGCGATACCTGGATGATCCCGACTCCATCACGCCCGATGAGATGAGGGAGGCCATCAGGAAAGCTACTATTGATATGAGTGTGGTTCCCGTTTTTTGCGGGTCCGCCTTTAAAAATAAAGGCATACAACGGCTTCTCGATGCCGTTGTTGCGTTTCTGCCCAGCCCGCTCGATATAGGGGCGGTTACCGGGTTCAATCCGTATACATCGAAGGATAAAAACAGGAATCCGGATTCCGGTGAACCGCTGACAGCCCTGGCATTTAAAATTGCTACCGATCCTTTCGTGGGAAGACTGGTTTTTCTCAGGATTTATTCGGGAGTGTTGAAATCGGGTGTGCAGGTTATGAATGTCAGAACAGGGAAAAAAGACCGGATTTCACGCCTTTATCAAATGCATGCCAACAAGCAGCATCCGAAGGAAGAGATACGTGCCGGAGATATATGCGGAGCAGTGGGTTTGAAGAATGTGAAAACCGGTGATACCCTGTGCGACCCGAAACATCCCATATCCCTCGAGTCTATGGAATTTCCGGAACCGGTCATTGGCGTGGCCATTGAACCCAAAACACAGTCAGATATTGATAAACTGGGAATAGCCCTGGGCAAGCTGGCTGAGGAAGACCCTACTTTTCAGGTGAATTTTGATGAAAATACCGGGCAAACGGTAATCAGCGGAATGGGTGAGCTGCATCTGGATATCCTGGTTGACCGCCTGAGGCGGGAATTCAAGCTGGAATGCAATGTGGGCGCACCCCAGGTGGCTTACAAGGAAGCCATTACCGCAACGGTTGAACACAGGGAGGTTTTTAAAAAGCAAACAGGCGGAAAAGGGAAATTTGCCGATATCATGGTGCGGATTTCCCCGGCCGGTCAAGACGAAAGAGGTCTTCAGTTCGAAAATGCCATCAAAGGAGGGAACATTCCGAAAGAATTTATTCCCTCCGTGGAAAAAGGATTCCGTGAAGCCATGCAGAATGGCCCTCTGGCAGGTTATGCCGTCGACAGCCTGAAAGTGGAATTGCTCGACGGAAGCTACCACCCGGTGGATTCCGACAGCCTGTCATTCGAGATAGCTGCCAGGAATGCCTTCAAGAAGGCGTCGGAAAGAGCAAAACCCATCCTGCTTGAACCGATTATGGCGGTAGAAGTGGTTACTCCGGAAGAATACATGGGGGATGTGATAGCCGATTTTAACAAGCGCCGTGGCCAGGTGGAAGGAATGGAATCGAAAGCAGGCGCACGGGTGATCAGGGCCAAAGTACCCCTGGCCGAACAGTTTGGCTATGTTACCGTGTTGCGCACCCTCACCTCGGGCCGGGCAACCTCTACCATGGAATTCAGCCATTTTGAAGAAGTGCCGCCTGAAATGTCGCGGAAGATCATTGAAACAACGAAAGGCAAAACAGCCACTGTATAATATTATGTATACTGAAAGATGAGCCAGAAGATCAGAATCAAATTGAAATCGTACGACCATAACCTGGTCGATAAATCTGCAGAAAAGATCGTGAAAACGGTCAAATCAACCGGGGCCGTTGTTAGTGGACCCATACCTCTGCCTACGCACAAGCGGATTTATACGGTTTTGCGTTCCCCTTTTGTGAACAAGAAATCGAGGGAGCAGTTCCAGTTGTCCTCTTACAAAAGGCTTCTGGATATTTACAGTTCTACACCCAAGACAATCGATGCCCTGATGAAGCTTGAGCTGCCCAGTGGGGTGGAAGTGGAAATTAAAGTTTGACAGGATTAGACAGATAAATATACTGAAATGCCAGGATTAATAGGTAAAAAAATAGGAATGACCTCGGTTTTCAACGGAGCAGGAAAGAACATGGCCTGTACGGTGATCGAGGTAAAACCCAATGTGGTGTCACAGATCAAAACGGTGGAGAAAGACGGATACAATGCCGTTCAACTGTCGTATGAAGATAAGAAAGAAAAGCATTCCAACAAGGCGGAGATAGGTCATTTCAAAAAGGCCAATACCGGTCCCAAAAGAAAAGTAATCGAACTGAAGGGTTTTGTGCGCGACTGGAAAGTGGGTGACCGCATTACAGTAGAATATTTCAGCGACGATACCTGGCTGGATATTTCAGGCCTTACCAGGGGAAAAGGTTTCCAGGGAGTGGTCAAGCGTCACGGATTCCGGGGGGTTGGCGATCAAACCCACGGACAGCATAACAGGAACAGAGCCCCCGGATCACTGGGCGCTTCTTCCTATCCTTCCAGGGTGCTGAAAGGTATGCGGATGGCAGGCCAGACCGGTAACCGGAAAGTAAAAATGATCAACCTGCGGGTGGTGAAACTGATCCCGGAGGAAAACCTGTTGGTGGTGCAGGGCTCGGTACCCGGAGCCAATGGTTCATACTTAATTATTGAGAAGTAATGAAAGTAGCGGTTTACAACAAATCCGGCGAAGATACCGGAAAGAAAGTGGAACTCAGGAAGGAGATCTTTGAGATCGAACCCAACGACCACGCCATTTATCTGGATGCAAAGCAGTTCATGGCGAATAAGCGCCAGGGAACACACAAATCCAAAGAGCGTTCCGAAGTGGCTGGCAGCACCCGGAAGATCAAAAGACAGAAGGGAACGGGCACGGCCCGTTTCGGGGATATCAAAAACCCCATATTCAGGGGGGGCGGACGTGTGTTCGGCCCCCGTCCCCGTTTCTATGGTTTCAAGCTGAACCGGAAGGTAAAGCGTCTGGCCAGAAAATCGGCCCTGACATACAAGGCCCGGGAAAAAGGAATTATGGTGGTGGAAGACTGGAGCCTGGATGCTCCGAAAACCCGTGAATTCGCCGATGTGAACAAAAACCTCAAGATCGACGGGAAAAAGTCGCTCTTTGTTTTATCCGAAAAGAATAAAAACCTATATTTGTCGTCTCGAAATTTGCCGGGGACCAAAGTTGTAACTGTCGAGGAGTTAAATACTTACGACATACTCGATGCAGGCACTCTGGTCTTTATGGAAAGTTCGATCGACCTTTTGAACAGGCAATTTGGAATTCAGTAATCATACACACATGGATATTTTAATAAAACCCATCGTTACTGAGAAGATGACCGCCCAGGGTGAAACATTGAATCGTTACGGGTTCATTGTGGATAAAAGGGCCAACAAGCTTCAGATCAGGAAGACCATTGAAGAAATGTACGGGGTGAAGGTACAGGCGGTGAATACCATGCGGTATGGAGGAAAACTGAAATCCCGTTATACCCGGTCAGGGATACAGGAAGGGAAAACAGCATCGTATAAAAAGGCGGTGGTTACCCTGGCCGAAGGAGATACAATTGATTTCTACAGCAATATTTGATGAGTCATGGCAGTACGAAAACTAAAACCGATTACTCCCGGGCAAAGGCATAAGATCATCAGTGCCTTTGATTCGATTACGGAGACGCGTCCTGATAAATCGTTGCTGAGACCCCTGAAAAAATCAGGCGGCCGGAACAGCAATGGAAAAATGACCATGCGTTACGTGGGAGGCGGTCACAAAAGGAGGTACCGGCTGATCGATTTCAAGCGTGATAAGGACGGGATCCCCGCTACGGTGAAAAGCATTGAATACGATCCCAACCGTACGGCAAGGATTGCCCGGCTGGTATACGAAGACGGTGAAAAAAGGTATATTCTGGCCCCCAACGGACTTCAGGTGGGGCAGAAAGTGATATCCGGCAGGGACATTGCTCCCGAGATAGGGAATACCCTGTACCTTTCGGATATTCCCCTGGGAACCATTATTCACGGTATTGAAATGAAGCCTGGAAAAGGAGCCAGCCTGGCCCGCAGTGCCGGATCGTATGCCCAACTCACCTCCCGCGACGGGAAATACGCCATTGTAAAACTGCCCAGCGGCGAATCGCGGATGGTACTTACCACCTGTAAAGCCACTGTGGGTGCAGTGTCGAATTCCGATCATGCCCTGGAAAAATCGGGTAAGGCCGGAAGAAGCCGTTGGAAGGGCAGAAGACCACGGGTTCGTGGCGTGGCCATGAACCCCGTTGATCATCCCATGGGAGGTGGCGAGGGACGCGCTTCGGGCGGACACCCCCGTTCACGCAAGGGATTGCCTGCCAAGGGATATAAAACACGGAAGAAGAACAAAACCTCGAACAAGTACATCGTGGAAAGGAGAAAATCGAAATAATCATGAGCAGATCGTTGAAAAAAGGCCCGTTTATCGATTATAAACTGGAGAAGCGCATCCTCGAAATGAATCAGTCGGGGAAGAAAACGGTGATCAAGACCTGGTCAAGGCGTTCCATGATCTCTCCTGATTTTGTGGGCCACACCGTGGCGGTATACAACGGGAACAAATTTATCCCGGTGTATATTACCGAGAACATGGTGGGACACAAGCTGGGCGAATTTGCGCCTACCCGTACATGGCGCGGGCATGGAGGCAAGCAGAAATAATAAGCCCTTTGAAAACTTCTTAAAACCAAACCAATGGGTGCAAGAAAAAGAAACAGAGCCAATCAGCTGAAGGAAGAACGTAAGAACAAATATGTTGCCGTTTTGAAAGACTGCCCGACCTCTCCGCGAAAAATGCGGCTGGTAGCCGATATGATCAGGGGAGTGGAAGTGAACAGGGCACTTGATCTGCTGAAGTATTCATCAAAGGAAGCTTCACGCCGGCTGGAGAAACTGGTTATGTCGGCCATTGCCAACTGGCAGGTCAAGAACGAAGGGGTAAGGATTGAAGAGAGCAACCTGTATATCAAAGAAATATATGTTGATCAGGCCAGAACACTGAAACGGTTACGTCCGGCACCGCAGGGGCGTGCCCACCGGATCAGGAAGCGTTCCAATCATGTGACGGTGGTGCTTGACAGCATGAACCTGGCGGAAGCCACCGAACCGGTCGAAACAGAAGAAACAAACAAGAAATAAGCATACATGGGACAGAAAGTCAATCCAATAGGTAATCGTCTTGGGATCATTAAAGGGTGGGATTCCAACTGGTATGGCGGCAATCGGTATGCCGACAAGCTGGTTGAAGACAATAAGATCAGGGAATACCTGAACGCCAGGCTGGCCAAGGCCAGCATTTCCAAGATCGTGATCGAGCGCACCCTGAAGCTCATTACCGTAACGGTCAATACTGCCCGTCCGGGGATCATTATCGGGAAAGGCGGACAGGAAGTGGACAAGCTGAAGGAAGAGCTCAAGAAGATTACCAACAAGGAGGTTCAGATCAATATATTCGAGGTAAAACGTCCCGAGCTGGATGCCACCATCGTAGCCAACAATGTGGCCCGCCAGATTGAGGGAAAGATTTCTTACCGCCGGGCCATTAAAATGGCCATTGCTTCCACCATGCGTATGGGAGCCGAAGGGATCAAGATCCAGGTAGCGGGCCGGCTGGGCGGAGCCGAAATGGCCAGGAATGAAACCTATAAGGAAGGCAGGATCCCTTTGCACACGTTCCGGGCCGATATTGATTATGCCCTGGCCGAAGCCCTCACCAAGGTGGGACTCATCGGAGTAAAAGTGTGGATTTGCAAGGGGGAGGTGTTTGGAAAGCGCGACCTGTCTCCCAATATTGGAGTGAAAAGTGCCCGTCCGAAAGGATTCAAGAAAAGAAGGAAATAAGATACGCCGGTTTGCCGGAAACAAATAGCGATTGTTATGTTACAGCCGAAAAAAACAAAATACAGAAGACAGCAGAAAGGCAGGATGAAGGGGAATGCCCAGCGGGGGAATCAGCTGGCATTCGGGTCATTCGGCATCAAAGCCCTGGAGGAATCATGGATAACCGGAAGGCAGATCGAAGCAGCCAGGCAGGCTATTACCCGGTACATGAAACGTGAAGGGCAGATATGGATCCGCATTTTCCCCGACAAGCCCATTACCAAGAAACCTGCCGAAGTGAGGATGGGTAAAGGAAAAGGAGCACCGGAAGGATTCGTGGCTCCCGTTACCCCCGGACGGATAATCCTGGAGGCCGAGGGAGTACCCTATGAAGTGGCCCGGGAGGCTCTCAGGCTGGGTGCCCAGAAACTGCCCATCACCACGAAGTTTGTGGTGCGCCGTGATTATGAAGAAAAAATCAACTAGAGGTCATGAAGAATTCAGAGATCAGGGAACTGAATACCAAGGAACTGGAAGAAAGGATTGATAATGAGAGGAGCTACCTGGCCAAGCTCAGGTTGAATCATGCCATTACTCCGCTTGACAATCCCCATAAGATTATGCACACCCGCAGAACAATAGCCCGGCTCAAAACCGAGCTGAACAAGCGGAAAAGAGAGGAAGTAAAAAACAATAGTTAAGTACTCCGATGGAAAAAAGGAATTTACGCAAAGAGAGGATTGGCGTTGTGATCAGCAACAAAATGGATAAAACCATTGTGATTGCTGTGAACCGCAAAATGAAGCACCCCATTTACGGGAAGTTCGTCAAGAAGACCACCCGGTTTATGGCGCACGATGAAGAGAATACCTGTAATGTGGGGGATACCGTCCGCATCATGGAAACGCGTCCACTCAGCAAAAACAAGAACTGGAGATTAGTTGAAATTATTGAAAGAGCAAAATAACCATGATACAACAAGAAAGCAGGCTGGCCGTAGCCGATAACAGTGGCGCCAAGGAGGTGCTGGTCATCCGTGTCCTGGGCGGAACACGGAGGAAATATGCCAGTGTGGGCGACAAGGTGGTGGTGACTGTCAAGAGTGCCCTGCCATCGGGAGATATCAAAAAGGGAACTGTCAGCAAGGCCGTGGTGGTACGTACCAAAAAGGAGATCAGACGACAGGATGGTTCATATATCCGGTTCGACGACAATGCCGTGGTGTTGCTGAACAATCTGGATGAAATGCGTGGAACACGTATTTTCGGGCCTGTGCCCAGAGAATTGCGTGATAAGTATATGAAAATCATTTCACTGGCACCCGAAGTGCTCTAATCAACATAATGAACAGGAAAATGAGTAAGAAACTGCATATCAAGAAGGGCGACACGGTGTACGTGAATACCGGCGAATACAAGGGCCAGCAGGGGAAAGTGCTGGAAGTATATCCAGACAAACAGAAGGCACTGGTGGAAGGGGTCAACATGGTTTCCCGCCACACCAAGCCCAATGCACAGAATCCCCAGGGAGGCATTATCAAAAAAGAAGCCCCGGTCCATATTTCGAACCTCAACCTGGTTGATCCCTCAACCGGTGAGCCAACAAGGATCGGTCGCCGCCCCGGGAAGGATAATAAACTTGTTCGGTACGCAAAAAAATCTGGAGAGGAGATTAAATAATGGATTACAAACCGAATCTTCAACGGAAGTATCAGGAAGAGATCATTCCTGCCCTGCAGAAGGAATTTAATTACAAATCGGTAATGCAGGTGCCCAGGCTGAGCAAGATCGTGCTCAATCAGGGAGTTGGTCAGGCCGTGTCAGACAAGAAGCTGGTAGACGTGGCCCAGGAGGAACTGTCGTTGATTGCCGGCCAGAAAGCCGTGCAAACGGTGGCTACCAAGGATATATCCAATTTCAAGCTGAGGAGAAAAATGCCCATCGGCGTGAAGGTGACCCTTCGCCGGGACCGCATGTATGAATTCCTTGAAAGGCTCATCAATGTAGCCCTTCCCAGAATCAGGGATTTCAAGGGAGTAAGCACCCGTTTTGACGGGAAAGGGAATTATACCTTGGGCATTACTGAACATATTATATTTCCCGAAATCGACATTGACAAGATCAATAAAATACTGGGCATGGAGATTACTTTTGTAACCACTGCCCGTACCGACGAGGAAGGATACGCCCTGTTGCGTGAATTTGGTTTACCGTTCAAGGATATTAAAAGAAACTGATTATGGCAAAAGAATCCATGAAAGCCCGCGAGATCAAGCGGCAGAAACTGGTTGACAAATATGCTGCCAGGCGTGCCAGGCTTAAGGCCGAAGGGGATTACCAGGCTCTGAGCAGGTTGCCCCGAAATTCCAGCCGCATCAGGTTGCATAACCGGTGCAAGTTGACCGGACGGCCCAAAGGATATATCCGGCAGTTTGGCATCAGCCGTATTACCTTTCGTGAAATGGCCAATACCGGTTTGATTCCGGGCATTAAAAAGGCCAGCTGGTAATTCATAATCAGGGTACAGGAATTTAAATAACAGGAAAGAAAATGACAGACCCCATTGCAGACTATTTGACCCGGATACGGAATGCCGTTATGGCCAGGCATAAAGTGGTAGAAATTCCGGCTTCAAATATGAAAAAGGATATCACCCGCATTCTTTATGAAAAGGGTTATATCCTGAGTTACAAATTTGAGGAGGAAGGCCCTCAGGGCACCATCAAGATTGCCCTGAAGTACCATCCCGAAACCAAAGCCCCTGCCATTAAATCGCTGGAAAGGGCCAGCCGGCCGGGATTGCGTAAATATTCCGGAGCCGATAAATTGCCTCGAGTGCTCAACGGGCTTGGCATTGCTGTCATTTCAACCTCACAGGGTGTGATGACCGACAAGGAAGCCCGGGTTAAAAATATTGGTGGTGAAGTGTTGTGTTATGTTTATTAAAATAAAGAGGAGAAATCCATGTCACGTATAGGAAAACTGCCCATTCCCATACCATCGGGTGTTACCGTCGACATTGACGGCAACAATCTGGTGACCGTAAAAGGTCCGCTGGGAGAGCTGAAACAACAGGTCGATCCTGTTATCAAAGTGCAGGTGAAAGAAGGAGAGATAGTGTTGGAGAGGCCTTCCGAGGAAAAAAGGCATAAGTCTATGCACGGACTTTACCGTTCATTGATCTACAACATGGTGGTGGGTGTGTCGGAAGGATTTACCGTTCAGCAGGAACTGGTAGGTGTTGGATACCGTGCCGAGGCCAAAGGGCAGCTTCTGGAGCTCAGCCTGGGTTATTCCCACGATGTTGTGTTCGAGCTGCCACCGGAGATCAAGGTGGAAGCCAAAACGGAAAAAAGAAGCAATCCGGTGATCACCCTAAAAAGCCACGACAAGCAGCTGCTGGGACATGTTGCCTCAAAGATACGCAGCCTCAGGCCACCCGAACCATACAAAGGCAAGGGCATAAGGTATGTGGGTGAACAGGTGAGAAGGAAGGCAGGTAAAGCCGCCAGTGTTTAATCTGATAAATTAGTAAAGGACCATGGCCTTAACGAAAATAGAAAGAAGAAGCCGCATCCGGAAAAGGATCAGGAAAACCATTTCCGGAAACAGCCAGAAGCCCCGGATGTCGGTGTTCAGAAGCAACAAACAGATCTATGTGCAGATCATTGATGATACGGCAGGAAAAACCCTGGTGGCTGCCTCCTCCCTTGACAGGGAAGTGGCCGAACAGGGCAAGATGAAGAAAGCTGAACAGGCACGCCTGGTAGGCAAACGCATCGCTTCCCTTTGCAAGGACAAAGGCATTGAAACGGTGGTGTTTGACCGGGGCGGATATCTTTATCACGGACGTGTAAAACAACTGGCGGAAGGAGCCAGGGAAGGTGGTTTAAAATTCTAATATATATTATGGCGACAAGCATCAGAAAAGTTAAAACCAGCGATCTGGAATTAAAAGACCGGCTCGTAAGTATCCAGCGGGTTACCAAAGTAACCAAGGGCGGCCGTACCTTCAGCTTTTCTGCCATTGTGGTGGTAGGAAATGAAGATGGGATCGTGGGATATGGTCTGGGAAAAGCCAATGAGGTGACCACGGCTATTGCCAAAGGAGTGGAAGATGCCAAGAAGAACCTCATACAGGTACCCATTATCAGCGGAACCATTCCTCATGAACAGGAAGCCAAGTATGGGGGAGCACGGGTATTTCTCAAACCTGCATCCGAGGGTACAGGAGTTAAGGCGGGAGGTGCCATGCGTGCGGTGCTGGAGAGCGTGGGTGTGCACAATGTACTGGCCAAATCGAAAGGATCGTCCAACCCCCACAACCTGGTAAAGGCCACCTTTGCCGCCCTTATGGAATTGCGGGATGCATACACCGTGGCACAGCACAGGCGGATTCCCATGCAAAAGGTGTTTAACGGATAAGAAGGAAAAATCAGACGATATGGCCAAGATCAGGATCAAACAGAAAAAAAGCAGTATCGGCAGTACACTGCGCCAGAAACGCACCCTGCAGGCTCTGGGGCTGAGAAAGATTGACAGCACGGTAGAAGTGGAAGCAACCCCCCAGATACTGGGTATGGTGAATAAGGTGAAGCACCTGGTTACAACGGAAGAAATAAAAGCATAAAGGAAGAATATGACGGATTTAAGTAACTTACAACCGGCAAAAGGTTCCACCAGAAGCGAAAGGCGACTTGGACGCGGACAGGGTTCAGGCAGGGGTGGTACCGCCACCCGTGGCCACAAGGGAAAGAAATCGCGTTCGGGCTACTCCCGTCAGGCCGGATTTGAAGGAGGACAGATGCCTTTGCAGCGCCGCCTGCCCAAATTCGGATTTCATAATATCAGACGGGTGGAATACAAGGCCATCAACCTGAGTACTCTGGAAGCCCTGGCCGAGAAGAAAGGGGTCGACAGGATTGATATTCAGACACTGGTAGAAGCCGGACTGGCTTCCAGGAACCAGATGGTCAAGATCCTGGGGAACGGAAAACTGACCCGGAAACTCGAAGTTACCGCACATGCCTTTTCAAAATCGGCCCGGGAGGCCATCGAAGCTTTGGACGGAACCGCAGTAAAATTGTAATTGGATGAAATCATTCATTGAGACCATAAAGAATATTTATAAGATTGAAGATCTGCGCAACCGGATCACGTACACCCTGGGTATCCTGTTAATATACCGTTTGGGATCGTATGTGGTGCTTCCGGGCGTGGATCCCAGTCAGCTGGAAGCTCTCCAGAGGCAAACTTCCGAGGGAATCCTCGGATTGCTGAACATGTTTTCAGGAGGTGCCTTTGCCAATGCTTCCATTTTTGCCCTGGGGATCATGCCCTATATTTCCGCATCCATCGTTGTGCAGTTGCTTACCATTGCCGTGCCTTATTTTCAGCGCATGCAGCGTGAAGGGGAAAGCGGTAGGAGGAAAATGAACCAGATCACCCGGTACCTCACGGTACTGATTCTGGTGGTCCAGGCTCCAACCTATCTGGCCAACCTACATGCCCAGCTGCCTGAATCGGCTTTTGTGCTCAAGGGGGTATTCTTTCAGGTCTCATCGGTGATCATTCTTACGTCGGGTACCATGTTTGTGATGTGGCTGGGTGAAAGGATTACCGACAAGGGAATCGGGAACGGCATATCCCTGATCATTATGATCGGGATCATCGCCCGCATGCCCTTTGCCCTGTTTGCCGAATTCATTTCGAGGCTTGACGGGGCCGGAGGACTGGTAGCCTTTCTCATGGAGATCGTGATCCTGTTTATGGTGTTTATGGGAACCATTTTGCTGGTGCAGGGAACCCGGCGTATACCTGTACAGTATGCCAAACGGATCGTAGGGAACAAGCAATACGGCGGAGTAAGGCAGTATATTCCCCTGAAGGTGAATGCTGCCGGGGTGATGCCCATCATCTTTGCCCAGGCATTGATGTTCATTCCCATGATGTTTATCAATTATGCCTCCGCCGATTCCATAAGAGGTTTTGCCGCAGCTTTTACCAATCCTTACGGATTCTGGTATAATCTGCTAATGGCCATTATGATCATTTTGTTTACTTATTTTTATACGGCCATTACCATTAATCCCACCCAGATGGCGGAAGATATGAAGAAAAACGGAGGCTTTATTCCCGGGGTGAAACCCGGCCGGAAAACCGTAGAATTTCTCGATACCATCATGTCGAGAATCACACTGCCCGGCTCCATATTTCTTGCCCTGGTAGCCATTATGCCCACTTTTGCCGCCCTGGTGGGAGTAAACGGGCAGTTTGCCCAGTTCTACGGGGGAACGTCTCTGCTGATTCTGGTGGGGGTGATCCTCGATACCCTGCAGCAGGTGGAAAGTCATTTGCTGATGAGGCATTACGACGGTCTGATGAAAACCGGCAGAATAAAAGGGCGGACCGGCTCTGCCGCCGCCATATAATCGCAGTTGTTCTTTGATGTTGAATATACGTTCGGAAGAAGAAATCGGGCTGATCAGGGAAAGCAACCTTCTGGTGTCGAAAACCCTGGCAGAAGTAGCCAGGTGGATACGACCCGGAATCACTACCCTGGAACTAGACCGGATTGCCGAGCAGTTCATACGTGACCACGGGGCAGAACCGGGGTTCAAGGGATACAACGGATATCCCAATACCCTTTGTACTTCGGTCAACAGTGAGGTAGTGCACGGTATTCCTTCTTCATACGAACTGAAAGAGGGTGATGTCGTTTCGGTTGATTGTGGGGTGTTCTGGAACGGATATTACGGCGATACTGCCTATACCTTTGAAGTGGGGAAAGTCAGTGAAGAGGTGAAAAAGTTGCTGAGAATTACCCGGGAAGCCCTGATGAAAGGCATTGAGCAGGCCGTTGCAGGAAGGCGAGTGGGGGATATCAGTTTTGCAGTACAGCACCACGCCGAATCGGCCGGATATTCTGTGGTAAGAGAACTGGTGGGTCACGGGCTGGGAACGAAGCTGCATGAGCCTCCCGAAGTACCCAATTACGGTAACCGGGGCCAGGGGGTGAAGCTGAGAAAAGGCCTGGTGATATGCATCGAACCTATGATCAATATGGGGAAAAAGCATATCCTGGGTGCAAAGGACGGATGGACCATCAGAACGGCCGATAATCTGCCTTCTGCCCATTTCGAACTGGCAGTGGCGGTGGATGAGAAAAAGGCAGATGTGTTGTCAACATTCAGGTTTATTGAAGAAGCTCTTGAACAAAAAAACAAATAGGTATGCCAAAACAACCATCTATCGAACAGGACGGCACAATCATTGAAGCTCTTTCCAATGCCATGTTCCGGGTGGAACTGGAGAACGGCCATGTGATCACGGCGCATATCTCCGGAAAAATGCGGATGAATTATATCAAGATCCTTCCGGGCGACCGTGTGAAAGTGGAGATGTCACCCTACGATTTGACCAAGGGACGAATAACATTCAGGTACAAATAGAAATACTAGATTGAGGAACCGATGAAAGTAAAAGCTTCAGTGAAAAAACGCAGCGCCGACTGCAAAATTGTCAGGCGCAAGGGACGGTTGTACGTCATCAACAAGAAAAATCCCAAGTTCAAACAGCGTCAGGGATAGGAAGAAGAATATTCAATATTAATGCAATATACTTATGGCTAGAATTGTCGGAGTAGATTTACCAAAAAACAAACGGGGGGAAATCGGCCTGACCTATATCTACGGAATTGGCAGGTCCTCCGCCCAGAAGATCCTGGCCCAGGCCGGTGTAGATAAGGATATTAAAGTAAAAGACTGGACCGACGAACAGATCACCCGGATCCGTTCCATTCTGAACGAACAGTATAAAGTGGAAGGGGAACTGAGATCTTCTGTTCAGATGAACATCAAACGGCTGATGGATATTGGTTGTTATCGCGGAATAAGGCACCGTACCGGTATGCCGGTAAGGGGTCAGCGTACCCAGACCAATGCCCGTACCCGGAAAGGAAGAAAGAAAACCGTTGCCAACAAAAAGAAAGCGACCAAATAATTGAATTATGGCTAAGAAAACAGGAACAACGAGGAAAAAAGTGGTGAAGATTGAGCCCATTGGTCAGGCTCATATCCATGCTTCGTTCAATAATATTATCATCTCCCTTACCAACAATTCGGGGCAGGTCATTTCCTGGTCTTCGGCCGGTAAAATGGGTTTCCGGGGATCGAAGAAAAATACCCCTTACGCTGCCCAGATGGCTGCGGCCGATTGTGCCAAGGTAGCCTATGACCTGGGATTGCGTAAAGTGAAGGTGTTTGTAAAGGGGCCCGGATCGGGAAGGGAAAGTGCTATCAGAACCATCCATTCTTCCGGCATTGAAGTCGCGGAAATTGTGGATGTTACCCCCATTCCCCATAACGGATGCAGGCCACCCAAGAGAAGGAGAGTGTAAACGAAAACAAACAGTAGATTCATGGCAAGATATAGAGGACCCAGAACAAAAATTGCCCGGAAATTCGGTGATCCGATCTTCGGGCCCGATCGATCATTTGAAAAGAAGAATTACCCGCCGGGATTCCATGGACAGAACAAAAGAAGGAGAAAACTGTCTGAATACGGTATTCAGCTCAAAGAAAAGCAAAAGGCTAAATATACTTACGGGATCCTGGAAAAACAGTTCCGTAATCTGTTTGAACATGCTTCCAGGGCCAAAGGTGTAACCGGTGAGGTGCTTCTCCAGATGCTCGAGTCAAGGCTTGATAACGTGGTGTACCGCCTGGGCATTGCCCCTACCCGCGCCGCAGCCCGGCAGCTTGTCAGCCACCGGCATATTACGGTGAACGGGGAGGTGGTTAATGTGCCGTCCTACCTCCTGAAACCCGGCGATATAATTGGTGTGAGGGAAAAATCAAAATCGCTTGCTGCCATTACCGAATCGCTGCGGGGAGCCAATCGTTCCCGGTACAGCTGGCTGGAGTGGGACCAGTCGCAAATGGCGGGAAAATTTATGAGCATACCGGAACGTAGCGATATTCCTGAAAATATCAAGGAACAACTGATCGTTGAACTGTATTCTAAATAAAAATCCAATCCACGCTTTATGGCTATTCTTGCATTTCAGAAACCCGACAAGGTAATTATGGTGGAAGCAACCGGCTCCTTCGGGAAGTTCGAGTTCAGACCACTGGAACCAGGCTATGGTATTACCGTCGGGAATGCTCTCAGACGTATTCTGTTGTCTTCCCTCGAAGGGTATGCCTTTACCACCCTCAAAATTGAAGGAGTGGAACATGAGTTTTCCACCATCAAGGGGGTAATGGAGGATGTTACCGAAATAGTACTCAACCTGAAACAGGTCAGGTTCAAGAAACTGATTGATGAAATTGAAGATGAAAAACTGGTGGTGAATATTTCCGGTCAGTCGGTTTTTAAAGCCGGTGACCTGAACAAGTTCCTCAGCGGGTTCGAGGTGCTGAACCCTGATCAGCTGATCTGCCACCTGGAACCCGATGTGAAACTGCAGATGGAACTTACCATCCAGAAAGGCCGAGGGTATGTTCCTGCCGAGGAGAACAAGCCGGTTGAGGCTGAGTTCGGCCTGATCCCCCTGGATTCCATTTTTACCCCCATCAAGAATGTGAAATATACGGTGGAGAATTACCGGGTGGAACAGAAAACCGACTATGAAAAACTGCTGATCGAAATCACTACCGACGGATCGGTCCATCCCAAGGATGCTCTGAAGGAAGCGGCCAAGATACTGATCTACCATTTCATGTTGTTCTCTGACGAGAAAATCACCCTTGATTCGGATGAGAAATTCGCCAACGAGGAGTTCGATGAAGAAATCCTGCATATGCGGCAGTTGCTGAAAACCAAACTGGTTGATCTGGATCTGTCTGTCAGGGCACTGAACTGCCTTAAGGCGGCAGAAGTGGAAACCCTGGGCGATCTGGTGAAGTTCAACCGGAACGATCTGCTGAAATTCAGGAATTTCGGAAAAAAATCGCTCACAGAACTGGATGAACTTCTGGAAAGCATGAACCTTAATTTCGGGATGGATACCAGCAAGTATAAATTAGACAAGGATTAGGAAAATGAGACACAGGAAAGGTTTTAATCATCTGAGCAGAACCACTTCGCACCGCAGGGCTATGCTGGCCAATATGGCCAGTTCGCTGATCATTCATAAACGCATTACCACTACTACAGCAAAGGCCAAAGCCCTGCGAACCTATGTGGAACCTTTGATCACCCGTTCAAAAGAAGATACGACCCACTCGCGCAGGGTGGTATTCAGTTATCTGCAGGATAAAAATGCTGTTACGGAATTGTTCCGCGAAGTGGCGGCAAAAGTGGGTGACCGGCCCGGGGGGTATACCCGGATTCTGAAAATCGGGAACAGGCAGGGGGACAATGCCGATATGTGTGTGATTGAGCTGGTGGATTACAACGAAGCTATGCTGGGGACTGAAGAGCCGAAACAAAAAACCTCACGCCGCAGAAGAGGTGGAAAGAAAAAACAGGAAAGCCAGGCGGTTCAGGAAGGGAAAAAAGAGGAGGCAAAAACTCCGGCTGAAAAGGAAGAAAAAACCGCAGCTGCCGTAAGGGAAGAGGAAACAACGGAAGAAGCTGCCGGCCACACCGGGCAGGAACCTGCTTCCGAAACGGAAACAGAGACCGAAGAACAGAAAACGGAAGCAAAGCCGGTGGAAGAAAAAGAGGAAGAGAAAGAAGAAAAGAAAGAAAAGCAAACCCCTGAGGCGCAGGCAAAAGAAACAGAAACAGAGAAAGAAGAAAATACCGAACCCTCTGGTGACCAGAAGGAGGATGAAGAGAAGAAGGAATCCTGAGAGGCGGATGACAAAAACCAAGAAGGGACGGGACATATTGTTCGGTCCCTTTTTTTGTTGTATTTTTAACGACTCATTCAAAATTAACAAAATATAAATCAAAACATTATGGGTAGCATAATCAGTATTCAGGCCAGACAGATTCTAGATTCAAGGGGAAATCCCACTGTTGAAGTGGATGTTTTTACAGATACTGGTTCCATGGGAAGGGCAGCAGTTCCTTCCGGAGCCTCCACCGGTGTTCATGAAGCCGTGGAACTGCGCGATGGGGATAAATCCAGGTTCATGGGGAAAGGCGTGCTCCAGGCCGTGAAGAATGTGAACGAAATCCTGAACAATGAACTGCAGGGATACGATGTGTTCGAGCAGGCCCTGATTGACAGGAAAATGATCGAACTGGACGGGACAGAAAACAAAGGAAAACTGGGCGCCAATGCCATGCTGGGTGTGTCACTGGCAATTGCCAGGGCGGCAGCTTATGAAACCGACCAGCCCCTGTACCGGTATATCGGAGGCGTACAGGCCAATACCCTGCCTATTCCCATGATGAATATCCTGAACGGGGGACAGCATGCAGATAATAAGATTGATATACAGGAATTTATGGTGTTTCCGGCCGGGGCATCTTCCTTCACTGAGGCCCTCCGGATGGGTACGGAAGTATTTCATAACCTGAAAGCCGTGCTGAAAGCCAGGGGACAGTCCACCAATGTGGGCGATGAAGGAGGTTTTGCCCCCAACCTGAATTCCAATGAAGAAGCCATTGAGGTGGTACTTGAAGCCATTAAAAAGGCAGGATATAAAGCGGGTGAAGATATTTTTATTGCCCTCGATCCTGCAGCCTCTGAATTTTATGATGCCGAAAGAAAAGTGTACCATTTCGCTTCCACCGGTGAGGACCGTGCCTCTGAACAGATGGTGGAATACTGGCAGACCTGGGTGAACAAATATCCCATTATTTCCATTGAGGACGGGCTGGCTGAGGATGACTGGGAGGGATTCGCCATACTGACCAAAGCCATTGGCGATAAGATTCAGATTGTGGGCGATGACCTGTTTGTGACCAACGTGAAGCGCCTCAGTGAAGGAATAAAGAAAAAGAATGCCAATTCCATTCTTATCAAAGTGAACCAGATAGGTACTCTGACCGAGACCATTGAAGCAGTGGAGCTTGCCCATAAAAACGGATTCACAGCCGTGATCAGCCACCGCTCCGGTGAAACGGAAGACACCTTTATTGCCGACCTGGCCGTGGCCCTGAATACCGGCCAGATCAAGACCGGGTCAGCTTCCAGGTCCGACCGGATAGCAAAATACAACCAGCTTCTCCGGATCGAGGAAGAGCTGGGGGTGACGGCAAGGTTCCCTGGCAAACAATTCAAATTTTACAGGAAATAAACAATTTTCCGTACAGGGTTGTTAGTAAGGATGGCCGGCAGCCATCCTTTTTTTTGATGGTTACTGTTCGTTACCATAGGATATATGGTCAATCATTAGTAATTTTATGTAATACTGTAGTTTAACCTTCCCTGCCTTATGGAATCATTAAAGGAAAAATTTGCACGGATAGCCCTGCCGCAGGCTGACAAAGTTAAAGAACTTGCCCGGGAACATGGAGACAAAGTTCTCGGAGAAGTGACCATTGGAAATGTCCTTTCAGGAATGAAGGGAGTGGTCAGCTTACTTACAGTTACCTCCAAGCTTGACCCCGAAGAGGGAATACGTTTCAGGGGATACTCCATTCCCGAACTGCACAAAAATCTTCCCAAACTGCACCCTGAAGGGGAGCCTTTGCCCGAAGGACTGTTCTATTTAATGCTGATGGGTGAATTACCCGATAAAGCACAGGTGGATATGGTAAGCCGGGAACTGAATATGCGGTCACAGGTGCCCAAGCATGTTTTCGATGTGATCGATGCCATGCCCCTGACAGCCAAGCCTATGACCATCTTCAGCGCAGCTATCATAGCCATGGCCACAGAATCACGTTTTCAGAAGGCATATCGTGAGGGAATCGGCAAAAAGGACATCTGGGAACCTGCCTTTGAAGATGTGATGAATCTGGTAGCCCGGTTACCCCGCATTGCTTCTTATATCTACCGAAGGCTGTACCACCAGAATATGCAGATAGAGGCCGACCATTACCTGGACTGGGCCGGTAATTTTGCACACATGATGGGGTACGACAATGAAGAAGTGAAACGGTTGTTTCGTATGTATCTTTACATACATGCCGACCACGAAGGAGGAAATGTGTCGGCCCATACCACCCATCTGGTGGGATCGGCACTCAGCAATCCTTATTATGCTTTCGGGGCAGCCATGGCCGGACTGGCAGGACCCCTGCACGGACTGGCTAACCAGGAAGTGATCAGGTGGTTGCAGAAAATGATAGAAGAAATAGGCTATGTGTGCGATTCCAAGGAAAGGATACGTGAATATGTGGTGAAGACCATTGAATCTGGAAGAGTGGTGCCGGGTTACGGCCATGCGGTGTTGAGAAAGACCGATCCGCGGTTTCTGGTGCAGCGTGAATTTGCCCTGAAATACCTGCCTAACAATCCCCTGATCCAGGCGGTGGGATGCCTGTATGAAGTAGTGCCCGAGGTATTGAAAACCTACCAGAAAATCAAAAATCCCTGGCCCAATGTAGATGCTCATTCCGGGGCCCTGTTGCTGGCATACGGTATAAAGGAATACGATTTCTATACCGTGCTGTTCGGTGTTTCAAGGGCTCTGGGGGTGCTTTCCCAGCTGGTGTGGGACCGGGTTTTTGGCCTTCCCATTGAAAGACCCTCATCGCAAACTCTTGAATGGTTTCTGGAACAGGCAGAAAAAAAATGACAATAAACCTCTTCTTTTCTCCCCCACGGTGATATAAATCATGGTGCAGGGGCCTTCCCATGGGTTGGGAATAATGCCAAATAATGCTAATTTCGTCACATAACCATGGGAAGAAGCGGCATTTACCTGAAGTATGTCCGGCTGGGGGTTTTGTTGATCAGCCAGGTGGCCCGGGGACAGGTACCAGGAACGGAGAATTTACATCTGTTTTCCGTAAATGAGGGTTTGTCGCAGTCACGAGTAAATGCAGTGGAGGTCGACCACCATGGATTTCTGTGGGTGGGTACGGAAGATGGCCTGAATCGCTATGACGGTTACAATTTCAGAATTTACCGGCATTCTATGGCCGACAGCCAGTCGGTTTCAAGCAACTACATCTATTCCCTTTCTTCTTCTGAAGAAGGGATCCTTTATCTGGGTACCCGGAACGGCCTGAACATTTACCATGAAGAAACCGGGAAATTTTCCGTTCTGTTGCCCGGTGAACAGGAGAACGAAGGCCTGGCAGGGGAAACGGTATACGCCGTCAGGGTTTCTCCCCGCGGATACGTGTGGGTGCGCACCTCCGAGCATATACAGCGCTACTGGCCCGGAACCGGTGATTTCGAAACCTACCGCCTTCCTGCCGAAGCATATGTATACACAAAGGGGAAAGTTCCGGAGGCAATGGCAGAATGTCCCGATGGTCGCTTTTTTATCGGGGCCGGGAATGGAGTATATCTTCTGAAGCCTGAAAGCAATGCATGGGAAATGATCCCGGAAGACCCGGTCCGTCAGGTAACCGCCCTGTATCCGGAGGGAGACAGCATTCTCTGGATCGGTACACGCGGTGGATTGTATCGTTATAAATTTGAAAACCGGGGTCTGGAGAGTATCGGAATGAAAGAGAAAATCACCGACGTGCTGACACTGTGTATGGATACGGCGCGTCGAATGTGGGTGGGAACACAGCACGGCCTGTTCCGGGTGAATGCTTCACGCAGCCGGACGATTCCGTTTTATCATATATCTTACGTGGGAAATCAGCTCGATATCATGAATGTGTATGATATTGTATGCGACAAATCGATGATTCTGTGGTTTGCAATGCGTGGCGGGATTGCAAAATATGATATCAAACCCGGAAAATTCAAAAAGTACAACCGCTCTCCACAGAGTTATCCCGGTATGTTTGGTTTGAACATTTCTTCCATCCTGGAAGATACGGAAGGGCGAATATGGGTGGCTTCCTACGGTAATGGAGTGGATGTGATTGACAGAAATCAGAACAGGATTGTGAGGCATTACGGATCCGGATCAGGACGAAGAATACAGAGTAATGACGTACGGGTGCTCTGGATGGACAGCAGCGGGAATATATGGCTGGGTTCTGACCTGGGACTGGAAGTATGTTATCAGGGAAGCCGTAATTTTATCCCGTTTACCGTTCCTGTGCAGGATCACGGGACTGAATCCATGGCTGGTAAAATGATCCACAGCATGATGGAAGACCGTAACGGAATGATCTGGATGGGGGCCGACAGGGGAGTTTTCAGGTATTCTCCGAAAAGCGGAAAACTGGTGAAGATTTTTCCTCCTGCCGGTGAAGGAACAGAAGAATGGGAAGAACATGTGTTCAGCCTGGTTGAGGATCATGGGGGGAACATATGGTTCGGCACAGGACAGGGGTTGTACCGGCTTGATTTTCAGTCGGCACGATTGGATCATATAGCCATATCGGGTAACGAAGGCATGAACCTGTCGCATCAGGTGCAGGTGCTGAGCCTTGACGTTTCAGGAGACAGTGTGCTCTGGGCAGGTACCCACCTGGGACTGTACCGCCTGGATATGCAGGCCATGCCATTTGTAATGGTGAAGGACATGAATCTTACAGAAAACGATCTGATAAACACTGTCTTACAGGATAAAAAGGGTTGCCTGTGGCTGAGTACCAACCGGGGACTGATCATGTATAAGCCTTCCGAAGGGCAGTGGAAACATTTTGATTCCACTGACGGGTTGCAGAGTAATGAATTCAATCTTGGAGCGGGGTACCGCTCTGCCTCGGGGGAAATGTTCTTCGGCGGGGTACTCGGATTTAATTCTTTTTACCCTGATTCCATACATGTCAACACCTATATTCCCGACGTAGTGATTACCCGGGTGGATCTTTTTACCTCGGGCAGGTGGGTGGAAACCATTCTGGATATTCCTGAATTATTGACACTGAGTCAGCGGCATACATCATTCACCCTTCATTTTACTTCTCTTGATTTGACAAACCCCCGGAAAAACCTGTTTGAATACAAACTGGAAGGATACGACGAGGAATGGGTAAGGTTACAGGGCCGGCCGGAGGTTACTTATGCCAACCTTCCGTATGGAAAATATGTTTTCAGGGTAAGGGGGTCTAACAGTGATCACCTGTGGAACACGGAAGGGGCGTCCCTGCAGGTGGTGGTCAGGACATCGGTGTTTCGTACGCGCACCGCCATTACCCTTTATATCCTGACAGGTATGTTCTGGCTGTATATGTTTTTCAGGATACGTACGCGCGAATTACGAAGAGCCAATCAATACCTTAAAGAAAAAGAACTGGCGGGCATTGAGCTGGCCAGGCAAAAAGAAGAACTCAGCATCAAGAACAAAAATATTACCGACAGCATCAATTATGCCCAGAAAATCCAGGAGGCTATGCTTCCTTCAGCAGTGCTGTTCAAACAGATCCTTTCCGATTCTTTTATCCTCTTCAAACCAAAAGACATTGTTTCGGGTGATTTTTACTGGGTGAACAGAAAGGGTGATCATATATTCATTGCGGCGGTGGATTGTACCGGTCACGGAGTACCCGGGGCCCTGATGTCGATGATCGGATTTGAACTGATCAGGAATATTATCAATGTGCAAAATATTATCGAACCTGCCCAGATACTCCACAAACTGAACAAAGGTATTTCAGAGGCATTTAACAAGGAGGTGGAAAGGATCACATTGAAAGACGGCATGGACCTCTCTTTTTGCGCCATTGATACCAGAAACCAGTTGCTTCAGTTTGCCGGGGCTTTTAATCCGGTGTACCTGATACGGGACGATACCATTACCGAACTGAAAGGAGACCGGTTGTTTGTCGGACTGGCCGAAGATTCGGAGAAGGACAAATTCAGAAATCACGTTATCCCTATCGAACCCAACGATGTGATCTATATGTTTACTGACGGCTACGTTGACCAGTTCGGAGGGCCACGCGAGAAAAAATTTATGTATCGGCGTTTCAGGCATCTATTGCTTACCATACACAAGCTGCCCATGGAGGAACAGCACATGATCCTGCACGAAACTATTGAACACTGGAAAGGAGATAATGAACAGGTAGATGATATCCTGGTGATCGGTTTCAGACCGGGATTGAATCAAACCTCCTGATTCCACTAATTGCCCGAAAGCAGGTTTTCGATCTTTTCAATCAGCTCTTCCATCTGAAAGGGTTTGCTGATGTATTCATCCATGCCTGAAGTAAGGCAGGTTTCCTTGTCGCCCAGCAGAGCATTGGCGGTTATGGCAATGATGGGAACATGCGAATGGGTACTTGATTCCAGTTCTCTTATTTTCTGTGTGGCGATCAGGCCGTCCATCACGGGCATCTGGATGTCCATGAGAATGATATCGTATTTCGAGGTTCCGAACTTATCAAGGGCTTCTTTTCCGTTATTGGCAACATCGATGTTACGTACCACTTTTTGCAGGCTGAGCTGAACAATTTTTTGATTGATCAGGTTGTCTTCCACCAGTAGCACATTGGCGTCTTTGAGTTCGGTTTTGGTCTGGCCGGGGTGCTTCACCAGGTAAAGGTGTGACACTTTTTCCTGCTCTGTTGAGGGTACTTTTTCCTGAACAACCTTCTGAAAAAACAGGCTGAACCGTATATAGGTTTGATCCTTCCCGGTCTCTACGTCAATTTTTCCATTCCCTGATTCAACCAGCCTCCTGGCCACTCCCAGGTCAATCATTCCGGAGTTATTCTCCTCCACAGGCAGGGAATATAGCGAAAGGTTCAGTCTTTTTCCCGCTGTCACTTCAAAATTTACAGTGAGCCGGCTCTGGTCACTGTTTCCCGGGATGGCCCGTATTGAAGCCTGCAGTTCTCCGTCGCCCCACCCCTGGATCATATTCTCGATGAGGTTCAGAATGATCTGCCGGAGGCGAATGGCATTTCCCTTCAGCCGCGAGGGTAGCTCCGAAGAAACCTCAATATGGATCTTTACCTTATGAGGATCGCGGCCGGTAAAAAATTCCACAGTGTTTTCCAGGCTTTTCTGCAGGTCAAACACCGCATCCTGCTTACCTGGTTCCGTAATTTCAATGCTTGAAACCTTGGCAATGTTATTAACAATATCAACCAGGTTGTTGGTGCTGGCAATCAGGGTGTCAAGCAGCTCTTTCTGTTTCTCTCCCAGATTCGATTCGGAAAGAATATTCCCCAGCACCACAATATTATTCAGGGGGGTCCTGATCTGATGAGAAAGTTTGGAGATGAATTCATCCCTGTTCCGCTTTGATTTTTTTACCTCCTCCATTGATTCCTCCAGCTTGCTGACAGACAGTAAATTAAGATATTCGTATGCATAGGTGATGATCAGCAGGCAGAGGTATATTATCACAAAGCGGAATTCAATACTGGACGGATAAGTGGATGAAAGGACAAAGTCGGACGGCAGCAACATGGAAACGATCAGCAATCCAAGATATGCGAATGTAAGAACGGTTCCTGTTCCTGTGCCCAGAAGCAGAAGCAGTATGGCGGGAACAAGCAGTGACCAGAGATATCCCAGGTGATGAATCCCTCCCTGAATAAACAGGAAAATACCCAGAGCCATTAAGATAGTGCTGAAAACCACTTTTCCATACCGGTAAGAAGGGCGTGTGCGGGTTAGCAGCAGGTTGCCACCCATCAGTATAAAACCTGCCAGATCCACTGCGGCGTTCAGGTAGTGCCCCTTTATGTAAGAATAGATGGAATAGGCTCCCAGCAGAATGAGAATGCAGATGCTGAGAAGGATCAGGATCAACTGACCGGCAGAGCGCCTGGGATGACCCACCTGCGCCTCAGCCATTTTCCTGTACAGATAATCGTTTATCCTTGGTCGAAGATTATTCATCCTTTTGCAGGTTCTTCCCGATGGCCGAAAAATATAAAGATATTCAAAAAAATTGAAAGAGAAAGCTCATTATTTAAACGGTCTGTGTTGGGAATGTTCGGGAGAGTTCGCAGTCTGAACCTGTGGTCAAGAAAATATTGAGAATCTTTCTGAAAATTGTTATATTTTCGTGATTAAAGAGGAGGAAATGAGCTATGAGGAAGTTTATGGTTCACTGCATTGCAATGATGCTGGTGAGCGTCGCAATATGTGAGGCACAGGAGAGTGACAGTGTATGGAGGATGGTTAAATACACTCCCGATTATCAGTTCCGGGAAGGTATTTTTCTGAATTTCGAACAGGTGAGGAACAACAATCCCCTTCCCAAATCGAGAATTCTGACATCGGTGGATTATTCCGACAGGGATTTTTTCCAGAAGCTACTCGCGGAGGAGACCATTAAGTATTTCGATGGTTTTGGCATGCGGAAAGAAGTGGAAACAGAGGATATATGGGGTTACTCAAAAAACGGGGTGTTATATATCGGTCTCGGAGGTGGGTTTCATCGCATTACCGTGATCGGTTCAATCTGTCATTTTCTGGCTTCCATCATTTCATATGACGGACAGTACTATGATCCGTATTACAACCGCTACGCCTTTTACGATTATTATTACTATAACCGCAGACCAAACACTTATACGAAAACGGAAGTGAGGCAGTTCCTGCTGGATTTCGAAACCGGTGAGGTGGTTGATTACGACGTGACCAATCTGGAAGTGATATTGATGAAGGATCCGGAACTGCATGACGAATATGCCACTCTCCGGCGCAGGAAAAAGAAACAACAGAAATTTCTTTTCATCCGGCGGTTTAATGAAAGAAATCCCGTTTATTTGCCGGCGGTAGATTAATCAGATGAGAAAATAGTAAAGATTTATGAATGCGTTAACCGAGCTGTTATGAAGAAATTATTATCCCCGATTTTACCGATCTGCCTGTTTTTTACCGGCACGTCCTTCTCACAGGCTCCCTTTCCCACGCCCGAAGAAGCCGGCCGAATTCCTCAAATCACAACCATGGTGGTGCTGGAAAACGATATGTTCTCCTCATACAATATTTTCGTGAAGGATGCCATGGAGAAGCACTGGAAACAGACCCCCTTTGAATTTATTTCCACCGGGGAATTCGAAAATCTGCGGAAAGATCCCGATTACGGATTTCTGGTCCTTACCGGAACCAGTTTTGAACGGGATAAAGGGCATGTGTATTATAACTTCCTGAATTTTCTTCTTGGAAAGGATGTAAAAAAGATAGAAGAAATGCCCGAGCTTTGTTCATTCCCGCTTTCATATTCTGAGGCCGACGAGGACGAGTATGTGTACAAGCTGGAACTGGTTGTCCGGTTTATGCAACAACATGCGGAGATGATCACAAAAGACCCCTCCGTTACGGCGCTGCAGTATCTTACCTATTACAACAGAAACACACCCGAACTGGTGAACAAAACCCTGCTTCTGGAAGAGGATGATCTGGCTGAAGATGTGAACACCGAGGAGGAGATTCGGGAACTGATTAACCATACTTTCCGGATTGTCAGCAGGGAGGAAATCGAAGAAGCCATTTCGGAAAAAAGACCTCATACCGTGATCCTTCATAAAGTGGGGCCTGAGAATACGAGCAATACAGGACGTACCTATAAAGTGCTGATCGGTTGCGATGATGCCAGGGTGTACTATTTCAATTACCACACCATCAACAGAAGAAATCCCGACGGATTTCTGAAGAGCGACTTCCGGCGGATCGGTCGATACTGATGGGCAAATGAATTAAAATCCGGTTGCTATGGAAGTAATTGATCCGCGAACTACCGAGGAAAGAAACTGGGCCATGTTCTGCCACCTGGCAGCGCTGGCGGGTTATATTATTCCTTTTGGGAATATTATTGGTCCTCTGATCATATGGGTGTTGAAGAGGGAAGAATCCTCTTTTGTTGATTTCCATGGGAAAGCCGCCGTAAATTTTCAGATATCCATGACTCTGTATCTTATTCTTGCGGCTATGTTGATTATCCTGTTGATCGGTATATTCATGCTGATTGCCCTGGGAGTATTGAATCTGATCCTGGTGATCATTGCCTCGGTCAGGGCCAATAGCGGAGAGTATTTTGAATATCCCCTCAGCATCCGGTTTATACAATAGGGTTTCAGCCTGGCGGAATTTCTCTTATCTTTGTGCCCAAATCAGAAGGTATGAGCAAGGAAAAGGCATCTGTTCCGAAAGGAACGCGTGATTTCACCCCTGATCAGATGATCAGGCGGAATTATATTTTTCATACCATTACTGAAATTTTTCAGCGGTACGGTTTCCTTCCCATTGAAACCCCGGCTATGGAAAACCTGCCCACCCTGCTGGGTAAATACGGAGAGGAAGGCGATCGGTTGCTTTACAAAATACTGAATTCAGGCGATTTTCTGAAGGCGCTGGATGAGGCCGACTGGGAAGATCCGGACCCGGCTTCCATTTCCATGAAAATATGCGACCGGGGATTAAGATATGACCTGACCGTGCCCTTTGCCCGCTTTGTGGTGCAGCACAGGAGCGAAATCCCTTTTCCGTTCAGGAGGTATCAGATACAGCCCGTATGGAGGGCCGACAAACCCCAGCGTGGACGTTACCGTGAGTTCTACCAGTGTGATGTGGATGTGGTGGGAAGCGATTCCCTGCTGAATGAGGTGGAAATGATCCAGATCATTGATGAGGTTTTTACCGGTCTGGGAATTTCCGTTTCGGTGAAGCTGAACAACCGAAAGATCCTGGCCGGTATGGCCGAAGTGATAGGACAATCGGAAAGACTGACCGATATTACGGTGGGGCTTGACAAGGTGCAGAAAATAGGCGTAGAAAAAGTGAAGCAGGAATTGCTGTCAAAGGGAATTCCTGCTGCATCAGTGGAAAAACTGAAACCGGTGTGGGATTTGAGAGGATCCAATGCCATGAAGCTGAAGACGATGAAAGAATTTCTTGCCGGTTCGGAAACGGGTGTACAGGGGATAAAGGAAACAGAGCAAGTATTGGATTTTCTGAAGCCTCTGGATATGGTTTCCCGGCTGGAATTGGATATGACCCTGGCACGCGGCCTGGATTATTATACCGGTGCCATTATCGAGGTGGTGGCCGACAACATGGAAATGGGCAGTTTGTGCGGGGGTGGCCGCTACGACAACCTTACAGGAGTGTTTGGAATGGAAGGCATGTCGGGTGTGGGTATTTCATTTGGCGCCGACCGCATTTACGATGTAATGGAACATTTCAGCCTGTTTCCCGATGAGGCGGTTCATTCCACGCGATTGTTGTTCATCAATTTCGGTGCCAAGGAAGCAGCCTATTGTCTGGATCTCCTGAAAAGAATCCGCCGGGCAGGTATTCAGGCCGAACTGTATCCTGATGCCGTTAAGATTAAAAAACAGATGACGTATGCCCATAACCGGGGGATCCCGTTTGTTGCCCTGGTGGGAGAGGAAGAGATGAAAGAGGGGGCGGTTGCCTTGAAAAATATGGCCACAGGGGATCAGAGCAAACTATCGCTTACTGCATTGATTTCCGAACTCAGAAGATGATATACGACATATGGTTATCCGGGCAAACCTGTTAGCTTTGTTTATTGTTTGCCTAATCTGTCTTGTATCATGAAAAAACCTTCGGTCCATGTTATTTCCCCCGGTGAAATCGGGTTCGATACCATACAAACCATTCTGAATCCTGACACAAAACTGGAATTATCCGATGAATGCCGGAAAAGAATCAACCGGTGCAGGAAATACCTGGATGAACGGATTGAACGCTCATCGGAACCTCTTTATGGAATTACAACCGGTTTCGGGTCATTATGTGACCGTAGTATTTCAAGGGCAGAACTGGGAACCCTGCAGGAAAACCTGGTGAAATCTCATGCCTGTGGCACCGGGCCCGAAGTGCCTTCCGAACTGGTGCGCCTCATGCTGTTTCTGAAAATACAGTCGTTGGCTTACGGAAATTCAGGAGTACAGACAGCCACTGTTCAGCGCCTGACCGATTTTTTCAACCATGATATCATCCCTGTGGTTTACCAGTACGGATCACTGGGGGCATCCGGCGATCTGGCGCCACTGGCTCATTTGAGCCTTCCCCTGATCGGGCTGGGGGAGGTATATGCGGAAGGCCGGAAGGTGAGCAGCCGGGAAGTACTGAAAAAAATGGGATGGCAGCCTGTAGAACTTCAGTCAAAGGAAGGCCTTGCCCTGCTGAACGGAACCCAGTTTATGAGTGCTTACGGGGCTTATCTTACCTTGCACGTGTCGAGGTTGAGCTTGCTGGCCGATGTGATCGGGGCGCTGTCCCTCGATGTGTACGACGGGCGCATCGAACCTTTTCATTCCCTGGTGCAGGAAATCAGGCCTCACGGGGGCCAGATTGAGACTGCCCGCCGGATCAGGTGGCTGCTTGAGGGAAGTGAGCTGATCGCCCGGAAAGGGAAAGCCGTGCAGGATCCCTATTCATTCCGTTGCATCCCCCAGGTGCACGGAGCCTCGAAAGATTCCATACTTTATGTGGCCAGTGTATTCAGGAATGAGATCAATTCAGTGACCGATAACCCTACTATTTTCCCCGACGAAGATCTGATCATTTCAGCGGGAAACTTTCACGGGCAACCCCTGGCTCTGGCCCTGGATAACCTGTGTATCGCCATGGCCGAGCTGGGAAATATCTCTGAAAGGAGAATTTATCAATTGCTTTCGGGGAAAAGGGGGTTGCCTCCTTTTCTGGTTGCCAACCCGGGATTGAATTCCGGGTTCATGATTCCTCAATACACAGCGGCCGCCATGGTAAGCCATAACAAACAGCTGGCAACTCCTGCCTCGGTCGATTCCATCGAAACTTCCCAGGGTCAGGAAGACCACGTGAGTATGGGAGCCACTGCCGCCCTGAAAGCCTATCAGATCATGGAAAACCTGGAAAGGATCCTTGCCATTGAATTGTACAATGCAGCCCAGGCGCTTGATTTCAGAAGACCTTTGAAAACATCACCCTGGCTGGAGAATTTCGTGGCCGAATACCGCAGGCAGGTGCACTTCGTGGAGAATGACAAAACCATGTATCAGGATATCTTCCGGTCGGTGGAGTTTCTGCGTAACGTGAAGATGTCCCTTCCCGATGAATAGGCCGAAGAAATTTTATTTTATCTTCTCGGACCTTGCCTGATATTGGCAGCCCTTTCACGTAATTGCCTTAACAGGAATGTTTTGTACTGGTTTTCAGTATGATACAGGCGCAAAACCTTGCGAATAGGAAGCACCTGCTTGAATTTTTCATGATATTCACGGGCCAGTTCAGTTTCTTCAACCTGCAGTTCGATGAACTGATCGGTCATCTGAAGAATTTCTGCATCGTTCAGCTTCGACTGTTCGCGGGCATACCTCACCTGCAACTGACGACGCTGTTCCTGAATATCTGTGCGCTTTTTCTGGTATTCGTTGTATACCGGCCAGAATTTCTCTGATTCTTCGGGAGTCAGCTGCATCCGGTTGGTGAAAAACGCAATTTTCTGGGCATTTAACCGGTCCATACGGTCCGTTTCCGGAAATTCATCCGGCTGCTGTGCTCCGGTCCGCAGGATTCCTGCGAGCGTCAGCAGTATCAGTGTTGCAATATGATATATTTTCATGGCGGTATATAATTTATTGCAGTTCTTCCATAATGGTTATTTCATCAATGTCTTCGGTGACCAGGTAATAAATGATTTCATCATCCGTATAAGCCGGCTCGGGCATTCCCGGGTCCTGTTTTCCCAGGGCATCGATAATTTGTGATTCATCGAAATCGTCCATATAGAATTCAATGTATTCGGCCAGACCGTTCTTTGCTGTTTCGGTTTCCGGCTTCAAAATGAGCCTGACGGCAAAATATCCCAGCAGCACCAGACCGGCAAAACCGGCGGCAAGGGCGAGCTGTGGGCCGAGAAGACCTAAAAAGCCGCGTTTCCCGTAAGGAGTTACCTGCCGGAAGGCCACCGCTTTGTCAATCTTGTCCTGAAGCTCGTCAAAGTATCCTTCCGGTACCCGAAAGGGATTTGCTTTCGGGATATCTGTGAGTTTTTTCCGGGTGTTATTTTTGCTATCCATTTGTTGTTTTGACTGATTTGCCTGGAAAAGGTTTAATATTTTTCCATGAACTGTTCGATTTTTTTCACTGCATGATGGTATGATGCCTTTAACGCTCCCACCGAGGTATTCAGAATTTGTGCTATATCTTCGTATTTCATTTCCTGCATGTATTTCATTTGAAACACCAGGCGTTGCTTTGTGGGAAGCGACAGTATGGCCTGTTGCAGCATTTTTTGTATTTCGTCTCCGTCAAAAAGTGGATCGTGTTCAATCTGTCCGGCCAGCAGCTGTTCATGTTGATCGATGGAAAACAGGTGCCTTTTGTTTTTTCTTTTCAGAAATCCCAGGGCTTCGTTAGTGGCAATCCGGTACAACCACGTGTATAAGCTCGACTCACCCCTGAATCCGGGCAGATTTTCCCATGCTTTTATAAACGTGTTTTGTGTCACATCGCCGGCATCTTCGTGGTCAATCACGATTTGCCTGATATGCCAGTAGATTTTCCGGTGATATTTTTTTACCAGAAGCCGGAAAGCACGATGGGGATCTTCCCGGTTTTCCCTCAGCAGGGCCAGTAGTTCGCCGTCACTGATTTCCATTATTCTCCGGTCCTGAGGATTTTGATGATACGATTATTGGATTACTTCCGGCCAAAAAGGTTTAATCGGGCGGGGCTCAGTAAAGCCTGATAGTTTCCGAACCTCCCGGCTTGATGGTAAAAATCTTGTCGAAGGTATATACACTCTTCCGGGCATTGAGCGGGCGATAGAGGAACCGGTAAGTTCCGGGTTGCAGTACCAGCGATTCGGTCCTTGTGGTGAGCTCGGTATTATAGATCCATTTCAATTCCTGGTTGCGTATCACAAACAGGTTTCCGATACCTGTTCCGTTAATGACCAGGGTGGCAAGGCCGGGTTTGGGAATAGTGATGGTAGTGGTTTCCTGCGGCCTGATCTCCACGTTCTTCAGTTCAATTTTTGGCAGAACGGGTATTTCCAGGTCGTATTTTCCCACCAGGTATTTTTCTTCCCGGTTTATCTTTTGCCAGTTCAGGGAACCGGTTTTACCGGTTTGTCTGACAAGAAATTGCAGGTCACGGTATTGGCCGGGACTTTCACTGATAACCTGCAGTTTTCCCTGGGGAACGTCGGCCGCAATCAGGTTATGTTTTCCGCGGTTCAGGACAATGTTTTCTACCGTTACATTTGGCAGGGTATGAACGACCAGCCTGTAGGTGACCAGTGGATCCAGGTACAGGGTGTCAGGGTTACCCCTGTGGTTGATGGTGTGAATGAAATTATACATCACTTTGCCCGAGATCTGGTCATAAAAGGTCATCCCAACATCCGTTTCCGATGGAATACCTTTGATATCCAGAAGATTGACCTGGGCTGATGTCTGGTCAAGGACATGCGAGATCACTACACCCAGCACTTCCTGGAACTGCTGTGAATTGTTGGCATTGAAGTATTCTCCCACGCAGTTGAAGCTTTCCTTCAGATCATCGGTCAGTCCGATACCGATTATGAATGGCCTGAGAATGATCCCTTTTTGTTGGAGTTCCCGGGAAACCTCACAGGGATCGCCGTCGCAGGCTTCGATCCCATCGGTAATCAGGATAACAATGTTTCTGCAGCTTTCACAGGCAGGAAAATCAGAGGCACTGAGCTGCAACGACCTGGCCAGTGGTGTGGTTCCCTTTGGATTCAGGAAACGGAGCTTCTGCCGGATCTCCCCTGCATTGCCTTTTCTGAAAGGAACTTCCAGGCGGGTGTCGTTGCAGTCCTGTGGAGGCACCGGACTCTGGTGTCCGTAAACCCTGAGAGCAATCTCTACGTGGGGCAGCTGTTCGAGGCTGTCAACGGTATTGATCAGGAAATTCCTGGCAATGTTGATTTTTCTGTTGCCCTGCCATTCGCCTGTCATGCTCTGCGAGGCATCGAGGATAAACAGGATACGTGTCAGATGGGCTTCCTGCTCCCGGGGAATCTGCGCCGGAGCGTATGTGACGGCATACAACAGAAACAAAGTGACGGAAAGAATACGTGGTGATATGTTCATACCTTGCCGCAATTGTATGCTAAAATAAGAAAATTATGGGAAGTGATGTTGCTTGTGTTCAGGGGGACCTCCGAATTTCATGTTTTCCATTCGTTTTACACGGTAAAAGTGTAATTTTATGCCGGAAAAAAACGATTATTATGCCATTGCAATGCGGGATTATCGGAATCACCAATTCGGGCAAAACCACCCTTTTTAACTGTATATCAAATACCAGGGCCGAAGTAACTTCTTTTGCGTTCAGCAGCAACAGATCGAATATCGGAATGGTGAATGTTCCTGATCCGCGCCTGAAACAGCTGGAAAAGTATCAGCCTACAGAAAAGGTGGTTCCCACCACGGTGGAGTTTGTTGATATTCCCGGCCTGACACGCGGTGCCAGCCAGGGAGAGGGAATGGGGAACCAGTTCCTGGCTGACATACGGAATACGGATGCCCTGATCCATGTGTTGCGCTGTTTCGACGATGAGAATCTGACCCATGTAGACGGTTCGGTTGATCCGGTAAGGGATAAGGAAACGGTTGATTTGGAGTTGCAGGTGAAAGACCAGGAATCGGTGATCAAAAAAATTCAGTGTCTCGAAAAAATGTCCCGTTCGGGTGACAGGCAGGCAAAACATGGAATGGAGGTATTGCAGGCGCTGCAGGCACATATCGAAGAATTTCAGCCAGCCCGTACTTTTCAGGCATCCCCTGATGACAGAAAATGGATGTCGGATCTTTTTCTGCTGACCGATAAGCCCGTTTTGTATGTGTGTAATGTGGATGCTGCCTCGGCCATTGACGGGAACCGCTATGTGGAGCAGGTAAAGGAAGCGGTAAAAGATGAAGACACAGAAGTGCTGGTGATCGCTGCTGCCATGGAGGCCGAGATCGCTGAACTGGAGGATGAGAACGACCGGCGGGTTTTTCTGGAAGATGCGGGGCTTTCTGAACCCGGGGTGAACAAGCTCATCAGAAGTGCGTACAATTTGCTGAAATTGAGGACTTTTTTTACGGTCGGCCCCAAAGAGATCAGAGCCTGGACCATCCGCGAGGGGATGACTGCCCCGCAGGCTGCCGGTGTGATCCATTCCGACATGGAAAGAGGTTTTATCAGGGCCGAAGTGATGAAATATACCGATTTCACCGAACTGGGATCGGAGCAGGCCTGTAAGGAAAAAGGAAAATTTTTTGTAGAAGGGAAAAATTATGTGGTGGAAGACGGGGATATTCTGCATATACGATTTAATGTATAACTATTGATATTTCGATCTTCATTTGCTTTCTGCCTCTGCATGTTGCTTGTCCTGAATGTCCGGATGAGTGCACAGGACAGGGACACTTCGCTCAGACAGGCTCTCAGCCTGCTGGAGACCAGGAATGAGGTATGCATCGAATTTGAGGTGCCCGGGCCCGGATTACCGGAACACCTGTCTGGGATCCTTTCCATCGACGCTGTGAAGGGAAATTCGGTAAGGGCTTATGCCAATCCTCAGCAATTCCGTGAATTCTTAACCCTGGATCTGCCTTTCCGGGTCATTCCGCCTGTTATACGTCCGGTTCCGGAAACCAAATCCCTCGCTGCCTGGGAGTCGTATCCTTCCTATTCGGAGTACCTGGATATGATGCAGGCATTTGAAACCAGCCATCCCAACCTGTGCCGCCTGGTAAAGGCCGGGAAATCGGTTGGCAACCGGGATATCCTGTTCGTGAAAATTTCCGACCATGTGGAGGAAAAAGAAGCCGAACCGGTGGTATTATATTCTTCTACCATGCATGGGAATGAAACTGTGGGATATGTGCTGATGCTGCGCCTGATCGATACCTTGCTCACCGGCTATGGCCATGATCCGCAGGTCACAGCCCTGGTTGACAGCCTGGAAATATGGATCAATCCCCTGGCCAACCCCGACGGTACCTACTACAATTCTCCCTCGGGCGAGATCACCAATCCCCGCAGGTACAACGACAACGACTTCGATCTGAACCGGAATTTCCCCGATCCGCGGGTAGGGGAAAACCCCGGTGGTCCCTATCAGGAGGAGACACTGGCGATGATGGCGTTTATGGATACCCTGAAAGCCTGTTTATCAGCCAATTTTCACGAGGGGGCCGAAGTAGTGAATTATCCGTGGGATACCTGGTATCCGTCTGTCAAGGTCCATCCCGACCAGTTGTGGTTTCAATCTATCGGCCATGAATATGCCGATACCGTTCACCTGTACGGTCCGGAAGGATACATGAACCCTTCCTGGTCGGATAATGGAATCACCAACGGGGCCGAATGGTACTCCATTACCGGAGGCCGGCAGGATTACGTGACTTATTTCCTGCATGGAAGGGAGGTGACCATTGAACTTTCGAACACGAAATTCCCTGATCCGGCTACACTCCCGCTTTATTGGGAATATAACCGTCGTTCCCTGCTGAATTACCTTGAGCAGGCATATTTCGGAGTACATGGTTTTGTAACCGATGCGTTTACCGGTGATCCGGTGGCCGCCCAAATTACCATTCCCGGGCATGACAGTCTGGGGTCCCATGTGTTCAGCGATTCACTCAACGGATTCTATGTCAGGTTACTGCCGGAAGATAGCTGGGATATGGTGTTTACTGCCGGGGGATATGAACCCGTGGAAATTCCCGTTCAGGTGTGGAACCGGCAGCAGACCAGACTGGATGTCCGCATGGTCCCGGTTCAATCACCTTCACCTCCTGATTCCACATTCTTTTTCGGGCTGGTGGAAAATCCGCCCCGCGGGGCATTGCGGTTTGAGTACCATATCGGGAAGGGGGGGATTTATCGGTTTATCCTGTATACTCTGACAGGCCGGCCGGTACAAATGGTGGGAGAGGTATTTCTGGAAAACGGGGAAGGAGATCTGGAATTTCCCTTGCCTCCGGATATGACAGGAATGTATGTTATGGTGGTTAGCGGACCGGAAGGGAATTTTTCCATGAAAATATTCCTGAAATAAACCGGAGAATATCCGCAATTGAAAATTAGCATCCATGCAATGATTATATTTGCAGGGGAAGGTCCCGGGGATTTTTGCCTGCCTTCCTGATTTGCAAACCCGTAAATACGAAAGCATGCTCAGAAGGATTATTTCCGTGTTGGTGTTTTGTTTGCCTCCGTTCATCCCGCTTTTTTCACAGTCTTCTCTTACAGTACCCCCCGAGCGGCCGAAGCTGATCGTGGGCATTGTGGTGGACCAGATGCGGTATGATTATATTTACCGTTACTGGGATAAATTCGGTGAAAGAGGATTTCGCCGGTTGATCGACGAGGGAACTTTTTGCAAAAATGCCCGGTTCGGTTACCTGAATACCTATTCGGCTACCGGCTATGCCACCATATCCACCGGTTCCATGCCAGCCTCTCACGGGATAATCGCCGACGAATGGTACAAACGTTTGCAGAAGGAAAAAATATACTGTACTCAGGATGAGGGGGTGAAAGCCGTAGGGGGTAGCTATGAGAACGGAATGCATTCACCTGTGCATCTCATTGCCACCACCCTGGGTGATGAGCTGAGAATGTACTTCAATATGCGGTCGAAGGTATTCGGGGTGGGGATGAAAGAGCATGCTGCCATCTTATCGGCAGGTCATACGGCCAATGCGGCATACTGGTTCGACGCGTCTACCGGAACCTGGATGAGCAGTACCTGGTATCTCGATTCCCTGCCGCAATGGGTGAGAGAATTCAATGAAAAAGAATTTCCTAGCCTGTACCTCGAAAGAAAATGGGAACCCCTGTATCCTGTGGAAAGCTATGCAGAAAGCCTTCCCGATTCGTGTGGTTATGAAACGGGCCTGGGCGGCCGGCATGTTTTTCCCTATGATCTGGACCGTATCAGCCGGGTCAGACGAAGGGAACGGGATTACGGATTGCTTGGCTGCGTGCCGTTTGGAAATACCTATACAAAAGATTTTGCTGTTTCCCTGATTGTTTCCGAACAGCTTGGTGAGGATGAATTTCCCGATCTGCTGACAGTGGCATTTAATTCCCCGGGAGAAGTGGGGAAACTATTCGGCCCCAATTCAATGGAAATGCAGGATATATACCTGAGGCTTGACCGCGACCTGGAACATTTTCTGGAGTTTCTCGACCGGCAGGTCGGCAAAAAGAATGTGCTGGTTTACCTTACTTCTAATCACGGGGTGTCAGCCAGTCCGGCCTACCTGGAAACGCTCAGAATACCCGGTGGTTTTTTTAATCTGAACGGGGCGGTTACCCTGCTCAGAGCATACCTGAATGTAATATACGGAAACGGCAACTGGGTGGATGCGGTGGTTGACCAGCAGATATTCCTCAACCGGCAGTTGATAGAGGATTCAAAAATATCGCTCGAAGAAGTACAAAACCGCGTAGCCAGGTTTATGGTTCAGATTTCGGGTGTTGCACGGGCTGTTACCTCCACAACACTCGAAAGCAATTATTTCGGCAGCGGGATGCTGCAGCGAATCCAGAACGGGTACAACCAGAAACGTTCGGGGGATGTGATCCTGAGTCTGGAACCGGGCTGGATTTTCCGGAACGGGGATGTGTCAAGAAACAGTACGGCCTACCGGTATGATTCACATGTGCCCCTTGTGTGGTACGGGTGGAAGATCCCACGCACGGTGATCTCCGAACCGGTGGATATGACAGGGCTGTCTTCCACCGTGGCTTTCCTGATGAATATTTCCTATCCGAACGGCAATATGGAAGAACCTCTGCCAGGCCTCATTTCTCGTTAAGATGTACCCATGAAACAGGTGGTCAGTATATTGATTTTCTTGCTTTTTCTGCTGTTATCCGCATCATTGTTTGCCCAGGGGAAAGAAAAGGTATGGGTGGTCTTTTCCGACAAGCCCTCCGGATATTTTGATCCCGTGGAATATTTTGACCCACATTCAGTGCAAAGGCGGGTCAGGCAGGGATTGCCCCTGTATGATGAAACCGATCTGCCGGTTTCGGTCGATTACATTCGCCGGGTGGAGGAGGTCGCCGGCCGGGTGAAGAATGTGAGCCGCTGGCTGAATGCCGTTACCGTGCATGCCGGCAGAAAGGAACAACAGGAGCTGAGCCGGCTGCCCTTTGTAGCTTCCATTGAACCTGTAATGCATTTAACGACTTCTTCTCTGAAAGCTTTTCCACAGGAGTTTCCCTGGTCAGGGAAAGAAGGGAAACTGGCGAAACAGCAGCTCGCTCTGATGGAAGGTGAAGTGTTCGACAGCCTGGGAATAGACGGAAGGGGTGTGAGAATTGCGTTATTTGACGCCGGATTCCCGGGAGTGGATTATCACCCCCTGTTTGCCCATATCAGAGAAGAGGGACGGATTGTAGCCACCCATGATTTTGTAAAAGGGACAGATGATGTTTTTTCAGGGAACGTTCACGGGACCATGGTTCTTTCATGCATAGCGGGAATGAACAGCGAATGGACCCTGGGGCTGGCAACAGGGGCTGAATTCCTGCTGGCGCGGACCGAGCAGTGGGGCGAACCTTTTTCTGAAGAAGTAAACTGGGTATGTGCTATGGAATGGGCTGACCGTCACGGGGTGGATATTATCAACAGTTCACTGGGTTACACATATCACCGGTATTTCCCGGATGAAATGAACGGCCGGATAGCCATGGTTTCGCGGGCAGCCACCCTGGCAGCGCGAAAAGGCATTCTGGTGGTGAACGCCATGGGTAATGCCGGTGCGTCCCGGTGGGAAATCCTCGGAGCACCGGCCGATGCCGACAGTATCCTGTCGGTGGGAGGTGTCGATCCTTATACCGGCCGGCATATGGCATTCAGTTCTTTCGGACCTTCTGCCGACGGCCGGCTCAAGCCCAATGTCTGTGCTCCTGCACGGGCGGCCGCAGCGGGGAGAAGGAAAGTGAAAGCAGCTTACGGAACCAGTTTTTCTGCTCCGCTGGTGACGGGGTTTGCCGCCTGTGTCATGCAAATGCATCCCGAATGGAACAACATGGAGCTGTTGCATGCTATGGAGCGATCGGGTCATTTATATCCTTATTACGATTATGCCCACGGGTATGGTATTCCTCAGGCCTCGTATTTTTCGCGAAAAAAAGAGGACCGTATGACGTCGTTCACAATACTGGCAAATGAAGAAAGCCTGGCTGTGAAGATCAGGGAAATACCACCGGATTCAACCGAAAAAATCCCCTCCTATCTGTATTATCATATAGCAAGTCCCGGAGGTTTACTGAAGAAATATGCTGTAATTGAGGTATCAGACAGCATCCCCCTGGTAATTTCCTTAAAGGCACTGAACCCGGATGATTTTTTGCGTGTTTATTACAGAGGGCAAATCAGATGCCTGTCTGCAGAAAATTCCGATCTATGAAACCTCTGATTTTCATCCTTATCATCATTTTTCTTTTTCCGGTTAGGGAAGCCTTTTCCCAGGAAGTGCTGCTGGAGAAAGAAGTGGAACTACCCCGGCGTACGGATTTTGGGCGCAACAGCCGCCGCTTCAGCCATTTTTATCTGGGGTACGGGTTTCCGGCCGGACCCTCCGAGTTTGAAGGGGCAGACATCCGGTATATACGATCGAGACAGGTCGTAGCGGGAAGGAGATATAAGTATAAATTCACTGAAGTCCTTTCCGGCGGATATGATCTGGAGTACCGTAAAACCAGTTTTGACCTGGACCAGAACTCGGAGAAAATATTTCCCAATAGCCGGCTTCATGAAAAGGAATTACTTATTCTCCATCAGGCGGTGGCCGGTTTGTATTTCCGTATTAATTCCGGGAAACGCGGCGATTATATGGGAACATTTATCGATTTGGGAGCCGATGCGGCATGGCTGGTTGAGGGGAAACATGTGGTGTTTGATACCGGCATCGATCCGGCCTTTGAAGCGGTGAAGAGTAAAACCGTATATAAAAAACTGAAATATCTGAATTCGTTTTTTTACGGGGCAAATGTGCGTGTGGGAAGGAACAGGTATTTGCTAACGGTTCAGTACCGGTTATCCATGCTTACAGGAAAAGATTATCCGGCATATCCTGATCTTCCCCGGTGGACTTTTGGATTGCAGATAGGAATTTATTGAAAGCAGAGCACAGTTCTTCATGTGGGAAATCTGAAACGTGTCGCTCAGATTTTATGGTGTGTTTCCTGTTCCTTGATCCGGCGGATAATCCCGTCGAGCAAATGCCTGACCGTGGGATAGCTGAGCCCCATGTTCTTTGCCATTATTTTCAAATTGCCGCTGTTTTTAATAAAGTCAATGATGAAGAGCTGATCTTCATCCCGCAAACTGGACAGCAGAGGGAGCTCATACAATCCCGATACCGTGGTTTCACAGGCAGGGCAGAATAAAGTTTTTACCTCCAGCTCGTTCCCACAGGCAGGACAGGACACCGGTAATTTCTTATCCATGCAGAAAAAAGTAATTAAAAATAATTTACATTTATCTTAACAAAATAAAAAAAATAATTTTGATTATTCAAATAAAAATCAATAAAATAAAAGAATATTTTATGGTTTCGGAGAGGAAAATATACAAAAAGATGGGAAGAAAGGGCCTGTCGGGCCTGTTCAGGGTGTGGGTATGGTTGGCCGTTTGGTTTATGCTGACAGGTTCGGTTCATGCCCGGTATGGTATTCTGGGCGATTCCGCTACCATGGTGGCTATGGAGCAATGCCTGGATGATATTTATAGTTTCCGTTTTGACCGTGCCGTTGAATATGCTGTTTCATTCCGGAAAGAACATCCGCAGCATCCTGCAGGACCTTTTCTTGAAGCCCTGATCATTTACTGGAAGAATTTGCCGCTAACCCCGGATCATCCGGAATCGGAGAATTACCAGGTAAAACTGGAAGAGGCTGTAGAACTGGCCGGAAAAAGAATGGCCGATGATCCCATGGAGGTGGAAGGGGTATTCTTCGATCTGGTGGGGCAGGGTATGCTGATGATGTATTATGCCGATAACGGACTTACCGGGAAAGTAATTCCTTATCTTTCCCCTTCCTACCGGTCGCTGAAAAAGGGATTTAAACTGCAGGAGCAATTTGGTGAGTTCATGTTCACCACCGGATTATATAATTATTATATCGAAGCGTATCCCAGAATGTACCCGGTTTACCGGCCGCTGGCGCTGTTGTTTCCCCGGGGGGATATGCAACGGGGGCTAAGGATGCTTGAAACGGTGGCCGAGGAGGGCATTTACCTGAAAAACGAAGCCCTTCAGTTTCTTAATCATCTTTATCTGAGCTACGAGGATGATCCGGACCGTTCACTGGAGTATATCAGAAAACTGGTTGACGATTATCCGGATAATTATTTTTACCGCAGCCGTCTCCTGCTGAATCTTATGGCCATCGGGCAAACCCGTGAGTGTGCTGAAGTAATGAATGTGCTGAGGCGGCAATACCCGCATCATCCTTTTGTAACCATGGTGCTGAACATTTTCGACGGGTATATTTACGAGAAAGTATTCAACGACCCGGAAATGTCGCGTGATAAATATCTTACCGGAATAGAAAATGGCAAGGTATTTGGAGTGTGGGTAAATACCTATCTGGCGGTGGCATATGCCGGGCTGGCAAGGATCAGCCGCCGGGATGGGGATAGAGCATCGGCCAGAGAATATGGAAAACTGGCCGAATCAACCACGCAATACAGGTTTATTCTTGACATGGAGTGAACTGGCGGGTGGTTTCGGTATGAGAGAGCAATAATTTCATTTTTTACAATATCTTTCTATATTTGCTGGCTGTTCATTAACAGATACAAACATCAACAAATTATCAACAAACTGAAAAACGATGAAAAAAGCAAGGATCATGCTGAAAGGAATTACCACACTGAGCTTATTACTATGTATGGCGGGTGGTTTGAGTGCACAATCCCTCAGCGATGCCATCAATGAATACAATCAGGGTGCTCAGATACTGAAAACGGATCCCGATCTGGCAGCCATACATTTTGAAAGGTGTATTGAGATTTCCGATCAACTCGGGGCTGAAGGGTCCGACACCCGGGGAAAGGCTGTGGCCGCTCTGGCCAGGGTTCCCGGAGTTTACTTCAGTCAGGCCATGACCCATTACAGAGAAAGGGATTTCGACAGGGCTATTCAAGCCTTTGAAAAAGCTGCAGAGTCCGCCTCGAAATACGGAGATGAAGAAACCGGCCGGAAAGCCCGGGCAGCCATCCCTCAATTGTACTATGCCAAAGGGATTGAGTTGTATAAAAACAAGGATTTTGAAGGGGCTATTGTCCAGCTTGAAAAAGCCATTGAATTGAATCCGAATTACGGGAAGGCATTTATGGCCAGGGGCCTGGCGTACAAAGGGCTGGATGACCTGGAAAAAATGAAGGAATCCATGGATCAGGCCATGGCAGTGAGCGCCGGTAGGGATGCCGAAACCATGAGAGAGGCCGAGGAATCGGTCAGAAACAGTTATTACAATGCCGGTGTGACTGCTCTTCAGAATGAAGCATACCGTGAGGCTGAGGCCTACTTCGATGTGAGTATTGAATATGGCAATAACGATCCCGATATCTTTTTGAAACTGGGAGAGATCAACAATGAGCTGGGGGATCCTGACAAAGCCATACAGTATCTGGAAAGAGGCATTGGGTTGTCGGCTGATGATGCCGCTGCCAGAGCCGGATTTTATTACCATATGGGAAACGCATACCAGGCCAAGGGGGATAAGACCAAAGCCTGTGAGGCATACCGTAAGGCCATGCACGGTCAGTACCTGGAGAATGCCAAATACCAGGTGGAGAACGTGCTGAAATGTGACGGATAAAAAATAACCGGTACGCTGGAAGTACCGGCATTAAGAAAATATCAGTGGCTGCCGGCGATCAGAGAAAATCGCGTTTAACGGCGGCCATTTCTTTCAGCAGGCCCGGTTTGTTTTCGAAAGCATTTCCTACCACCGCCATATCGGCCCCTGCCCGGTAAACCGATTCAAGTGTTTTGACGCTCCGGATTCCACCTCCCGCTATCAGAGGAACAGAAATATGATCTTTAACCTGTCGGATCATTTCGCCGGGTACCGTACCGGGTGCACCGCTTCCGGCTTCCAGGTAAATGAGTTTCAGTCCCAGCATCTCACCGGCCAGGGCAGTGGCCACTGCAATATCTGTTTTTTCAGATGGGATGGGGCGTGTGTTGCTGATGTATTCAACCGAAGTGGATGTTTGGTTGCCGATCAGCATGTAACCGGTGGGGATGATTTCCATCCGGGTTCGGTGCAAAAGGGGAGCTGCCACTACATGATTGCCGATCAGGAATTCGGGATTGCGTCCGGAAATCAGGGAAAGCAGGAGGATGGCATCGGCTGCAGGGCTGATCTGCAGTAAACTGCCCGGGAAGAGCAGAACCGGAATGTTGCCGTGTGATTTGATCAGCGAGATAACCGGCTCGATGGGATGGGAGATCAGGCTTCCTCCAACCAGAAAGAAATCCACCCCGGTTTCAACCGACTGATCGATCATTTTCAGCAAATCCCTTTGCTGGTATCTGTCGGGATCGATCAAAACAGAAAAGAGCTTTTGCTTTTCCCTGCTTTCCTGTATCTGCCGGTAGATATTCATGGTTTATTCCTTGCAGCACCATACAATGCTGTAGTTCTCAAGTTTGAAGTACTGAAGGTTGAATGTTTCATGGATATGTTCATTCCACACGGTTCCCAGGATCTTTCCTTCGTCTTTCAGTTCGAACGGGTGGATAATGAGATTCTCCCGGAAGTTGATGTTTTTCTTGTCGCATATCTTAAAAAGAGCTTCTTTGGCACACCAGTGTATATACAGGTGATATCGTTGCAGAAAGGGATCACTGGTTACTTTTTCCGAATCATTGAGAAACTTGCTGGCCAGCAATTCAATGCGGTGTGTCATATGTTCCAAATCAATACCCACCCGCCGGTTACGGCTCAGAAGAATGGATGTGAGTTCGTCGGAATGGGAGATGCTGATATTGTATGATCCGTCTTCCAGCAGGGGTTTCCTTTCCCCGTTGTAGACTATGCGGGTGGAAGAGTTGGTCAGTTCCGATAGGAGGGCACGTACGCTGAGCCATTCAATTTTTCTGTTGAGACTGCCGAATCCGTTGAGTATTTTCTGTTGCCGTCGGTCGAGTGTAAGCAACTGCCTCAGCTCATCATAGGTTTCCGTGATTTTCCAGATTCCCATGATGCATTCATCCCTGTATTCGTTCTTGTAGATTACACCCATGAACAGGTTTGGGGTTTAAACCAGATGGTTACACGTACGAGGCACGAATTTACATATTTTTTCCCACACGCTTTCAACTTGCCGGGGTAAACCGGGCATTTACTGCCAGGAGAATGTTTCGATCAGGTGGATGATATCTTCCCTGCAAAAACGGATGACTGGAGCCAGTGAATCGGCATTGGGACTGGCATTGAAATATAATGCCCCCCTGATAAAATGCCGGGAGCTGTCGGTAAGAAAGAACTGGACCGACGAAGCTGTGTTTCCTTTAATGTCATAAAGAATTCCGTATACCTTTTTATCAGGATGAGTAAACAATTGTTCCCCGATAGCATCGGCCTTGATGGAATGTTTGTAGACCAGCGTTCTGGCGTCTTCTGTGAGTTCTTCCAGGTTTTTTTTTACTGTCTGGTAGCTCAGATGGATCGTGCCGTTGAAATCGGGGTAAACGACATTGAACCAGCATGGCCGGGCCATGCGGCTCCGGTCGGGTTGCACATTTGCATACACCGGAAATTCAAAGGAAAACGGACAATCAGACCGGTATTCACGGTAAGCGTGTTCAGGAAGATCGATACGGAAATATCCCCGGGGCTTTGGCGTATAATTTCGCCTGCAGCCACCGGCGGCCATGACCGCCATTACCATGCATGCTGTAATCAGGAAATGGTTCGCAAAAAGGGGTTTGTTACTCCGATTCATTCACTGTCACTTTAATTTTTCTGATTCTTCGCTTATCCACCGACTCTATACGGAAAATGTACTTACCTATTGGGATGATTTCGTCTTTGCCGGGTATTTCCCCTCTGATTTCGAGAATCAGCCCGGCCAGTGTGTCGGCGTCTCCTTTTACTTTGTCGAAAACATCGGGGGAAACCCCCATGATTTTGTAAAAATCGTTCAGTTGTGTTTTTCCTTCGAAAATGTAATTGTTTTCATCGATACGGGTATAGGTTGATTCATCCTCATCAAATTCATCGGATATTTCGCCCACAATTTCTTCCAGAATGTCTTCCAGGCTTACAATGCCCTGGGTGCCGCCGTATTCATCAATCACAATGGCCATATGGATCTTTTTACTCTGGAATTCTGCCAGCAGGTCGTTGATGCGTTTTGTTTCGGGAACAAAATAGGGAGGCCTGATCAGATCCTGCCATTTGAAATCGTCGGGATAATTGATGTAAGGCAGCAGGTCTTTGATATAGAGGATTCCCTTTACATTATCGAATGAATCTTTATATACCGGTATTCGCGAGTACCCCGACTCGACGATAATATGCAGCAGTTTTTTCAGTCCGGTGAATATATCCACGGCCACCACATCCACCCGGGCTGTCATAATTTCGCTAACATTGATATTTCCAAAATTGACAATACCCTGCAGCATTTTTTCGTCTTTTCTCAGATCGGTTGGGGTTTTGCTGAGAACTTCCGAGAGGTCATCCATGGAAATATTCGAATTGGCAGGCAGGTTTCGCCGGGTAAAAAAGTGACCGGAAAAAATCAGTAATCGGCTGAAGGGGCGGAACAATTTTTCCATGTAATACAGGGGAGTAGCCATCAGCATGCTGATCCTTACCGTGTGGCTTCCGGCATAAATTTTTGGCAGGATCTCTGCAAAAACAAGCAGGAAGAAGACTATCACGATCACTTCGATAAGGAGAGTGGCTACCGGATATCCGGTTGGTTGCAGGGTGCTGTTAAACAGAAAAATGGCAAGCACCACCGAGCTCATATTGAATAGATTGTTGGCAATCAGGATGGTAGTGAGCAACCTTTCCGGCATTTCAAGCAATTTCAGCAGGATGTGGTTCGAACGGCTTTTTCCATCCCTGATCTTTTGCAGATCGGGAGATGTTAATGATAAATAGGCGGTTTCCGATGCCGAGATCATGGCAGAGCAGGCCAGCAGGAGGATCAGAACACCCACGCCCAGGAACAGTGAGGGGCCGGCCTGATAAAAACGGATGTTCAAATCGGCAAGGATCGATAAATACGGGAGAGGGTCGTCTGCTTCCACAGTCTGCGATCTAAAAAAATCTGTATAACATCAGAAAGGAAGATCATCGTCTTCCTGGGATATCCCTGTTGCGTCGCCTTCAGGGGCCCGTTCATTTTGTTCGGATGGTCGGGAGGAGGACTGGCCTGAATCGTCGGGTTTTTTTCCGAGCATGCGCATATTATCGGCCACAATTTCGGTGATATATTTCGTTTCCCCGTCTTTTTCATAGGAGCGGGTGTTGATCTTTCCTTCGATATATAATAATGAGCCTTTTCTGACATATTTTTCCACCACCCTGGCCAGTCCCCTCCAGAGCACAATATTATGCCACTCGGTCTGGGTTATCTTTTCTCCGTCCTTGGTGTATGTTTCACTGGTAGCCAGGGGGAATTTTGCCACAGGCACGTCTTCCCGGATATAGTTTACCTCAGGGTCTTTCCCCACATTGCCTACCAGGATTACCTTGTTTACCGACATAATAATGGTTGGTTTGAAATCAGCCTGTAAAATTAGTAAAATTTCATACCAGTATCAAATGCTGCCATTGAAAAATAACGGCAGGTATTGCGACAGGAATTTATCGATCAGCATGGGGAAAGCAATGGATTCCCAGCTTGTTACGGAAACGGTAGATTCTCCTGGCCAAAGAGCGGGTAGGTCTCCCCGGGTTTCTGCATGGTAAAATACGGCGCGGATTCTCCTGTGCGATAAGATATGTGTTATAATACCTGAATGATATTTCAGGTGCAGGGGGCCGGTCCGTTCTTCCAGTTTTTTCCACCATTCGTTCCTGGTAAGCTGGCCCGGTTCAATCGGAAAGGTCGATTCAAACAGGGGTAATTCATACATGCCCTGCCAGATATCCTGTTTTTCCCTCTTTTTCACCAGCATATCTGGTCCACCGGTTAGCAGCACGTAATTGAAATATCGTTCTGCGGATGCCGGTTTTTTTTGTTTGACTGGCAGTTCATTCACCCTGCCGGTAATATATGCCAGGCAAACCTTGCGGAAAGGACATGCATGGCAGGGAGGACGGAACGGAGTGCATTGCAGGGCACCGAATTCCATCATGGCCTGATTATGAAGGGCGGGATTTTTTCGGTTCATAATCTTTCCGGCCTTTTCGGTTGCCGCCTTTTTCCCTGCAGCCGTGCTCATAGAATCGACAATACCGAATAAACGGGCCAGGAAGCGGTACACATTGCCATCGACCACGGGGACCGGTTCGTTAAAAGCCAATGAGGCAATGGCGGCCGCAGTATATGGGCCTATTCCCCTGAGGCGGAGTATATTTTCATAACCCGAAGGAAATTTTCCCCCGTATTCATTCAGGATGCGGATAGCTGTGATATGCATGTTCCTGGCCCGGCTGTAATATCCCAGGCCTTTCCATACATGCATCACCTCGTCGGTCCGGGCTCGGGCCAGATCTTCCAGCCGGGGGAATTTTTCCAGGAACCGGTGATAGTAGGAAATACCCTGGCTGACCCTGGTTTGCTGAAGAATAATTTCCGAAACCCAGATATGGTATGCATCGCCAGTATTCCTCCAGGGAAGGTCTCTTCCGTTTTTTCATACCAGGTCTGCAACACACTTCCAACATTCATCTCCATATAATGACCTGAAAATAAAATATCACCGCTTTAAAAATAATCAATGCAGATTTCATTTATAAACATAAAACATTTATATTTGCAGTTCATAAGCGAAAACTTATTCTAATTAACTGATAATTAAAGATTTTAAAAATGACTAAGGCTGATATTGTAAATGAAATTTCCAAAAACACGGGAATTGAAAAGGTAACTGTTCAAAAAACAGTGGAAGCTTTCATGGAAACGGTAAAAGAATCCCTGGTAAAGGATAAAAACGTTTACCTGAGGGGATTCGGCAGTTTTATCGTGAAAAAACGTGCGAAAAAAACTGCCCGTAATATTTCAAAAAATACTACCATCATTATTCCGGAACATTTCATTCCTTCTTTCAAGCCTGCCAAATCATTCATTAACCGGGTAAAAGCTAACGTCAAGCGGTAGGGTTCCTTAATTTTTTGATTCAATATTTATACCATGCCAAGCGGAAAGAAAAGAAAGAGACATAAGATGGCTACCCACAAACGCAGAAAGCGTTTGCGTAAAAACAGGCATAAGAAGAAGAAATAGTATTCCTGAAAGCTTTGTGGTATAAGAATGAACCTAAAGGCCCGCCCTGGCCTTTAGGTTCATTATCATTCACATACCACACGGGGAATCCATTCGGCCGTGAGTAAATGAAGCGAATGTGGAAAAAGAACTGGTAATTGATGTATCTTCTTCAGAAATTACGATTGCCCTTCTTGAAGATAAGAGACTGGTTGAACTAAGAAAGGAAAAGAGTAATCTTCAGTTTGCCGTAGGAGATATCTATCTGGGAAGGGTGAAGAAGGTTATGCCGGGTTTGAATGCGGCATTCATTGATGTTGGCTACGAAAAGGATGCCTTCCTGCATTATCTCGATCTGGGACCGCAATTCAGCTCACTTAGCAAATTTTTGCATCAGCTTCTCCAGAAGAAGAACAAATCCATATCTTTCGGAAGGGTTAAACGCGAGCCGGATATCGACAAGGACGGCAAAATAACCGATGTGCTGAAGCCCGGGCAACCGCTTCTGGTGCAGGTTGCCAAGGAGCCCATATCTACCAAAGGTCCCCGCCTTACCTCGGAAATCTCAATTGCCGGAAGGAACCTGGTGCTGATTCCGTTTTCCGATAAGGTTTCCGTTTCACAGAAAATTGAATCGAATGTAGAGCGGGCCAGGCTGAAAAACCTGTTGATGAGTATCCGGCCAAAAAATTACGGGGTTATTGTCCGTACAGTGGCCGAAAACAAAAAGGTGGCCGAGCTGGATCAGGAGTTACGTGGATTGGTGAGGAAATGGGAATACGGATTTCAGGCTGTGAAGGAAGGCAATCCGCCCCGGCTGGTTATCAGCGAAATGAACCGGGCTTCGGCTTTGCTCCGTGATATTTTCAATACCAGTTTCAACCGGATCTGGGTGAATGATGAAGGGGTTTATCAGGAAACCCGCGAATACATTGCCTCGATTTCTCCCGACCAGGAAAAAATTGTCAAACTGTACAAGGGAGGACAACCGATTTTCGATTACCTGAACCTGAATAAACAGATTAAGTCGTCGTTCGGAAAGACCGTTTCATTGAAAGACGGGTCCTACCTGATCATTGAGCATACAGAGGCCCTGCATGTGATTGATGTGAACAGCGGGAACCGGTCGAAAAGTTTCAAGGATCAGGAAACCAATGCCCTGGAAGTTAACCTGGCAGCTGCTGAAGAGATTGCCAGGCAGCTGAGGCTGCGGGATATGGGCGGAATCATTGTAGTCGATTTCATCGATATGCATTCCAACGAGCACAAACAGAAGCTCTTCGACCGGATGCGTGAGATCATGGAATCAGACCGTACCAAACATAATATTTTACCGCTCAGCAAATTCGGTTTGATGCAGATCACCCGGCAAAGGGTGCGGCCTGAGATGCATATCCTTACAGAAGAAACCTGTCCTTCCTGCAAAGGTACCGGAAAAATATCATCCAGCGCCCTGCTGGAGGATGAGCTGAAAATACATATTCGTACCCTGGTGGAAGAGAAAAAAATAAAGAAATTTATCCTGCGCTTACATCCTTACATTGCGGCATACCTGACCCACGGTTTCCGGTCGATCAGGAAAAAATGGAACCGTGAATTCGGATGCCGTATTATCATTGAATCTTCTTATGCTTATTCATTTATGGAATACCATTTTTTCCTTCCTTCCGGCGAGGAGATTGAACTGTAAACGGGTTTTCTTGTTTATACTTCCAAATACTTAAAGAAAAGATTTTTTAATTTGTGTCCTTTCATAAACCAAGACAGATGAAAAGAACTGCCTTTGTACTGGTTGTTACTCTTTTGCTGAATGCCACGCAAGGGACGGCCCAAATAGCAGATCCCGTTACCTGGAAATTCAGTGCCGAGAAAATCAATGAATCGGAATATGCCCTTCTGCTTACGGCCAGCATAGATCAGGGGTGGCATCTTTATTCCCAGGACATACCGCCGGCAGGTCCTATTCCCACCACATTTACATTTCATCCATCAGACAGTTACGAGCGCATTGGGGAGGTGGTGGAAACCATTGATCCGGAAGTAAAATATGACGAAAGCTTCAAGATGGACCTGAAGATGTTCAGCGTTCAGGCGGTGTTTAGGCAGGTAATCCGTTCGCTTGTTCCCGGATCATTTGAAGTGAACGGAACAGTGGAGTTCATGAGCTGTGATGATGAACGTTGCCTGCCCCCGAGGGAGGAGGCTTTCAGCATCATGATTCCGCCTGGGGATGACTCTGCTGAAGAAGAGGCAACCGGTGAAGAACCCGTTTCGTCATCAGGGGATGCTCCCGGCATGATGACTTCTACTGTTGAACTGAGCGCCGGAGATACGGAAGCCGGAAGTAGGGGTAACTTTCAGGGAAAATCATTGTGGGGATTGTTCTTTGTGGCTTTCCTGCTTGGTTTTGCCGGAGTGCTCACCCCGTGTGTCTATCCCATGATTCCCATGACGGTTACTTTTTTCATGCGGGGAAGTGAAAACCGGCGCAGGGCTCTGTTCCAGGCACTCGTATTCGGTTTTTCCATTGTAGCCATCTATACCCTGATCGGGCTGGTCATTTCCCTTACCAGTGCCGGTGCGAATTTTGCCAATGTGCTGAGTACACACTGGATCCCGAATCTGATTTTCTTTCTTTTATTCCTGATATTTGCCGCATCCTTCCTGGGAATGTTCGAGATAATTATTCCGGGCAGTTTGACCAGCAAGGTGGACCGCCAGGCCGACCGCGGCGGTTTTCTGGGTGCCTTCTTCATGGCCCTTACTTTGACCCTGGTATCTTTCAGCTGTACGGGACCCATTGTGGGATATTTGCTGGTGCAGGCGGCTACAGGCGAAGTGCTTGAACCCCTGGTGGGGATGTTAGGCTTTTCTGTGGCATTTGCTCTGCCCTTTACGCTGCTTGCTTTTTCTCCGTCGTTGCTGAAAAGTTTACCGAAATCAGGAGGCTGGCTTAATTCAGTCAAAGTGGTGATGGGTTTTCTTATTCTGGCTTTCGGTTTTAAATTTCTCTCCAATATCGATCAGGCTTATCACCTGGGAATTCTGAGCCGCGACCTGTATCTGGCCATATGGATTGTGCTTTTTACCATCCTGGGCTTTTATCTGCTGGGGAAGATCAGGTTTGCACACGACAGTGATGTGCCCTTTATAGGAGTACCGCGTTTGTTCCTGGCCGTTGCTTCGTTCAGCTTTGCCCTGTATATGGTGCCGGGATTGTTCGGTGCACCTTTGAGCGGAATATCAGGAATTCTTCCTCCTCAGAAAGCCCAGCAATTTGATCTTACTGAATATACGGGAGACACCGGCAAACAGGTTGCCGGTGGAAGCATGCTCTGTGATGTTCCCCGGTACAGCGACCTGTTTTCCTTGCCTCACGGTTTACAGGGATATTTTGATTACGAACAGGGTATGGCCTGTGCCAGGGAATTGAACAAGCCGGTATTGCTTGACTTTAAGGGTCATGCCTGCAGTAATTGCAAGGAAATGGAGGCAAAGGTATGGTCGGATCCGGGAGTGCTGCAAAGATTGAAGGATGATTATGTGATCATTGCCCTGTACACCGATGATAAGACAAAACTTCCTGAAGACGAGTGGATCACTTCGGAATATGACGGCAAAGTAAAAGATCGTATCGGAAAGAAAAATGCCGATCTGCAAATTACCCGTTTCGGGGCCAATACCCAGCCATTTTATGCTCCGGTGGATCACAACGGCGAATTGCTCACCACACCCATAGGATACAACCTGGATGCCGAAGCATTCAGGAATTTTCTGGATCGCGGGGTAGCCGAATTCGAAAGGAGGTCACATTGAGGAACAGACAAGGCATATTTCTCAGAGCATGACAAGCTTTTTCTTATTGACCAGATATACTCCTGCCAGTACGACCAAAACCCAGAGGAATTGCTCGAATCCGAATGATTCACCGTCGAAAATTCCCCACATTATTGCAAAAGCCGGTATGAGATAGGTGACCGATGCTCCGAAAATGGCCGATGTCCTTCTCACCAGTTCATTGAACAGGATGGTGGCGATAAAGGATCCGAAAAAAGCCAGAAGAACAATGTATCCGAAATTTTTCCAGTGGTTGGGTGTAGCCATGGCTGCACTGAAATCGGAAAAGATCAGGTAGATGCCCGCAACCGGCCCAATGAACAGGAATGCCAGTGATGAGATGGTGGCTCCGTCCATCTGATGTAAATAATTCCTGATTTCATTTACGCTGATGGCGTAGAACAGGGTTGCCAGAATAATGAAGAGGGCGAACCAGGGATTCCCGCCGTTCAATGTGATTCCTCCGTTGTATATTATACCGATGGCCCCGATAAACCCGAGGAATAATCCGATGACATTGATCAGCAGGAACCTGGTTTTATAGATCAGGATCCCTACGAGCAGGGTGAACAGCGGTGTACAGGAATTGAGAATACCGGCCAGGGAACTGGTGATCTGGGTCTGGGCCGTGGTGAAAAGAAATGCGGGGAAAAAGTTCCCGATAAAACCAACGATCAGAACGGATCTCAGATTATTCCGGTTCAATCGTTTCAATCGCTGTAAAATCATGGGCAGGAGGAAAACAAAGGAAAGGAAGATGCGGAAAGCAGCTACCTGGTAGGGATTGAATGATTCCAGACCGCGTTTCATCAGAATGAAAGAGGATCCCCAGATTAAAGAAAGTACCAGGAGAACAGCCCATTGCCAACTTTTCTTCTCGAGCATAATCCAAAATTTGGGCAAAGATAGAAATTTGAAAAGAATATCGGGAAGGTAACCGTTAAGATAAAAAGCTGCGATTACTTATCTTTAAAAACAAAAAAGCATGAAAACATATCCGATATTTGTGGGAGGTGTATTCCGGGAAACCGCTACCGACCTTCCTGTAAGGAACCCTTATTCAGGGGAGATCGTTGCCGCGACCTACCTGGCCGGGGAGTCTGAGCTGGAAGATGCTATCCGGAAAGCACAGGAGGTATCAGGAGAGTTACAGGCATTGCCAGGCTATTCCAGATACAATATTCTGGAAAGCATTTCTTCCATGATCTCAGCTGAACGGGAACGATTTGCCAGGGTGCTGGCTATGGAATCGGGGAAACCGCTGAAGTATGCGCTGGCAGAAATTGATCGCGCCATCCAGGTTTTTCATGTGGCGGCAGAAGAATCGAGGCGACTGCCACGTGAATATATCAGTCTGGACTGGACTCCTGCAGGTGTGGGGAAGGAAGGACTGATTAAATATTTTCCACTGGGACTGGTGGCCGGTATTGCTCCGTTTAATTTCCCTCTGAATCTTGCGGTTCATAAAATTGCTCCTGCTATGGCTGCCGGGAATGCCATTATTCTGAAACCTGCCCGGTCAACTCCGCTATCGGTTCTTGAACTTGCAAAGCTCATCCACCGGAGCGGATGGCCTGCCGGCGGTGTTTCTATCCTGCCCATGGACCGGAAGGCCGGGAACCAGCTGGTGACCGATGAACGGATCCATATGCTATCATTTACCGGTTCCCCGGAGGTGGGATGGGCCATGAAAAACCAGGCAGGGAAAAAGAAAGTGTTGCTGGAACTGGGCGGGAATGCCGGTGTGGTGATATCCCGTTCTGCAGATCTGGATACCGCTGTGAGCAAATGCGTATCGGGTGGTTTTGCCTATTCCGGTCAGGTGTGCATCCATGTGCAGAGGATTTTTGTACATACTTACCTGTTTGATTCATTTCTTGAGAAATTTGTGGCCGGTGCGGGAAAACTGAAATACGGAGACCCGCTTGATCCTGATACTGATATTTCCGTGATGATTGATGAAGAAAATGCCCTGCGAGTGGAGGAATGGATCAGAGAAGCGGAGAAAGGGGGTGCAAAAGTCCTGAGGGGAGGAATAAGAAGGGGCAGCTTTGTGGAACCGACGATTCTTAGCGGAACTCTTTCCGATATGAAAGTATGTGCCCTGGAGGTATTCGGACCGGTGGTGAGTGTGGAACCTTTTGATGATTTTTCTGAAGCTATCCGGATGATCAACGATTCGAGATACGGGCTACAGGCGGGAGTATTTACTCGGGACCTGGCCGAGGAACAATATGCCATTGAATATACCCGTACCGGCGCAGTGATCATGAATGATGTGCCCACATTTCGTGTCGATCACATGCCATACGGAGGAGTAAAAGATTCGGGATTCGGCAGGGAAGGGTTGAAATATGCCATTACCGAAATGATGGAACCCCGGTTGCTGGTCCGTTCCCGTTTGATTTAGAATATATTTTATCCTGAATGAAGACTTTGGTGTAATATTTGTACGTCTGGTATAGGATTTTTTGTGCCATGAAGGTAATTGTTCATTAATTTTTCTTATTTTCACCCCCTTAAAATTTACCCTGCACAGGTATATGGGATTGAAAACGGGGAATTTACGAAGGATTGAGTAAAGGATGAATACCATTTTGTTATTGAAGGGTTTGCTTATTGGGCTGGCAGTGTCGGTGCCTCTCGGTCCTATGGGCATGGTTTGTGTAACACGTACTCTGAACCACGGAAGATACAGCGGTTTTTTTTCCGGATTAGGGGCTGCTACAGCCGATACTATTTTTGCATTGGTCACCGGATTCGGAATTACGTTTATTATCAATTTTATCCATCAGCAGGAACTCTACTTTCAGATCCTGGGAGGAATATTTATCATGTATTTCGGCTGGCGTCTTTTCAGCACAAATCCTGTAAAAAGATTCAGAAACAGAAAAGTGTCAAAAAACAACCTGGTACAGGATTTTGTTTCCGTGTTGCTGTTCACTCTTTCCAATCCCATGGCCATCCTGTTGTTTCTTGGTATTTTTACAGCTTTGAACGTGGTACTAGACCAGACCAGCCTGTTACAGAATATCATCCTGTTCACGGGAGTGTTTGTTGGCGCTTCTCTTTGGTGGTTTTTTCTCAGTTCACTGGTTTACAGTTTCCGTACACGCCTGCGCTTGAGAGGATTGCTCTGGGTAAACCGAATTTCTGGCGGTTTTCTGGTACTGGTAGGATCCATTGTGATCATCAGCCTTTTCTTTCCCCACTAGTTTCTGCCAGCTCCTTTCCTTTTTTTGATTTATGCAATGAACATTCCGGTTGAGGGATTGTTTTTCTGTTTACTGTGTTGGATAGACTAAAAAATGGAAATATGAAAACAATCAGATCAGGCATGATCATACTTACGGGGTTTGCCCTTGCATTGTCATCATGCAATCAGGGTCCCGGTGGGACCAGAGCAGAAACAAAAGAAGCCACAGAACTAAAGACTACAGATGCGAAACAGATTCCCGTTAACACGGAACAGAGCCGGATTGAATGGACGGGTTCCAAGCTTACCGGCAATCATCATGGTACCGTGATGATCCGTGAGGGTTATGTTACAGTGGAGAACGGTGAGATCAACGGAGGAGAATTTGTGATCGATCTTCAAACCATAGTGAATGAAGACCTTGATGACCCGGATATGAACGCCCAGCTTATTGGACATTTGAAATCGTCCGATTTTTTTCATGTGGATTCCTTTCCAGTGGCCACATTCGTCATTACCCGTGTGGAAAAGAAAGATGAAATATCCGGGGTGGAGGGTGAATTTAAACCCACTCATCTGATCACAGGAAATTTAACGATGAAGGGAATTACCAGAGGAATTTCATTTCCAGGACGGGTTTACCGCGAAGGTGAGATTTATGTTGGCGAAACCAATTCCTTTACCATTGACCGTACGGTGTGGGGAGTGAATTACGGTTCAAGGAAAATATTCGACAACCTGAAAGATCAATTTATTTACGATGAAATGGGATTGAAAATCAGTATAGTTACTGATTAATCTGCTGAAAGAGAATAAATAAAGAGGTTGTTTGCGAACAACCTCTTTATTTTTTTATAATTTCAGGGCCTGATTGATTCAAAAGAAGAGAATTTTTTGACACTGTAAATAAACTGATTTAAAAATGAAATTGAATTATTTAGTCCTGATTGCCGGTCTTCTTTTTTCGGGTTGTAAAAGTACTCAGAGCGAAAAACGGATACAGCGCAAGGCAGAAAAAATCCATGAAAAGGTTTTTACTGTGGATACACACACGGATACTCCGCTACGACTCGGAGGGGAACATTTTGATGTTGGGAAACGGAATGATCCCTATGAAAACGGCAGTAAAGTAGATTTTCCCCGCATGAAGGAAGGAGGGCTGGATGCCATATTTTTTGCTGTTTTTATCGGCCAGGGAGAACGAACTCCGGAAGGTATCAGGAAAGCCAGGGAAACCACAGATGAGATTTTTTCGGTATTGAAGGATGCAGTGGAGAGTAACAGTGAGCAGGCTGAACTGGCTTATACCCCCGATGACGGATACCGGATTGAAAAGACGGGGAAACGGGCTGTGTATATCGGTCTGGAAAACGGATACCCTATTGGAACGGATCTTGAAATGGTGGAGGAATATTACCGCCGGGGCGCCAGGTATATCACGCTTTGTCACAGCAGCAACAATGATATCTGCGATTCATCGACTGATCCCGGAGGACCGGAGCATCATGGCCTTTCGCCCTTTGGTGAAGAGGTAGTGAAAGAAATGAACCGGCTGGGAATGATGATCGATGTTTCGCACATCAGTGATGAAGCTTTTTATGATGTGCTGAAGATAACCCGCACCCCGGTGATTGCTTCCCATTCATGTACCCGCGCCCTGTGTGCCAGTCAGAGAAATTTGGACGATGATATGCTGAAGGCTCTGGCAACCAATGGAGGAGTGGTGCAAATCTGTTTTGTTCCTTCCTATGTGGCCGATATTGAATCCAACCCCCAACGCGACTCTGCCCGGGTGGCGCTCAGGGAGAAATACGGGAATTTTTCAGAACTTGACGAGGAAACCATGGAAAAAGTACGGCAGGAATGGTATGCACTGGACCGGAAATATCCACCCGTTCTGCCCACGGTGTCAGACATGGTGGAACATATTGATCATGTGGTTGAGGTTGCCGGTATTGATCATGTAGGGATCGGAACCGATTTCGACGGTGGCGGTGGGTTGAAAGATTGTTTTGATGTGAGTGAAATGCACAGCATAACCAAGGAACTGGTAAAAAGAGGTTATTCGGAAGAAGAAATCAGGAAAATCTGGGGAGGAAATTTTATGCGGGTTTTCCGGGAGGTGGAAGCAGCGGCGGGAAGCTAACCGTTTGAAAAGTTTCCGGTATATCATGAAGAAGCCGGCAGGGGAATGGCGGAAGCAACCAGTTCATCCATCCTGGAGATCAATTCATTTCTGAGGTTTTTTGCTTCTGTAAAGGTTTTGTTTTTCTTTTTCATGTACCTGCGATAACGGTATTTCCCCAACCATTTTTTCCATGAAATGTAATATCTGAATCCAATCCATCCGGTGAAAGCACATATGGCAATTCCGCCAAGAGCTATCAGAAGATTGCTGGAAACAATCCAGAGGAGTATGAATAAAAGAAGGTAATACAGGGGGAACAGCAGGAACGAAACCACAAACTTAACAGTTGAAATAAAGACCTTATCTTCAAACTGTTCAGCAACTTTTCCGGGAATATGCCAGGGGATGTAGTTGGTCAGGAGACCGGTCAGAAACACCGGGAAACCGATGACCAGCAATAATCCGTGAAGGAAAATACCCGGAAAAGAAACCCTGTCTTTTTCAAAAAGCCAGTTTCTGAGCCTCAGCTTTTTCCTGAGTGCGACAAATTTTTCGGCTTTACGGCTCAGCTTTGCTACAGTCTCAGGGTCTTTTTCCAGAAAAAGATTCAGAATTTCCACGAGTTTCCGGTCGGATTGGAATTTATTGGCATGCGTGTTTCCTGAAAGTCCCATCCTTTTTTTCATTCTATGGAAGTACAGGTCGAGTATTCCCATATACCCATGGTAATATTTTTCAGTGGAAATCTGCACCATCAGTTCCCGAATGGCAGAAGCCAGGTGTTCCCGCAGGGCCAGCATTCCTTTCTGGGCGTTTTCCCGGTAGAGATCGAAATAATCGGATATATCAATGGGATCGCCATAATTCACCAGCACATCGGTTTTGAATTTATAAATATCGCGGTAATCGATCCCAACAGGAACGATATGTATTCCCAGATGGTACCCTGAGGCTTCCTCTGCCTGAAAAGCGATACGTGTAATACCCTTCTTCAATGGTCGAAGTCTTTTGAATTCGGCGTGGTTTCCTTCGGGCAGTATGACCAGGGGTCGTTTTCTTTTCAGGATTTCGACCGTTTTCTGGAATACCCTGTCATTTTTCTGAAGGCTGCTGATTCCGTCACGAATACGGTAAATGGGCATGATTTTGAGGAAAGTCAACAACAGGGCGGGCAGTTTCTTTTTAAATATATCTGAACGTGCCAGAAAAACCGGCTGGCCACGGGTGGTGCACAGTACTGCCAGCCCGTCCATAGCGGCGTTTTCATGGTTGGGGGCAAATATAAGAGGCCGGTTTTGGGGAATTTTATGTGTGTTCAGGGCGGTTACCTTTCGGTAATAAAACAAATTGTGCCACCATTTGACCCCTATCTTCAGGAGGGCATATCTGATTGATTCGCGCTCAAGATTTTTCCATCTAATGTGTTCCATCATTAATACATTTGGCCGTGTTTCTTTTACTGGATTGTGACAACCCTTTTACGCTTGCGTCCCCACAGACCGGCGATCCCAAGTCCAGACAGGATATGCCATATGCCCCACCAGGCGGTAATGAAAGCCATTCCCCCGATGGCCAAATCGGGAGGAAATATTTTGGGATTGAAGAGAAGAACCAGTCCCAGGCCGGAATTTTGTATTCCGGTTTCGATGGATATGGTTTTTCTGTCAGTGGCGTTGCGCCTGAACAGAGAGGCTATGGAATAACCTGTTGTAAGTGCCACGGCATTATGGATGAATACCAGAAGAAATATGTATTTTATATGGGCTTTAAAATAGTCGAAATTGTTCATAAATGCCATAACCACCATTCCCATAAAGAACACTATGGACAGCCGCTTGATGGGGACCACAATTTTTTTTGTGAGGTCGGGGAAGCGATGGTTGAACCACATTCCCAGAACCAGCGGGATGCCCAGCAGGATAAAAACCGTTTGAAACATTTGCCCGACATCAATCTCCAGGGGCCTGACCAGACCAGAGGCATCGGTTCTGCTGTAGATTTCAGTGAACAATCCCCCCCACAGGGAGAAATTCAGCGGCGTCATAAAAATGGCAGAAAGGGTGGCAATGGCCGTTAGACTGACTGAAAGTGCTACGTTGCCTCTGGCAAGAGAAGACATGAAATTGGAGATATTCCCACCCGGGCATGAAGCCACCAGAATCATTCCCAGGGCGATGGTAGGAGTGATGTAATGTCTCAGCAGGATCGCGATCAGAAAAGTGATTAGAGGTAAAAGAAAAAACTGAGAAAATACTCCTACCAGAGTGGAAACTGGATTCAATATTACTTTCTTGAAATGTTCGAATTTGATTTCCAGAGCAACACCAAACATAATAAAAGCCAGTGTCAGGTTCAGGATGAAGAGTCCGCTCTGGGAAAAATTCAGCCTCAACTCATCGAGCACTTTGAGTGATTCCAGCATTACATGCAGTATTGATGGTTAGCCCGGGCAAGATAAAAAAATAATTTGTTTTATCATGAGCAACGGACTCTCTCGCCGGGATCCGGATACCGGTTATTTGTCAATTATTCATATGATCTAGTTGAACAAAACAAATAATAATGAAAGAATTGTGTAGCTTTAACGTTTTAATCCCTTTTCCACAGACCGATGTGCATTTATTTACCGAAAAAACATGAAAAAAAAGATAAGATGAAAAAGTACATCATACTGGCAGGTTTACTGCTATGGTTCCCAAACACTACCCAGGGACAGGAATAGGCGGATTCACTGGAAGGCTGGAAGACAGGAGGTGCCGGTTCCCTTTCATTCTCCCAGGTTTCCCTTGTGAACTGGGCTGCCGGCGGGGCCAATTCCATCGCCGGGAATGCTTTTGTGAACCTGTTTGCCAATTTGAAGAAAGGACGAATGACCTGGGACAATAACCTCGACATGGGATATGGGTTGCTGAATAATGAGGGTCAGGGTGTTCGGAAAAGTGATGACAGGATCGAGTTTTCCTCGAAATATGGCCGGAAAGCATCGGGGAAATGGTATTACAGCGGTATGGTCAGTTTTAAGACACAGTTCGCTGACGGGTATGACTATCCCAATGATTCAACTGTTATTTCATCTTTTCTTGCCCCGGCCTATATTACTGCTTCACTTGGTATGGATTACAAGCCTGGTGACAATTTCACATTGTTTCTCTCACCTCTTACATCAAAGATGACCATAGTAACCGAGGCGGAACTTGCCACGGGATTCGGTCTGGAGCCTGGTAAAAAATTCAGAGGCGAATTCGGAGGCTATTTGAAAATGGCTTTCAAAACTCCGGTGGTTACCAATGTGGATCTGCTGACAAAACTGGATCTTTTCTCCAATTATCTCGATAAACCCCAGAATGTGGATGTCAACTGGGAGGTGCTGATTACTATGAAAATAAACCAATACATCAGTGCCAATATCAATACCCATCTGATTTATGATGACAACATCAGATTGATGGACGACGATGGGGTAAAAAGGCCGAAGATTCAGTTCAAGGAAGTATTCGGGTTAGGGTTTTCCTATAAGTTCTGACAGGGAGTTTGGTACCAAGAACAGATTTCCGGCCCGGCAGCAGGCTGCAGATTATTTTATTCCTGGGTTTCTTCCTCTTCTTCGCGGGCTTTGTATCGGGCTGCCAGGTAGGCGATCATTTTTCCGATATGCTGAAAAGCATCCTGTGTTTCAGGATGTACTTTGCGTTTTTGCAGTTTCATTAGCAGCAAACCATACAGACCATGCAGGCATGTGTCAGTTTCATGCATATACCTGTGCAGGCTTTTTTCTTCCAGGGCCCTGATATGTGGTTCGGCCTGACGGTGAAGATGCCGGTAGGCGGTTTCTTCCGGCCGGTCGAGTAACTCAAGGTGAAGCCGGTGCAGATCGTTTACCAGATTGATGAGGAAACGGCAGTGTCCGGTGTCTTCAATTTTTTCATTCTTCATCAGATGAACCAGCTGGCTGTACCATTCTTCCGTTTTCCGGCGGATATCGGGAGGCAAACCAAAGGGTTCAATGATGTTTTCTTTGATTTTTTCCATCGAGAAGTCATGGGCGCGGATCATGTCTTCCACCTGCCACAAATACAGGATGTATTCGGCAAGGTTTTCCTTTCGTTTTTGTTGGGCTATCAGCATATACTATCTGCTTTTCAGGAGAGCTTCTTCAGGCGGTTGATTTCCCTTCTTTCTCGTTTTGTTGGGCGGCCACACCCTTTTTCCCTGTATTCGAATCCCGATAATCGGGTAATATTCAGTTTATTCAGTTCTTCTTCCGGGGTAAGGTTCCGGTAATGTTCTGCTGCCAGGGGAGCCGGAAGCCTTTTTTCAGTAAGGGCTTTTACTTCATAGGTGTACCATACGGGTGTTTTTTTAACCACGACAATCTCACCGGGACGTATCGTCCGGCCGGGTTTGGCCGGTTCATTGTTTACAAAGACTTTTCCGCTGCGGCATGCTTCAGTAGCCTGACTTCTGGTTTTGTATATTCTAACGGACCACAGCCATTTGTCAATACGAACCTTTTCTTCTTCAGGTTTTTCCTTCATTTTTTTGCAACAGATTGTTACCGCGCTGATTATACAGGTTCATGGTTCTTTCCACTCCCAGTACACCGAATTGGAGTATGATTTCTCCTGCCAGTTCGATCCTTTCGGGCAACAGTTTTTTTTCTTCTGCAGACCAGGGACCAAGCACATATTCAACTTTTTGTCCCGGCCCATAATTATCTCCTATTCCGAAACGCAGGCGCGCATAGTTCTGTGTTCCCAGAATGGTGCTGATATGGTTCAGGCCGTTGTGTCCTGCATCGCTTCCTTTTGCCCGGAGTCGCATGACACCGAAGGGAAGAGCCACATCGTCTACCACTACCAGTAAACGTTCAAGGGGAATTTTTTCTTTCTTCAGCCAGTAATGAACCGCTCTTCCGCTCAGATTCATATAGGTAGAGGGTTTCAGAAGCACATAAGTTCTTCCCCTGTGAGAAAGCCTGGAAATCCATCCATACCGGCGGTCCTCAAAAGCAATATTGGACGCTTTTACCAGGGCGTCCAATATTGAAAAACCAATGTTGTGGCGGGTGTTTTCATATTCCCGCCCGGGATTTCCGAGTCCGGTTATCAGATACTTCAATCCAGCAGATTTGGTTTACGCTTCCGTTGATTCCTCTCTGGTTTCTTCTGTTGCGGCTTCTGCAGCTGCAACAGTCACCTCTTCAGCAGTTACTTCCTCGGCTTCTTCAGTAATAATCATGCCTTTGGCAGCCAGTCGGGAAGAAATGACCTGAACCACCAGGGCGCGCGGAGTATCAAGCAATACGAGGTCCTCAAAGGAAAGATCCCCAACCTTGATTTTCTTACCCACATCCAGGTCGGTAATGTCAATTTCCAGGTATTCGGGCATTTTTTCTGCCTTGCCTTTTACCTTCAGGTACCTTTTTCTCTGGCGAAGTTTTCCGCCGGCTTTGATCCCGACCGAATCACCCACCAGGTGAATGGGGATATTGACAATGACATCCTTCCCGGGGAGAGCTTCGATGAAATCGATATGGAGGATCTCGTCGGTAACCGGATGAAACTGTATTTCCTTGATCAGTCCCTGATAATGGTTCCCCTCCAGATCAAGATTGACCAGGTAGATATGAGAGGAATAAATAATTTTTTTAAAATCTCCTGTGGGAGCACAGAAATGAATATTTTCTTTTCCTCCGTACATAACACAGGGCACAAACCCCTGTTTTCTCAGTCTTGCTGCATCTTTTTTTCCGGTTTGCTGTCGTAATTTACCCTTAATTTCTGCCTCTTTCATAGTGAATTCCTTTATGTGCTACCTGAAGCCGGAAAATGAATTCCCCGCTTCCCATTACACGTTAATAATTGATTGTTTTAAAGAGGGTGCAAATATAGTGAATTATACAATAAATGTGGAACTGATCGATTGATAATTGTATACCTTGTTGATCACATCGGCAAAAATATCGGCAATGGATAACACCTTGATTTTCGGGCTTTCCCGGGTAAGGGGAATGGAATCGGTAACAACCACTTCTTCCAGGGCCGATTCTTCTATTCTTTCGTAGGCCGGGCCTGAAAGAACAGGATGTGTGGCCGCGCAGCGTATGCTGAGGGCTCCCTGTTCCTTCATCATATTGGCTGCCATGGTGATAGTCCCGGCCGTGTCGATCATGTCATCCACGATGACCACATTTTTTCCGGTTACATCGCCAATGACCACCATTTTTCCCACAGCATTGGCTTTTTCACGTTGCTTATAGCAAATTACCATGTCGGCATTCAGGAAACGGGAATAGGCATTGGCCCTTTTGCTTCCGCCCATATCCGGGGAGGCAATAACCAGATTATCAAGATCAAGGCTTTTGAAATAAGGAACAAATACGGTGGAAGCGTATATGTGGTCGACAGGGAAATCGAAAAAACCCTGAATCTGATCGGCATGCAGGTCCATGGTCATGACCCGGTCGGCTCCTGCTGCAGATAGCAGGTTGGCCACAAGCTTGGCCCCAATTGAGACCCTGGGTTTATCCTTGCGATCCTGGCGGGCGAATCCGAAATAAGGCATTACTGCAACAATTTTGTAGGCGGAGGCCCTTTTGGCGGCATCGATCATTAACAGGAGTTCAAATAAATTTTCGGCTGGCATGAAGGTAGACTGGATAATGAAAACGGTGGCACCGCGTACCGATTCCTCATAGGAGGGCTGAAACTCTCCGTCGCTGAATTCAAGAATGGAAGTTTTGCCCAGCTCAGAACCAAAACTTTTGGCGATTTTTTCAGCCAGATAGCGGGAGCTTCTCCCGGAAAAGAATTTAATACTGGATTTCGCTGGCATACAGGAGTTATTACATTTACCGGATGATCATTCTGACTGTAAAATTAGTAAATCTGAAAAGAAAAAACGTTGCCGGTGCGGTTAAATTCAACCATTTTGATGATCAAACCGGTTGGTTTCATCAATAAATCCCAGTATTTCTTCCCTGCCGGTACGAGTAACCGAGGAGGTGACAAACCAGGGCGGGAGGGTTTCCCACACCAGCAGCAGTCCTTTCTTGTATTCCTGAATGGCGATTTTGAGTTTTTGGGAGCTCAATTTATCGGTCTTGGTGAACACCAGGCAGAAAGGTATTTGATTCATGCCCAAAAATTCCAGAAAATCCAGATCATTTTTTTGAGGAGGGATGCGGGAATCGATCAGCACGAATACGGAAAGCAGATTGGGCCGTTTCAGCAGGTACTGCTTCAGCAGCATGTTCCATTCGGTTCTGTTTGTTTTTGAGGTTTTGGCGTATCCGTAACCGGGCAGATCAACAAGATACCATTGTTCATTGACCAGGTAGTGGTTGATGATCCGGGTTTTTCCGGGGGTTGAAGAGATCCTGGCCAGTTTTTTCCTTCCTGTCAGCATATTGATAAGGGAGGATTTTCCCACGTTCGATCGCCCCGTGAAGGCATATTCCGGTTTATCAGGCGGAGGCAGATGGGCCAGATCTGCACTGCTTCCTGTAAACCTGATTGAATGTATGATCATTTCCTTTGTCATGGGATTTATTACTCCTCTTCTTCATCCCATGTATCGTAAATGGAAAACTTTTTGCCCTGTTTCTGGTCGAGTTTTTTCCTGGGTTTCTTTTTTGAATAGAGATCGTCCGAAGTGTCAAAATTCTTTCTGCGTTTCTTGAACTCCTTTTTCCCTTTCATGGTGAAATAACTTATTGTTCGAAAAGTTTGTTCCAGCGGTGTGCCGGCCGTTTACGCCAGTCTCCCTGATGATAGAGATAGCTGGCCATAAGAGGAAGAACCGTGGTGGCTTCGGCATAAACCATTTGCTCATAAACGGTGTCAACCTTTCCCCAAGAAGAAGCTTCCTTCAGGGTGGAAGAAGAACAGGCTCCGTCGCGTACATCGGCCACTGTGATCTGAACGGCATATTTATGCATGGGCGCCGGTTTCCCAAGCATTTCTGCACAGACCACCGTATCCTGGGCAAAGTTTTTCGGAACACCCCCGCCGATCATGAACAGTCCGGTTGTTTCAGCAGCAATCTTGATGCGGGTTAGCTCAAGAAAATCTTTTACCGAGTCGATGGACAGATGTCGGGATGGATTTTCCCACTGGTGCATAACCAGCCCGAAACCTGCACTGCTGTCGCTGAATGCCGGACAAAAAACGGGAACATTCTGTTCGTAGGCTGTTTGCACAAGAGAATTTTTTTTCACACTGTTTTTTGCAAGGTATTTACCCATTTCGCGGATAAATTCACGTGAGGAGTAAGGGCGCGGTTCCAGGCTGTCGGCAATTTCTTTGATGGTATTGTCACATACCTGCAACTCGTCTTCGTCAATATATGTATCGTAAATCCTGTCAATATACAGATTCCTCAGTTGCCTGTCGTTGGCATGGATGCTTCCCTGGTAATGCCTGAAACCCAGTGCTTCAAAGAAATCCATATCCACTATGGAAGCTCCGGTGGCGACTACCACATCAATCATTTTGTTCTTGATCATATCCACGTACACCTGCATGCAGCCTCCTGCGCTGGTGCTGCCGGCCAGGGTCAGAATGCTGGTACATTTTTTATCCCTGATCATCCGGCTGAGAATATCGGTGGCATGAGCCGTGGCACGTGATGAAAACGACATTTTCCTCATGGCGTCAATAATGGGCCTTGCATCAAAGGAGGTAATGTCAATGTGTTCTACTGTGTTTTTCAGTAATTCCTTTTTACTCATGACGGATTGTTTTTATTCAGCCGTGACAGTTCTCCTGCAAAACGCATGGAGAGTGTTTGGTAGATCAGTTTGGCCGCCAGAAAATCAGGCGCCCGGTTAGCGGGATTGGGGCATAATTCCACCACATCCATTCCCACCAGGTTTTTCTGCTCAATCACCATGCCTATCAGATCCAGCACCTCATACCATCCCAGCCCGCCGGGCTCGGGAGTTCCTGTACTGGGCATGATAGACGGGTCCAGAGCATCCAGATCGAAAGTAATATAAACATTTTGCCGAAGTCTTCCAATAACTTTTTGCTGCCATTTCTGGAATTCATGGATTTCACTTGCAAAAAACAGATCTGAATTTTCGGCGGATTCCTTTTCAGTAATATCCATGCTTCTGATTCCAACCTGTACAGTGTGCGCCACTTCACGGGCACGTGCCATGACACAGGCATGATTAAAACGGCTGCCCATGTATTCCTGCCGGAGATCGGCGTGAGCATCGATTTGCAGAACGGTCAGGTTCCCGTATGCTTTTGCATGTGCGAAAATGGATCCGATACTGATGGAATGTTCCCCTCCCAGGGTGACAACAAATTTCCCTTTTCGGATGTAATATTCAACAGATTTCTCAACCTCTTTCACCATTTCTTCAGGAGAAGAGAACCCGCCTTGCGGCGGGGCCGTATGAATGCCCAGCCGGTATACTTCACTATCGGTATCAATATCGTATAGTTCCATGTTGGCCGATGCTTCCAAAATGGCGTCAGGGCCCCTGTCAGCCCCTTTGATCCAGGTGCTGGTATCGTCATAGGGCACAGGAAGAATGACGATTCTGCTGGAATCGGTCCGGGAATAAGAATCGGGTAAACCTCCGTAAATGAAACTCATTACGCTGCGCCTTCAATAATTGGATAATAATAGCTGGTGAAACAGAGGGCTACCAGCGCTGTTCCGTGCTTTTTGTCGGGAACAAAACTCCGGGTAATGGTATGAATGTCCTTGAGAAGGTATTTTTCTGAAAACCCGTTGTAATACAATTCATCAAGACTGGCACGGAGCTTCAGAGAGATCTCTTCTTCCG